>NZ_JBBOZP010000002.1:0-103874 GCF_038008665.1 Bacillus sp. FSL R10-2201 | reverse complement strand
GTTGAACCTCCTTTCCACTGACTTTTTACAACAAAAAAAGGTGAGCAGTTATATCACTGCTCACCTAAATAAATAGACTTCCCGAATTGTATAAAAAGGTAGAAAAATCCATAATTAAATACGCTTATAGATGCACTTAAATAAGGGTTTCTATCTTTACAAATCTACTCTAATTAACTATACTAATAAGAGATATTTATATCTCAATAGCATAGTTAACTAGAACGGTTTGGGAAGTTTACTCACTGATAGAGCAGTGACGTAAATGGAATACAAGATGTGTCCAGCAAATTGTATTCACCAAGAAGTAGAGATGTGTCCAAGCAAATCTACTTCCTCTGTCTGGTTGAGACGTCCAAATCTCAATTAGACAGCCGTTCTTTTTTTATTTGTTTTTTATGTTTTATGTGTCTTATATATTCTACAAATTCTTACGAATTTTTTATGTATATTATCAAATTGTGTTGAGAAACTTGTTGTCTATAACGTTACAACAAGTTTTTTTATTTGTAAATATCAAAAAAAGATACATATTAAGCATGTACCCCTAAAAAGAGAAAAGATACATGTATCTTTGTATCCTTGTATCCTTGTATCTTTGTATCTTTGTATCTTTGTATCCTTGTATCTTTGTATCCTTGTATTCTTGTATTCTTGAATAACTTATAAAACGTTGATTTAACAGCATTTATTATAAAACCATCTTTTGGTTTCCTATAAAAAAATAGTAAAATATAAAAAAGGATACATTTATCCTTTTCATGTTTCCACTCATATGTTATGATTGTTTTAGGATACAAAGATACATGTATCTTTTATTACAATTGTGTTACATTTAAAAAGGAGTGAATCTCTATGAAAAAAGGACACGTAATAATCAACGCCCAACAAAAAGGGGGCGTAGGAAAAACTACTGACTCTTGTATGGAATCTCTTGTAGCTTCTCTAGTATTTAATAAGAAAGTTTTATTTATTGATACAGACCTTCAAGGAAACGGAACTACATTCTTAGCAAAATCCTTCAAAATAGAAGAAATGCAAAAAACATTAATGAAATGTTTAGAAGATGGTAATCTATCAGATGGCATTATAAAGCTTCATGAAAACCTCGATATGATCCCATGCGGTTACGATATGAGAAAGTACACAGATTTTTTAATTGAAAATTTTAAGACTACTGAAGATCGAACTTTTTATTTTGCAAAGTTGCTAGATAAAATTAAATACGACTATGACTACATATTCATTGATATTCCACCTTCCACTGACCTTAAAGTGGATAATGCTATGGTAGCAAGTGACTTTGTTATAGTAGTACAAGAGACTCAACAATTTTCTTATGAGGGAAGTCAAAGGTTGATTTTTGATTATTTACAAACTTTAGTGGATGACTTTGGACATCTTGTTAAGATGAACGTAGTTGGAATTTTGCCTGTATTATTGCAAAAGAAACGTTCATTGCATAATGAGATTGTCAAAAATACTATTGAAACTTTTGGTGAGGAAAATGTCTTTAGTACAATAATAAATAATCATGCTCGCCTAGAATGGTATCCACGTATTGGGTTCCAATTCGAGGATCATCATGATAAGAGAATGTTAGCTCTATTCTGTGATGTATTCTGCGAGCTTGAAGAAAGAATTCATCTCTTTGAAACTAAAGGAGATATTGTAGACTACAAATATACTCCTAAATATTTCGTAGATAACAAACTTACTAAGTTAGGGAAGGGAATTGATATAGGTGAGTTTAATAAAGAGACAACAACCCAAAGATCCTAAGATTACTGAAGCTGCTGATGTCACAAGAAAAGTAGAAGATAATACACCCTCTTCTCAAACTATAGCAGATGCAACAAACCAACATAAAAAACAAGTCGGTTCGCAAAATCGTAAAAATATAAAGGTTTCTCCTGATACATTTAGTTTGATTGAAAATATTTGTACTTTAAGAAGCTTAAAAAAATATGAAGTAATAGATGAACTACTTGAGAACTTCATAAAAAACGAATTAACCGAAAGAGAACAGAAGCTACTTCAAACTCTCAGTTCTAAAGAGGATATATAAAGATACGCATTATGCCGTATCTTTTTATTTTAGGATACAAAGATACATGTATCTTTGTATCTTTGTATCTTTGTATCTTTGTATCTTTGTATCTTTGTATCCTAAAATTAATTTACAAAAGGAGATGCGCCATGAGAGCCCTTTTTATTATTGCCTTAGTTGTCATAGGGTTAGTATTTTTTAACGTAATATCCTTACATACAATCGGAACATTAGCCCTCATAATCGGATTCATAATAGCAATTGCACTTGGTACTTATTTCTTATACCGATTTGCTCTTGGATTTCTTGCACTATTTACAACTTTCATTGGTATTATTTTAGTGATCTGCTTAATTACATACGCTGCAACTAATTTAATTTAAAAGGAGAAGTGAATTATGAATGCCCTAAAAGAAAATAAAAGCCAAGTTTCTTTCTTTGAATTATTTTTCCAAAATCACACGATCAAAAATGATGTGTTTGTTATAGAAGCAAATGAAAAATACTTCTTTTTTGAATACGAAACTGTCATAAGTATGATTGAAGATTTTTCTCCAAAACAACAGGAATATATAAAAAGGCAGCTGCGACTTTACAATTACTTAAATCAGGATCTATCCGTTTGTTTAGTACAAATTGCATCTGATTATGTTAGAAGACTTGTAGGAGAACATAAGAAAATGGAGTGCAGAATCCTACCTCTACACTCCATTTATAATCACAATTAAAGAATACGAAGATTCTCTAACGCAATATACCCAACTAGAATTATACTATATTCCTACAGCACTTGTAACTAAAACGGAGTCCCTAATCGGACTCCATTTTTTACCTTTTACACTTTTAAATTTTTAGGATACAAAGATACATGTATCTTTGTATCCTTTTTTAGAGGTGTACCCAAGAATGTTATACTAAGCTGAGCACCTCAACTATCAATATTGATGGTTTATAAGATAAAGATAGCAATATTAATATTGCTATCTATTTTGCTATTAATAGCCACATCCCTTTTAGAAACATAGCATTCCCCTTTATACATACCCGAATGAAATTTCAAATAAACTTATATGAATTTTGTCCTACCGCACTTTACTTTCGGTAATAGAAAATGAAAACCATTTTAAATATGGACAGTTAAATATTTTGTAAGAATTACTGAAATAATTTTTATTTATCAAGATTATTATATTTATTGTTTTTCATGTTATGATAAAATCAGCTGATATTGCTAGACGGTCGGATTGCTATCCTTTCTCGATTATTTAAAGAGGGGGAGGTGAGAAGATGGACATAACGGAAATATTTACTTACTTAAATGATTTATTGCATGATCCTATACAGGACGGTTTGAAGATATATTTTGTTGGACTTGCATATAAATTGTTAGATAAAAATGAAGATTACCCAAATAAAAGAACCGTCAATGCCTGCAAGCTAAATGACGGTTCAAAACACAAATAATATTTAGCAACCGATTGTTTAAGATATCAGTTACCAAGGGAGATGCGCCAACATCTCTCTTTTTATTATGAACAAACTTTCTCTTCAATATTACTGCAGTCATATATCAATACGTCAATGTGACTACTGTAAGTATAACAAAATCATCAAAAAAAACAAATAAAGTTGTACAAATTACACGTCTCAAAAATGAACAACCTCTTATTACGAGAATCAAGCAACTTCTTATCACAAGAAATGAAGACATACATGCCTTGTAATTTTAGTACCTTCTTTGTTCATAAAAAAAGAGCCGAAGCTCTTAGAGGGGTAAAGATCGACTCTTTTTCTGTCGCAACAGTGATTTGTTAAATTACATACGCTGCAACTAATTTAATCTAAAAGGGGGCATAATTTGACTATTTGCTTGATACAAATTGCAGCTGATTATGTTAAAAGACTTATAGGAGAACATACAAAATGGAGTCCCTAATCGGACTCCATTTTGTACCTATTATACCTTTGAGTTTTAGGATACATGAATCTTTATATCTTTGTATCTTTGTATCTTTGTATCTTTGTATCTTTGTATCTTTGTATCTTTGTATCTTTGTATCTTTTATAAAAGAATCTATTCTAAGGGGCTACTACCAGTAGTTTCGCTCTCTTCTTCTACTAAAGTTCTTAATTCTTCAGCTAGTTCATAAAGCTTCGTTCCATATTGATATAGCGGATCACTTTTTATAATATTATAATAGCTTGCTAAAAATGATATATTGTCTGAAAGCTTCATAATACTCCAATATAAGTTACCTTTCATTAAAATATTAAAATGCGAAGGCATTTGCTGACCAAATGTTTCAAAATCCATGTTTTCAATTAACCTTTGCGGATGAACCCAATTTGAAGGCTCATCATAACATTGGTAATAACCTATCTCTTGAAGTTCAACACACAAATCTGTCAAACTTTTCCCACTTGCTATCTCATACCACTGTTTAAATTCTGGTCTTCTTACTTCTACATGTTCTGATTTAATTTCTTTTAACGCTTCATCCTTAAGTTTAGACAGTTCTTCGATTTGTTTAGGAGTAGCAATGTTTTTCATTTCTTCACTGCCATTTTTAAAAAATTTATTCAACTTATTAATAGTTTCAAAGTTGTATTTTTTATGAAAAAACTTAATATAGTTCTTTTTATCTTCGTCCTCAGCACTCGCAAAAGTGTCGAATGCTATTTGTAATTCAAACAATGTCCTTTGTAAAGGTAAGACTCCATCAGTAATACCATTCTCCAGTAGATGAAAAATAGTATTTATTCTCAAATTGATATTTCCAACAAGGTAAAACATTAATGTATCTACTTCGTCAATTTCTTTATGTCGTAAACAAGTTTTTTTCAGTGCTTTTAATCTTCTCTGAGTTGCTTCAAAAATTTTCGTATAAGTCGGTAATTTATTGTTCATATCTAGAATATCCCCTATTCTTAAATAAACTGGCATTTTCTTCTCAAAATCACTCTATGAATTTAAGATACATGTATCTTTGTATCTTTGTATCTTTGTATCTTTGTATCTTTGTATCTTTGTATCTTTGTATCTTTGTATCTTTGTATCTTTGTATCTTTGTATCTTTGTATCTTTTTTATTTCTTAGCTTCAGCCCACTTATAATTGAATTCTCCACCAAAATCATTTGTAACTATGCCTTTGACTGAAGAACGTTGTAAATATGATCTTCCCTGCTGATAGAAAGGTGCGACCGCTCCATCTTCTAATAAGATTTTCTCAGCTTGTTTCATTGCTTCCCAACGTGCTTTTTCATCACCAGCTAAATTCGTTTTCACTTGATGAATTAATTCATCATATTGTTTGTTTGAATACTTATCAAAGTTGTATGTACTATCTGTCGTGAATAAATCTAAAAATGTAATCGGATCAGGAATATCGGGACCCCATACATCAACACCTAAATCATAATCACTATTTAGAAGCAATTGAATTTGTTGTTTGCGTGGCTGCGGCTTAACATTGACCGTTAATCCCTCTAGATTCTTTTCTAGCTCACCTTTTAAATAATCCGCATTCTTCTTGGCAAACACATTGTCACTTGTAAGTAATTCTAGTGTTACCTGCTCTTTCCCAAGTTCTTGCTTTGCCTTCTTCCAGTTTTCCTTCGCTACCTTCACATCATCTTTTACTAATGTTCCATTTTCTTTTCGGAAGTCTTTTCCGTCCGAATCTTTAGCAAAATCAGTTGGTATAAAACCATACGCAGGAAGAGAACCATTGTTTAACACTGTATCAACAAAGGCTTTTTTATTCATTGCCTGACTAATCGCCAAACGAGCATTTTTATTTTTTAACACTTCATTCTTTTGATTCATACGTAGGAATTGCACCGTTACTTCAGAACGTTCCTTGAAGTCGGGATTCTTTCTATATTTATCTACAAACTCACCTGTTAGTCCTACACGGTCAATTTGACCTGATTCATATAGATTTATTTCTGTTGATTTATCTTTTACAATATCAAAGTTGATTTCGTCTAATTTCACTGTTTTAGCATCCCAATAATTCGGATTCTTTTTCAACTGAAAACCTTGTTCATGCTTCCAATTATCTAATGTGAATGCTCCGTTATAAACTAATTGATCTGCTTCTAAACCATACTGCTTCCCTTTTGATTCAAAATACTTCTCGTTTATTGGTAAGAACGTTGCAAACGTTGTCAAATCTATAAAATAAGGAACAGGCTGTTCTAATTGTATTTCTAATGTTTTATCATCTACTGCTTTGACCCCTAGCTGATCTACAGTTAGCTCTTTACTATTAATTTTCTTTGCATTCTTAATATCAAAGAATAAAAACGCATATTCTGCCGCTGTATCAGGGTTCACGGCTCTTTTCCAAGAAAACACGAAGTCTTCAGCTGTTACAGGTGTTCCGTTTGACCATTTTGAATCCCTCAGATGGAATGTGTATGTTTTTTTATCTTCACTCACATCATACGATTTCGCTACTGCTGGTATCGGCTTATTTCCTTCCCCCAACGTATACAAACCCTCGAACACGTTTTTCATTACGTTCATAGATTCACCGTCAGTTGCCTTTGTAACATCCATCGTTGGGATTTCCGCTATATACGGTAAATGAATAGATTGGTTTGTTTTATTCTTGTCAGTTGCCTTTGCTGTATTTTCTTTCTTTTCACTACTACACGCTGTAAGTAAAAAACTAGCTCCTAAAACAGCAGCCATAATAGGCGTTACTTTTTTTAACATGTTTCTTTTCTCCCTCTCTACGTACGGTTCATAGCATTAGATTATCTAGTTGTATATTGCCTAGAAGAAGCAATCTTTGCCCCTAAGTAATAAACCTCGTAAATCTGTCGCCAGTTTAAAACGTAGCACCCAAAGATGGGCATGTCAATTGGACAAATTGTAAATTTTAATATACAAATCCAAAATTATAAAGATTTTTACTATACATTGTTTTGTAATGATATTTTTAAGCCCTCTTCTGAAAAACGGCTCTTTATTTTCCATTTTAAAAGCATGTACGACTACAATTGATACAATAACACCAAAAAGACAAAAAATCACAATACCGACTTATTAGACCCCTTAAATGAAATTCCTATAAAATTATTTTAAATTCCAGTTTCCATACTCTTTTTGGTCTTAGATTATATTTAACTACCCTTACTGTATGTGAAATTATTAATCGAACAAAAAATAACTCATATTTAAATTCCTCTTGCAAAAATGAAAGTACACCCGATTAAGAGTGTACTCATCCCCAAAACTTTTTCTCTTTCGCCGCTGCCACTTCTTCAATCATTCGTTTTGCGTCTTAAATTTCTCTAATCATTTTCATAAGGTTTACATCTCTTCGCTCTAATCTTTTTTCGAGTCTTCCCTCATGTTCCTTGCGATTCCTCATATCTTCCTCCATTAATGTATTCCGTTGATCCATGTAATCACTTAATCTGTTTTCCATTTCTAATAGATTTGCTTGCTGCACCCTATTAAGTTCCGCTACCATAGCGCTATATTGTTGGTGAAGTTGATACTGCACATGATACGGCATCGGATTTGCTTCTTCAGTTTCTTCTTTCTTATTAACGATGCCATACTCCTTTACAATCAATTTAGCAGCCTTTTCTAAGGTCATGCCATCCTCTTTACTTAGCTCTACTAAGGGCTGACGAAATACCACATCAAACTCTGTATAATCTCTTCTTCCCCGACTATTCTTCCGTACCTCATACCCTTCTCGTTCAAGAACGTCCGAGTATTTTCTAAGGGTACTGCTACTTACTCCTAACCGACCATATACCTCATTTGCGGTGTACACTATTTCCATTCCTGCCATAGCGTCATCCCACCCCCTATAAGAAAAATTCAATACATATAACCTAAAACTTTCAAGAATAAATCGACGAGGCTCGTACTGTCTTTGCTGGTTTTTGTCGGAATAGAGGGGGGTTAAATCACAAGAAATCTTCCGTGAAATTATTTGTCCCCCAAAAAATTATATCTTTCGAAAAATTACTCTTAGAATATACGGAAAAAATTCTTATAATACGCAAAGTAGGCTTTTATTGGGCTATGCAGCTATCTAAAAGGGGGATATTTAAATTATGAAAAAGACACAGGGAAGAAAGAAAAAATTAATGGAGTATTGTCATTTTACATGAGGTCAAGAAGCATTAGAAAAAGCAGGACAATAATATTAAATTTGATGCCATTCTCCACACGAATTTAACGAATTCCCCGAAAGAATTCTCCTTCCTCAAGCGTGTGAAGGGCATAGCCCAACGGTAGGTAGGAGATGAATTTCGGTTTGGCATAGCCAAAAACTTTTGATAAACTAGCTATATGAAGCTCTTTGATAACTTGATATATGAGGTTGCAGGAAGAAAATAGAGTGCGAAAACCAAGCCATTCGGTTCCCGCGTAAAATATCAACCGTACCAAAAGAGCGTCCAAGCGTTGGACATCTAGGGGTGGAACACCCCGAAGTAACGCTCAGGGAGACGAAAGGTTACTTTCGTCGTGGAACTGAGAAGCTCCCACTTCAAGCTTTGCTAAGTGGCGAGTAGTTCACGCTTGGCACTTATGAATATTTGGTTGAGCGATCGATATGTTGTGCTGAAATGTCAATATACCTTAAAAAGGAGTTCTCTTTATCAAGAGAACTCCTTTTCTTATTTCTTCTTCTTTTCTGTCGGTTGGCTTTGTTTAGCGAAATTTGATAAATCATCGAATTTCGGTTGCTTTTTACCAGCATTATTACTTCTACCTTTTCCCATATGTAATGCACCTCCCCTCACCCTTCCCCTTACTATTCCCAATAAAAAAATCCTCTTGCATCCAAGAGAATTTTTTTATTGGGCTCTTATTAATAATGCCCAACTGTGCTCATAGCACTTCCAGCCCTGTCATACCATATTGGATGCTGTTGACCATGAATTAGTCATGTATAATATGTATCATCCCTTATTTTTTATGGCGTTTTACGATTTAGGTCTTGATAACGAATGGCCAGTATGCCGGAACAATACGAAAGAATTAGAGAAATGCTGAATTATTTGAATAAAGTACCAAAACCAATTGTAACTGAAGATATGAAAGAACAACTACAAATAGGGCTTGTGCAATTACTACAAAACAAAGAGAAAATATTGATTTCATACTATCGTGACGGGATGGTCCACGACATGTACATAAATATATTACATATCGAGCCGATGACAAGAACTATATATTGTACGGATGCATTTAGTTTGAATACCGGGTTTAAGTTTTATGTTAAGATAAATTTATTCAGAGAATGGGAGGGTGCATATATGTATGAACCGAAGATGAAAGAAACTGAAAATAGTGTAATTGAATTTATTGAAAGTGTGGAAAATGAGAAGAAGAAGGCAGATGCCTATCAGTTATTAGAAATTTTTGAAGAAGTAACTGGTTACGACGCAAAAATGTGGGGTCCTAGTATTATAGGCTTTGGTTGCTATCACTATAAGTATGCATCAGGACGTGAAGGGGATGCACCTTTAGTGGGGTTTTCACCAAGAAAGGCGAAAATTAGTCTTTATTTGACCTATGAAAGTGAAGAAAGAGAAAAATTATTAGTGAAATTTGGTAAGCACACGAAGAGTAAGGCTTGTATTTATGTTAATAAATTAGCTGATATCGATATCGATGTTTTAAAGGATTTAATTAAACAGACAGTAGAAACATATCAGAATCTTTATCCGAACGAATAAAGTTATTACGTGATTTTAAGGAACCGTGAACAGTTGGGCTAATTCCATTTGATTCCAAAATACTTTAAGGTTCTGACTTTATCGATTTCCCTCTATTTGTTTGTGGGATATAGATTAAGTTCAAACGAAAAGCTATAAGTTCCCTTCTGAATAAAACTCAATATTCCGTTCATACTATAACTACATCTAGAGTTACATCCCTGTTGGAGGCAGTTAGCTTTTGCTAGCTGCTTTTTTGTATTAAAATAATAAAAATTTTTGTTCTTTTTTCTTTTTCACATCATATATTTCTAGCCTAGACTTTCCGCTCAGAGAGTTACCTCCTATCTTAAAGAGCACTGGTGCATGGTGCTCTTTTAATTAAATAAAGATTTTGTCAAAGAATTTTCTTCACCTTTTAACTGGACAAGCATATGTTATTGTATGAAGGTTCCCCTTTCATAGAAAACTACCTTTCTTGTCAAAGAGCATGCTTATATACATGCTCTTTTTCACTTGTTATGAAATAAGGATTTTGTTAACATTATATAAATGATATTAAGTATGATTTTATGAACATTTCGTATTAATGTGTTCTAATTAATTATGCCTATTATCTAAGATGGCATATCAGCAATAATTTATGCGCTGGTCTTCATATTAACAATGCAGTAGCAATTAACAACGGGCGGTTTCGCTACAACTAGAGTAAATGCACCAATTATATCCATATAAGACAATGGTTGATTATAAAAAAGAAGCTATGTTGAATATTCTTCGACAAAGCTTCTTTTTATTTCATTATTAACGACTAAATCTAAGAGCTGTTAGAGTATTTACTCCTTGTACAAATAAATTAGGATTTCCTACAGTTACTCGAACTTGGTATCTAACATCAAAAAGTTGAGTTGTTGGAACATCTACATGTGAAAAAGGAGTTTGGATTTGATCATCATCACCCTCATTATCAATTTCAAATACTTGTGTATAAATGACCTGAGGTGTTCCTGATAATGGAGATATTCTTGTAATAGTTAATGTAACTGTTGAAAATACATTATTATTATTATTTAGACTGACGATACCACTCAGCCATACACGGTCCCCCGTATTTATTTTATCAAAATTTACTGTTAAAATTTGAAGTGGCGCTGCTGGTGCAGGAGGAACGAGTATGGGAGTAGTAATTAATCTTTCATCATATTGAAATTCGATAGATTCTTTATTATGGCTATGGCAAGATGAACCTTTATAGTACTTGTCATCGCCTTCACCACAAGATGAACTCTTATAATATTTGTATTTTCTATCATAATAGCTTCCTATTGTAACCACCCTTTCTAGATTCGAATATATAATTCTATATAATTTATTCATGAAAAACAAAAAAGATTGTACTATATCCTATTGAATCTATAAAGGTTACAACATTTATAAAAAAGTTGCGATACTCTGTCACTTGCAATTAAAGACTTCTAAATGAGTTTTAATCAAACTTTATTTCAAATCAACATAAACAAGTAAATTTGGATTAAAGGAAAAAAGAGATAGCTTTATGAGCTTTCTCTTTCTATTTTGGTTATTAGTATCGAGTGATAATTCTTGTAAAACTGTTTGCATGTTCTTCGCAATAATGAAAGGCTTTATCTAGTAAATCATTGAAATTTTATATTCTTCTTTTTGAAAAAACTAATAGGTAATTCTCTTGATAATACCTACATACTTCTTGAATCTCTTCAATAGCTTAGTAATAATGGTTTCCTTTTCTTACTCCATGAATTGGTTTTGAATTGAAACGATTAAGCTTTAACATTCGTAAGGCTTAACTTTCATAAGATTCCTGGCAGCGTACATATGAGTCGATTGCACGAATTTCACGAATTGTTAAAATAACTAGATTTGCTTCTAAGATCATAATAATTCTCCCTATCTTCCAGATGTTTACATCATTCTAAAAAATTTATTTTACAGATGAATAAATATCCTATGATTGTTAATCAGTCATTTTTAACTCCTCAATTACTTTAATATTATTAAGGGTCTCCTCATCAGTTGGTAAGAAACGAAGAACCATTTTATTATGATGATAAGTCTGTTTATAGTCTTTTAGCTGAAAGTAGCAAAATGCTAATTGTTTATGCGGTAACCAAGTTTTAAAGGGTTGTTGTTCAATGAAATGAGCAGAATTAGCTGAAGGTGCTTCTATAGCTTGATTATACCAATAGGCAGCTTGAGAAAACTGATTATTCTTAAGAAAAAATTCACCTAGGCGACAGCTAAATTCCGGTTGAGGAACATCGTATTCTAAAGACTGAAATGTGATTTCTATTTCTTTTTTAAAATTTCCGATTAGATGATAACAACTAGCTAATTTATGCATAATAAAAAGCCTGTATTCTAATTGGATATCTTCGTAGTCTAAGAACTTGTTATAAAATTCAATGGCTTGTTTATATTTTTTATGTTTATGTAATTCTCTAGCATAATGAAATATATCGTGAACTGTCATCTTACCTTTATTTTTTTTCAAAAATTGTTCATATAGTTTGAGATTTCGATCTGATTCATTATCGGCATAATTTTTTTATGGGTGACTATAATGTCACTTTCGAGAGAATTATACTGTTCATGAATACTTAGATCTTCATGAACAACGCCGTGCCATTGAAAATTTTTACTTCTTTTAACTAATCTATTGCGGCGAATGCTGGTTAAAACATTATTGAATTTATCAATTTCCGCATGATAAATCATGGAAACTGCATCAATTTTTTGAGTGAGTGATTGTTTTAAATCAAGTAGCTTTTTACGTTCTTCTGGTAAAAGTATATCATCAGCGTCTAACCATAAAATGTAGTCCATTGAAGCTTGATGGAAAGAATAATTTCGAGCTGCTGAGAAATCATCTATCCATTTAAAATCTAAAATTTGTTTCGTCCATTTACTAGCTATTTGTTTCGTTTGATCTGTTGAGCCTGTATCTACAATAATAATCTCATCAGGGATGTCTTTAACTGATTCTAAACATCTATTAAGTGTTTCAACTTCATTTTTTACAATCATACATAAACTAATTGTAATCATCTGAGCACCTCTGTTATAGATATCTTTATTTTATTTGAATTTAGATTTTCCACCTAAAACGTAGTACCTAAACGAATCTCAATAGGTGAGGCTGTAAGTAGTTCACGTTGTGGTTCTCAAATTGGTTTTATAGCTCGTAGTTCAACTATCATTTCAAGAACAATATTCCGGTACTTATTTACATCATCTAATATCTCTGTCCCAGTTTTCCCTTGATATTTGTTTGCATCTACAATGATTATAATTTTTTCAATTAACCAATCGCCTCTATACCCATAATCTGCACGCCAATAACAAGGTTGGCAAAAATAATCAAAAGAATGTAAAAAATATTGTCTCACATGCGTTGGATCTTCAAAAGCACTATCACTTGATCCATAAGGCACTTTAAAATAATAATAGAATTCATCATATTCTATGCTTAAAAACAGAAACAACCTGTTACTAATCTACATTATGTTCATTGATTAGAATGATAAAGTACTTTGAGCTTTGCTTCAAATTTATAATTACTTAGATCAATATTTAACAATTTGCTCGATACAAACTGCATCTAATTATATAAGAAAGCTTATGGAATACCATAAAAAAAAGGGCTGTAAGCCCCTCCCACAATCCCTCATTAATCACCATTAAAGGATAAATCGTTCATCTAATACCATATACCCATATAAAATTATACTCTAACTCCACATTATTTATAACTAAAAGGATTCGGATATCGACTCCTTTTTTGCCTATTCCTTTTCTTCATCATACTTCAAATTTACCCATCTATCTTTTAACTTTAGCCCATTTATAGTTAAATTCTCCACCAAAATCGTTGGTCACAATACCTTTGACAAAAGAACGTTGTAAATATGATCTTCCTTGTTGGTAGATCGGCGCTACTGCTCCATCTTCTAATAATATTTTCTCTGCTTGTTTCATTGCTTCCCAACGTGCCTTTTCATCATCAGCTAAATCGGTTTTTACTTTATAAATTAGTTCATCATATTGCTTATTTGAATACTTATCAAAGTTATATGTTGCATCTAAATAATAAACCTCTTATTAATTTACCATTAAAAAAGTAGCACTCTAGAGATTATTGTGTTAATCACTAAAATTTATTTTTAATGCGGTATGTGAAATTATAAACCGTAAAAAAATCATTATTGTGATGTTCAGGCCTAAATACAAATTTATACTTTTATACTTTCTATCAATCCTCCATTTAAAATAATTATTCTTCCAACAAGATATTGACCCATACACAAACAAATATTAAGAACATATAGGTAACTATAATGAAAAATTCAAACTCAGAAAAGATGTTGTAAAATTATGTATTATAATCCTTATCCAACTCAACAGCCATACCAGTATCCATACAACCGACAACATCCATACAATCAACAATATCCCGATACATTTAGAACTGATTTCACCACTCTGATCGGTGATTTTTTTACTGTACCCAACACAATACCTGATGTTGGTGGCGGAATATCAATATCTGGTGGAACTCGTGTATTCATTCATGACGTGTCCTCTAGTGGAGTTACCATAGTAGCTCTTAGCAAAAAAGGTGCCACATGTAGAGCTATATCCGTTACTATTAGTCCTGAAACCTTAGATGGTGTGGCAAGTTTTAGATAAAATAAGAAGAAACCATTTTGTAAAAAAGATTAATCAAAGTGGTTTCTTCTTATTTGTAGTCATAATTCAAATTAAAATTCGGAGTACATCCATTGATGAATGTACTCATTTCCAAAACATCCACCAAGAATTTTTTTTTGACCTGGCTGCCGCTATTTCTTCCTGGGCTGATACAATAGTACGTTTAGCATCTTGAATCTCTCTGACCATCTTCATAAGATTATCATCTCTTAGCTCTAACCTTTTTTCTATCCTTTCTTCACGTTCCTTACGATCTTTCATATCTTCCTCTATCAATCTATTTCTTTCTTTTATATCCTCTTCTATCAATTTGTTCTTTTGATCTATACGATCACCTAGTCTCTTTTCCATTTCTAATAGGTTTGCTTGATGCACCTTATTAATTTCTTCTATCATAGCGCTATATTGTTGCTGGAATTGATACTGCATCTGATAGGGAACTGGATCTGTCCCCTGGGATTCCTCTTTCTTATTATCAATTCCAAACTGCTTCGCAATCATTTTCGCAGCTTTTTCTAAAGTCATACCATCTTGCTTACTCAACTCTACTAACTGTTCAATAAGCAAAACATCAAACTCTGTATATTCCCTTCTCCCTCGACTATTCTTTCTTACATCATACCCTTCACGTTCAAGAACATCCGAATACTTTCTAAGTGTGCTGCCACTTACTCCTAAACGACTATAGACTTCATTGCTGGTATATACTATCTCTGCTTCTGACATAGCGCTACGCCACCTCCTATAATGAAAATTCCATATCAAAGGGCTAATACCTCTTGAAATCCATCGACGAAGCTCGCACAGTCTTTGTAATGTTTTGTCAAAATTATGCACAGCCACATAGCGCTATAGTTAAGTAAAACCTTTTAAAACGAACCGGTTATCTCCAAGATGTGTATATCATGTACTGTTAAAACAAACATCTTAAGATTGTATTGTTTCAACTAACTACAACTTTTTAATCAATTTTTTAGTTTTTAAAACCGTGGCAAACTCATCATCTAAAGTTGCTAGTGATACATTATGTATTTGTTCAGACACAAAAATAGGCTGTAGAGAAGACTTTCTTCACAGCCTGAGAAAACACTTCTCTTAAGATAGAGAAGTGTTTTCCCTTCATTATTGATTAGAGCTAGAAGATTGTGATTTTTTTGCAGCTGATTGTGCATTTTGTTTTTTCACTGCATGCACATCTGTTTCAGTTGCAAATTCTGTACCATAACTAGCATTTGCACTTTGTGCACCTGAAGCTTGGGCTTTCTGTGCCTCTGCTTTTGCATTCGCTTGTTTCACTGCATGCACATCTGTTTCAGTTGCAAATTCTGTACCATAACTAGCATTTGCACTTTGTGCACCTGAAGCTTGGGCTTTCTGTGCCTCTGCTTTTGCATTCGCTTGTTTTACTGCTTGTACATTTGTTTCAGTTGCGAATTCTGTACCATAGCTAGCATTTGTGCTTTGGATGCTAGCGCCAGAAGTTGCCTTATTGTAACCTTGTTGTTTTTTGTTCATCTTTCTCACCTCCACAATCAATAATATAACCAACCCATTTAAAAGCTATTCTTAATTATATTTTTTAAATTGCCGCATATTATTTTAATCTTCATTCAAACTACATATTATAGAGATGAAATTATGTATATAGGACGAGATATGGCTGAACTAACCATGCTTTTAAGAAATAAATGGAAAGAAGAAGAAGTATTAATTACATATTATAAAGATGGTTATTTACTATCTAGTTATATGACTGTTGTTGATATTGATCTCGATTCACTAAATACCGCTGTCATATGTACCGATGCTTTTTATAATAAGATGACTCTACAATTTTCTAACATAACAGACGTAAAATAGAATAGATTTAAGTAGATTGTTATAAAGGAGTGTATAAAATGCAAGGGAATCAGATAAGAAAGAATACAGGAAGAACAGTTATTCATAATGATATAAATAACTATCCCTATTTAAGTATTCCTATGATTATCAATGAGAAAGATGGAAAGCTTTATGAAATTTTAAGCGCCGGTTTTCATACTAATGATGCAGTAGCAATAATATCAACGGACGGTTTTGTTACAACTAGGGTAAATACACCGATCGTAACAGTAAAAAACAATGATAGTAGTATTCAAGCATACCGCTTACCTTTAGAACTGGAATATTGGGTGCTTTCTTGTATGCGTGCTGCTTCAGCAGGAAAAAATCCGTTGCCATGTAAAGTTGCTTTTGGAATCATTGACACTAAATTTCATGTAGAATTTAAATAAAAAAGAAGGGGCTCAATTTGAGCCCCTTCTTTCTTCAGTTATATAAACATCAATTCTCTATATTATTTATAGGAACAAACACATTCATTGCTTCCACTGTTAGGATCAATTCTCCCCTTTGTTTATCTTCAGGTTTATAAATTTAGCGCACTCTAAGAGCAATATAAGGCTTCATTCCCCAAGTAGTAGATACTGTATTACCACATAACATATTTCTACCAGAATATCTTATTGCCCCTGCTTTAAAGTCAAATGTATCAAATTGTTTAAAGGTTTCTAATGGAATTTCCCCTTGAATTGCTCGTCTAATAACATCTGCAGCTATTTCATTAGCTACTCTCCTCATCTCAGCCGTGAACTTGTGTTGTTCATCAATTTGTAATGATGAAATAGTACGATTTACTAAGTTATTTATCCAGTACAAGAAGGCACTTGGATTAGCACTAAATACAGATACTCCCTGTAATACATCTTTTTCTGCAATGTCATTTGCCCAAGCTGTAACCCAACCGCCATTTTCAATTTTGAGTTCTAAGTCAAACTTATTTGTCAGGTATCCAGTATGACCGTGACACACAGGAGGATGATGCACTGCATGATCCTCCTGCCCTAAATGTTCTAATCCACTGCTCAGCAAACTCATTCGTTCCAATTCAGAATTATGAATATCATGTATTGACGTTCCAGTGTATTCGTAATTCCAATTACTATAATAATCATAATGACACTCTGGATAAGATAATGGATACAAAGGGGGAAATCTAGATAAATATTGTGGAGAGTAATTACTAAATTGACCACATGGAATTATATATGAGCTATATGTTTTAATTAGCATGATAATTCCTCCTATACTTCTATTTTTGAAAGCAATATATGGTAAACAAGGTTAGTTAGGTACTTGTCTAAATTTAAATGGGTATAAACGAGTATAAATTGGGGAACTTACTAAAAGGAGAATTTGATAATAATAGACCAAATTCCGAATATGGGTCAGTCTCAGCATACACATTTCTCTAACGAATTTAATCCAGGAAGGGTTGGAACAAGTTTCTCTTTTTGATAACGTAACACAGTAAGAACAAGAAATGAATTTAGCGAAAGTAATAGATGGAATACGCAAAAAGTCTTGGAAAACCAGCATTTGACGAAGGATTTCCTACACGCATAGCGCCACAGCTAAATACATAAACACGTTTATAGGAGTAGCATCACGAGGAGCTGAAAGCGAAATATTTGCCTTTGATCAGAAATAAAAAAACAAAAGTTATATATTAAACTTTTAGTTTTTTATTGAATAATTTAGGAACTAAACTGAAACTCTTGCATACTATGTAATTAGGAAAAACAGTTTTGGAAACAAAACGCCCTTTCCATCGGGGCAACCCGAAGGGAAGACCGATGTCTTCCCGCCCTACATAAGAAGATCACCTTAGGGTGATCTTTTTGGTTCTGGTTCAAAAATCATTTAATAACATGCCTATCAGGTTAAGAATACAAATCACCCCCAAAACGAAAATTTCGTTCTGGAAGAGCTATAAAATATTAAGTTGATGGATGTGGGGATTATCTATGAAAAATTATTTTATAAGGACTGGCATTCTTTTAGTTTCAAATTTTTCGAATTCTATAGGACAATATACAAACGTTGCTATAGGTTCTGAAGTTTCGTTTGTTAAAAAAGTGTGGTTAATTATTTCACCAGAAGAAGAATAAAATATGATTTTGATTTTTGATATAGGAGGAAGTGTTATTACTAGTGGTTTACTTGTCATACTAATCAGCTCCTAAAATCATTTGATTTTATAAGAACTTAATATGTATTCAATAAATATGTATGAACTCATTTTATAAAGTTAGTACTTTGTGAATTGAGAAATTTAACAAAATAGTTATTTGAGACAAAAATATACGCAAAAAAAGAGCGCATTGTATAGGCGCCTTAATAAAAGTCACTCAATGATCAAGATAATTACTTACCACATTTTTATTTATATGTTTCAAATAAAAAAGCAGAACAAAGTCCTTATCTTGTATTGAAATAAAAAAACATGCGCAGAAATTGCGCATGCCTATACAAAAATCTATGTCTTGTCTATGTAAACATATGCTTGTTTTATGAGAATGGTGAGTGTATTTGAAGAAACTGGTTATTTAAAGATAAAGAGCGCTTTTAAGGCGCTCTATGAGCAAGACTCATATCGAAAAATGTGACTATGATTATTGTATGTATGTTTTTAATATGTGTGCAGATTTTTAACAAAATCGTTATTTAAATAGAAAAAGGGCATGAGAGATGAATCAAAACCTTAATAGCGTGAAATTTTTTTATAAAAACACCTAATGGGGAGATTGCAGAAATAAAGGAAATTCAAAAAGTCAGTATCGTTTCTCATCAAGTAGTCGATTCTGATTTTAATTCTGGTCAAGAAATGAGCAGTGCGTTTACATGGGAAGAACCGGAGAATGTAAAAGAAAAAATAGAAAGATGAAAACAGTGTTTGTAAATTGATCTTTAACATTTTATATAATTTAACATCTAGTAAATATTAGAGGGAAGGAGGTGTTGGTGTGGACCGATTTAGAAGAATTTCTGATACTCAAAGGTTTATAGATCCTGCAACTATAGGGCCGATTCTTCCGCCACTCCCATCCATTACTTTTCCAACGAGTCCAATCGGAGTAACGGGTCCTGTTGGAGCAATACAAACGACAAATGTATTGTATTTTACTTTTTCAGACGAACAAAGACTTGTCTATACAAATGCTGATGGCTTACCTCAATATCGGATAACACAGATATTGTCACCAAGTGATGTTTCCTATATTAATTTATTTATAAACGGAATTCTTCAGCCACTATCTTCGTACCAGGTTGTAACTGGGCAGTTAACTTTTGTTAGCTGCTCTTTAATTTGTAAAAAGAGCACTCATTCAAAAACACCTACATATAATACTATTTCCTTTTTCAATTCAATCAATATTTTCTCTCTAAGAGAAAATCTCCCACACTCTCTCCCTAAATAATTTTGTATTATTATAGTGAACTCAAAAATATTGAGCTATTATACAGTAATCCCCGGGAATCTGGAAGTTTTAATACATTATAATAATTGTATTTAGAAATTTTATTTATACCTTTTAATTGTTCGTTTTTTAATTCTAGCTCTCTTATTTTTCTTTATAACTTTTATATGGTGTTAATGGCCAGAAATGCGGTTCTGGTGCAAAGATAAAATAAAAGAGAATATAGCGCATATATTTCGAGCGGAATTGCATTTTATGCTGTTAGCCCAAATAATTGATGGATGAATTCTTTCTGATTTTGAACAGACTGATCCCGTAAATCAATCTGTTCTTTTTTAATCATATGCATGGCTTCAACACCAATCAATATAGAAGTTGCAGTTTTAAATGACTTAAACCCCAACATAGGACGCACACGTTTCTTAATAGAACGATGATCTTGTTCCACTATATTATTGAGATATCTAACTTGTCTTAGCTTTATGCCTTCAGGCATATGTTTTTCTTCTTTCAACGCTTGAATTGCTACAGGATAGGCAGGGTTCTTATCTATTGTTATCACGCGAAGTTTAGAAACGTACGAAAAAGCCAAGGCTTTCATGAAAAAACACTTGGTGGCTTGTTTATCTCTTGATTTACTTAGATAAAAATCAATGGTATTCCCTTCTGAATCAGCGGTACGATATAAATACATCCATTACCCTTTTACTTTAATATAGGTTTCATCGACTCTCCATGAATCATTTGTTGATTTTAGATGATGTCGTACTTTCTCCTCTAATTGAGTTCCCTATTGATGAATCCAGCACATAATCGTTGTGTGAGCAATGGATACTCCTCTTTCCTCCATCATTTCCACCAGGTTACGGAAGCTCAATCTGTACCGTAGGTACCACCTTACTGTTAATAAGATTAGTTACGGCTGATAATGCTTCCATTTGAACAAATTTCCCTTTTCCATACCGATCACACACCTTTTTTAGAGTAATACTATCAGTATGTCCAAGTTTAGGAGATTACTGGCAAGAACTTTAGAGTTTTTGCACCAGAACCTAATTTCTTTAGATTGGAAAATTAAAACCTAATCTACCCGTCTTATGACGTCTTTTCTTTTTTTAAAAGGACCTGCTCAATTACTCTATAAAAACATAAGGTAAAATGAATCCGTTAAAATTGTTGAGTGACCCCTCGTTTTACCCTCTTACCAAAAGGAGGAACCATTATGGGATTTGGTGGTAGTTGTGGCGGCGGCTTTGCTGGTGGCTTTGCTTTATTAGTTGTATTATTTATTTTATTAATCATAGTTGGAGCTGCTTGCTTCTGCTAAAAAACTATCAGAAAAGACACTCTTACATGAGTGTCTTTTCTTTATTTCTAAACGGAATTTCTCATTCATTCCATAAAAACATACAGTAATGTAAACCCATTAAAACAACAATCTATCCCATTGTTAATTCTTCTAATTAAAGGGGGAAAAATTATGAGTTACGGTGGTTCTTGCGGTGGCTTTGGTGGCGGCTTTGCTTTACTGATCATTTAATCATTATCGGATGTAGCTGTTGGGGCGGCAGATTCGGATACTAGGAAAGGGCACTGTTATTAGAGTCCCTTTTCTATACACACTACCTAAATAATGCAATTATGCCTAACATCAAAAATATACATATAATTAATAATAAATATAGTAAAACAATGAATGTGGATGCATCCTTTAAAGCAGATTCTTTTGAAAAGCATAACATATCGTTCATTTTAAAAGATATGGCGTCACTCTGATACTGATCTCAATTCTTTTGTATGTTGTGTACTAACAATCTAGTGCATATAGACGATTCTGTTTTATAGGATGTGTTTACACGTATAACCAAGGGATAATACGGAAAAATTTATATTAATGAACGTGGTTCAAGTCGGAGGAAGGCACCTTAGAGGGTTATTCTTTTATAAAGAAAAATCCTGATGCTCCCCTCTATATAACTAAAAAAATTGTGTTATAATATCTCCTGAACATATGTATGGGATAACGACTACTTGCTCTTGGTAAGTAGCAATTTATCTAATGAAGAGATCACTTGTTTCCAAGACAAGTGATCTTTTTATATACATTTCCCTTACTATATTTGAGATTCACAAGAAATTCAATTGAACATATCTGCAAAAGTCATTCCTACATTATTTTTTCGTTTCATTTGTTTCTCCAAGTAAAGCTTCGTTATTTGGATATTTTCATGACCTCCTCATAGAGTAGGGCGATCTTGTTCGTTTACATTTGCACGCTACAATTCTTCTTAAAGAGGTTTTTCTCTATACCCAAATACATGTAGATGCTAAAAATAGAACGTATCAGTACTGTTTTCTTCGCGAGCGTTGACGCTAGAACTGGAATTTCTCTTTCCATTCTTCACGCTTTTTAACCAGTTACTATATCTACATATATGCCAAGGCCATAATATTTTTAATAAAGAAGCATAGCGCTATACGCCTTCCCCGTTCAATTCAAATTCTTCCGCCTGTTACGCCGTACATTGACAAAACGAAAGAATCTCCGCTACATAACTCTTTTTTATGTCCTCTTTCACTTTTTCTTCTCATCCATATCTTTTTATAATTGTAGAAAAAACAACTCAACACTTTACTGATTACTTATTATACAAAGGAAGAACGTCATTATTTAGACAAAACTATACATGGTATTTATACTACTCCTAATCGAATTTATAAATCATTTGATTTACCAAGCCCTATAGAAAGTGTAATTCAAACCGAACAATCTGATCGGGCATTACGAGATAAGGACTTTATATCTAGTTAGGAGGAAAAACAAAGAAAGAAAAGATGATTAATTTAACTTCCACTTTTCATAAAATCGATTCGTATCCCCAGCACTAAAAAGTATCTAGTCATTCCCTTCTCGAAAAAGAAACAAACCCATTAGTAGGATTCATGCTCATCGACAACTGTAAAAAACAGGGTTTTTTTCAACATAGAATCCATTGGTAGCCATGTTACAAGAAACAATCCGTCATAGTACACCGCAAATCAAACTGAAATATGTTGATTAATTAAAGAGGAGAAGATGGTATTATTAAATCAATTTTATATTTAAATGAAAAATCCACACTTAACTGGACTCATATACTCACACCATCCCTTCTAGACGAGCATAAAATGTACTAACGAACGAAAGGGGGTAATTATTATGGGTTTTGGTTTTGGTGGAGGTTGTGATTTCAATAGATGTGATGATCGGAGAGATCATCACAGAGATCATCACAGAAGAGAAGAAAACCATAGACAGGAGAATAATAATCCAGAATTATTACAATTCTTAAGAACATTAACTCCTGGTACTTGTATTGTTATTCAATATGATTCTCAAAGACCTACAAGTGCAACATTCCAAGGTTTTCAAGGGAACAACGTAATTATTTTATCTGACTTTGATTGTTTCCCAGGATTAGCACGTATTGCGATTAACAGAATTAACGTAATCTCTATAAATTCACCTGATTGTAATCGTTTCTGTTGCAAGCGTAAGAAGCATTGTAGAGAATGTGAAGAACATGATCATGATCATAAAGATGACTTTTAAAAATGATTGAATAGAAATACCTTTCCTTTAATTTTATAAGCCAATTTGCAGAAAAAACACCTATTAAAAAATAGGTGTTTTTTCTTTCCTAAATTTACTGAACTGAACGTAAATAACAAACCATTTCATATAGCGGACATATACTATTGTAAGGTCGGCATCCAAATGACCCAAATAAATACCCATGCCAAGAAATAAAACTACAAAGTATTTCTTGGCACCTTTTACATAAAACAAATAAATTTATAAAAATGTACAAGTTAATTATAGATTTCGCGATGTGGGAAATCCCATATCGGACTTTAGTCCGCCTTTAGGCATGGGATGAAAGTATCGCTTTTTCATAGAAAAACAGTTGTGTTTTGGTTATACTTGAACTATAGAAAAGCACAAGTCTTTAAAACGCCTATATGTTCCTTGAAAACAAGATATCATATGGAGTTCGATAGCCGAATTCACGCTATCGGTAAAATGATATGTGTCGTCAAAAACAAGAGGCTAAAACATATGAACACGCAACGATCTGCACGGTATGGTTATAGTACCGTAGCTCACGAACCTATACGGTCTGTCGTGAGAGTGGTGATGGCATACCGCAATCTTGCACGTCAGCGATACCAGAAATGGACTTCGCCTTTGGTAGCAAGAATCCCACTGACGTTAGTCAGCTTGCCCCTTTAGGGGTGGGAGTGTCAACAAGTTATTCATATTATATAATTAAGGATTAAATGATAAAAATAGATACAAAAAACACATGGATAGCAATTTATCTGTGTTTTTTTGTTTTATCTAGATTTCTTTAAATTATTTCTAACCGCACTTCCCGAAAGAATTCTCCTTACTCAAGCGTGTGCAGGACGATAGCCCAACGGTAAGTGGCAGATGAATTTTGGTTTGCGTAAGCCAACATATTTGCTACCCTATACTTTTATACAGATCGCTCTTTGAAAACTGAAGATATAAGGTTGTTGTAGGAAATTCGTCTACAAGGTAAAATCTTCAACGTTCTATCGTCCTGCGCTACTGAAATATGTGAAAAGCAGGCGAAGAAAGTAGCGTATATGTGTCTAACGTACTCATACTATTTTTAGGGGGAGGGGCTACCCTGTTAGATTGGTAAACATAAGTGACTAGTAAAAATCACTTACTTCCCAAGAAGCTCCCACTTCAAGCGTCAGCTAAGTGGTGAGTAGTTCACTAACTTCACATTTCAATAGGAGCAACCCTATTGATACAAAGTTTTTTATCTTAACATTGTAAATCTGCAAAATCCTGACACCACTCCTAAAACTAGCAAACAAGTGTTAAATTAACGCTCTTTTATACTTTTTTTAATTACAGATTGTTTTTATCACTGTTTAAAATGTGTTATAAACCTGTTCACAAGTTGCGGCTGTTGGTTGAAAAAAACAGTGTTTTTTAAAACGCCCGACAAAAGGCTGATTATACCATTGTTGAGGACAATCACCTGGTGGTCTAAAATACCATAAACTAAATTTCCCAGGCCAGTACCTCTCTCCATTGATTACTCGACGAGCTAAGCTTTTTTCACTTTCTCTTGCTCTTTGATAGAAATAACCGTGAGTAACAGCTTCAAATGCGTGTTCTTGGAAAATCATTTGTCTAATGGTACGAAGATTTTTAAAATCGGAACAATTGGCTCTTATTCGGTTAATTCCTACATTTCCGACGAGCAGCATACCCTGAGTTCCTTCTCCTTCGGCTTCTGCTCTCAGTAATCTTGCTAAAAGTGCAATATCTGCATCTGTAGCGTTAACAACCCCCATGACTTCACCCCCATTATATTTTCTTCTTATAGTATTACTTATTAGTCAGGATAATGACTTTTTCACATAATATAGATTGCTATGTCTACGAAGGATGAAAGATAATTACTCTTGAATAGGAAGGATGATGGTACTTGAATATAGACTCTTTCATGGAAGGATTTGTATTGTCATTGGTATGAGTCTTAAAGATGGAACGACAGGTGAAGAAAAATTGCTAAATAAACTCATGAATAGAGGTATTTATCATTTTAGCCAAGAAAACTCCTTCCTCAAGGAACGTGAAGGGCCACAGCCCAGTGAGTAGGTGGGAGATGAATTGGCTTCGAACAAGGGATGGCATGAAGCCATCTTAATTGTTCGACATATGTAAAGTGTTACTGGACAATTTGTCATGATCACTTCACTACCTATCGAATGTACGTTTGTTGTATAATAGATGCATGTCGAAATGGAGGTGAAATGAATGATTATCAATAAAGCATATAAATTTCGTATATATCCAAATAAAGCACAAGCAACTCTAATCAATAAAACGATTGGTTGTTCTCGTTTTGTATTCAATCATTTCCTATCTCTATGGGATAACGCATACAAAGAAACAGGTAAAGGTTTGACATATGGTACATGCTCTGCCAAACTTCCCGCCATGAAGAAAGAGTTTGTTTGGTTAAAAGAAGTAGATAGTATTGCTATTCAGTCGTCTGTTCGCAACCTTGCGGATGCTTATACACGTTTTTTCAAAAAGCAAAACAGTGCCCCGCGTTTTAAATCTAAGAAGAACATTGTACAATCTTACACCACAAAACAAACAAATGAAAATATTGCCGTTGTAGGAAACAAAATGAAATTGCCGAAACTAGGTCTTGTTCGATTTGCCAAAAGTCGTGAAGTAAATGGACGTATTTTAAATGTTACGGTTAGACGGAATCCTTCTGGCAGATACTTTGTGTCATTGTTAGTTGAAACAGAAGTGCAAGAACTTCCGAAAACACATTCTTACATTGGAATTGATGTAGGACTAAAAGATTTCGCCATTTTGTCAGATGGAACAACCTATAAAAATCCGAAGTTTTTTCGATCATTAGAAGAGAGGTTAGCGAAAGCACAGCGTGTTCTTTCTAGAAGAACGAAAGGATCTTCTCGCTGGAATAAACAACGAGTAAAGGTTGCTAGAATTCATGAATACATGACAAACGCTAGAAAAGATTACTTGGACAAAGTCTCAACTGAAATCATCAAAAACCACGATGTTATCGGTATAGAAGATTTGCAAGTATCGAATATGTTAAAGAATCATAAGTTAGCAAAAGCAATTAGTGAGGTATCATGGTCACAGTTTCGAACCATGTTGGAATATAAAGCAACATGGTACGGCAAACAAGTCATTGTCGTATCGAAAACATTTGCTTCAAGCCAATTGTGTTCTTGTTGTGGATATCAAAACAAAGACGTTAAAAACCTAAACCTACGTAAATGGGACTGCCCTACTTGTGATACACATCATGATAGGGATATTAACGCAAGTATCAATCTAAAGAATGAAGCGATAAGGCTTCTAACCGCAAGGACTGCGGAGATAGCCTAATAAATTAGAGTTCGATAGAACTCTTTACTTAGGAATCCCCCACTTCTAAACGAAGTGAAAGTGGGGGTAGTTCAAAAGGATTATGTAGTTTCAATAGTTGGGGTTACTTATTTACATTTACTTTTGAGAAATATGATTCAAGTTAGTACTTTATCTTTTTCCGACATGCGTCTCCTCAAAATAAATAGAGAGACACTTGTCTCTCTTCAAAAAATACCTTTGGGAATTTTAAATTGTCCCTCTTAGTATCAAACCTAGAACGGCCATAATTATCGTACTGATAATAATCCGTAAAATCCAAGAGGTATTCGTGCTGATTTTTTCTAATTGCTTATTAATTGTAGAAATGTCTTTCTCGTTAATTATTATTCGAGTTTCTAAATTACGAATATCACGCATGATCTCTTTTTGTTCTGATTTTAGACTGTCAATTTTCACATTTAAGTCTTCCATATACTCACATCCTTTGGATATTTTAATAGAACAATCCCTATATATTATGAGACAAGCTTTTTCGATGTGAATGTATGGAAGTTATTTTCATGTCAAAGCCTTATTATATATATCTTTCCCAATCCTATTTATCATTACTAAACTAGTACAAACATTTGTTAATTGTCTGGTGGGTGTACTAGTTAATTGGAGTCGGTTGTTTTGTTAGAACATAAAGAGTTCAGAAAATCCATGAACAAAAAAACGAGTACTGTGAAGAAACACGCTCTTTCAAAGGATTTTACCAATTTCTACGGTTATTACTGCATCTATGTCTGCCCCTACAGAACATTAAATGCCCATTTTGTTCAATAAAAAGAGAGCATCCAAGGCTGTAGATGCTCTTAATGTGATAAGGAGTTTTAACTGAAAATCGGAATAAAGGTGGAGCGGTTAAGCTCGTCCTATACTTTAATATATGCTTGTTCTTCTTGAAAGGTGAAAAGTAAAAAGACACCTTAATTAGGTGTCTTTTTGGTATATAAGAGGTAGCTACCCTGGAAAAGACCTTTCTGTATCATTATATGATTATCAATTCTCGTTATGCTTAAAATGGCTTTTAAATACGTTTATTGTGTATTTTGATAGTAATTGATTTTGTCGCGAATAGCGGACGCAATAAATTCTTCAATAGTGCTGTTTGTTTCTTCGACTATTTTATAAATAGCTTGATATTCTTTACTGGATATCGTAACTGGTTTTGTAACGCTGCTGCTATCTAAATACACACTATTATTAACGCGTTTTACTAATCTTCCTTCTATTAAATATGGTGATAAACTTTCAATCCATTCCATTTGCATACCCATTGGTAATTCAATAAGAGATTGGCGTACATCAAAATACCAAAATCCTGCTTCTTCTGAAATTTTTAAATTTCTTGGTGAGACATATTGGAGTATTAAGTCAACTTTTTGGAAAGAACTACTACGTAATTGATCAGACTTAGGTAAACGGAACTTAATAAATCTTTGATGATGGCTCCGAGGTTTATCAGTCAGATCATAAGCTTGTTCATATCCTAATTTTTTTGCTTCTTTTAAGGTAAATTCATTTCCGAACTCATCAATTAACATAATATCTCCACGCTTTGGAATAGAAATGACTCTTGCTATCGTATTCCCCTGCATGTATCTATGGAATAAAACGGTATTATACTTTTGAGAATATGTATAAAGTGCATTTGCCTGATCTAATCGATGTACAAGCTTGAGTAACTCTTCTTCTCGTATGAATTTAGTTTCACGATTACGGTATTCTTGTATAGTGGCTGCTAATTCCCCATCTTCTATCCATCTTTCTAATTGATATATACTTACATCATATTTTTTACTAGCCTGGTACAGAGTAATACCTTCAGGTTCTCTTGCCTTTTTTATTGCTTCTACATCCGCTCTTCTGAAAAGGAAACTCCCATCTAATCGCCATGTATCTTTGTTAATTGGAACTAATTGCCCTTTCTTTACAAGTTTATTCACAATAAAATTACTAATCTCCAAAAACTCCCTTACTTCTGTTGTATTCATATTGAGATGCTGATTTTCATCCATATTATTTCTCCTCATGTATTTAATTTATATTTAATAAATTTATTGATTAAATTTAATTTTAATTTCAAAAATAGATACTCGGATTTATTATATCATAGGAAACGTTTATTTTTTTACATAGATAAACATATTCTTTTTTTGTTTACTAATTAAATTAATTTTTATACGTAATTAAATCTTCTTTCAGTCTATTTATAAGTTTAATTTTATTATGAACATAGAAAATGTGCAGTTTTCTATAGTTGTTTTACATTTTCATTTTTATAAAATTTAATTTTACTTTGTAAATAATTTTGAATATACATCAGTTATAATAATAGATATAAAGGTAATTAATAAGGAGTTGAAGAGTAATGAAATTTGAATTGAATACGATTCATAATGAAACTTCTTTAGAAAATATAGAGAAACAAAAACAAAATTTAACAAACATAATTGCAGTATGGAATCGTGATTATATAAATGAAGCTGAATTTAAAAAGGAAAATAATGAAAGAGAAGATACTTATACATACGAGGGATTTTCAGACGAAGAGATACTGTACTATTACTTGAACCGACAAACACATTTTGACCAGGAGAAACGTATAAAAGATGAATCAAGAATTCTATACGCTCGTGATCTGAGTCAGTTTTACTTCTTTATCAAACAAAGTACAGAATTTCTACAGCAAGATGTAAAAGACTATAAAGTTGGCCAAGTCTGGAGGAATCTAAGAAAGCGCCATATCCGTAACTATCAAAAATGGTTATCCCAGGACGCAATCTCCTATCAATCAAAAGAAAATTACAAGGCATCTACGATTAGTCGGAAGCTTGGTGTAATCCGTTCTTATTTGAAATGGCTATACGAAATCCAATATATCCAGAAGCCTCTTCATGTAGAGATTCTAAGTACGGCGGTGAATAAACAACATAAACCAAAGCGTGAGTTATCATATGAGGAAGTGAAGCACCTGCTTCATTATTATAAAGAGAATGAAATCAATTACGCCTTACTATCTGTCCTTGCTACTACAGGGTTACGTGTCGCGGAAATAGCCCATGCAAAGTGGGAAGATCTTGAGTATGACTCTATACGTGAACGTTACTATTTAACAGTTGATACAAAGGGAGATAATGAACGGATTGTTTCTATTAATAAGGAGATTTTTAACCGTATCGTTTCGTTCCGAATACGTAGAAGATTGCCTGTAGATATCGGAAATATAAATGGCGGGACCATATTTCAAACCAAGAACCATACTGCTTATAGAGAAAATTATCTATCACAATATATTTCTAAGATAATAAAGGATTCACAGTTATCCTTTACGGAGAATATACGAATTACTCCTCACTTCTTTAGGCATTTTTATGTGCAGTATTTATATGACTACAAGGGGCTAGCACCTCATGTAATAGCGGCTGCAGTAGGTCATAAAAATGACCGGACAACAAAAGAAAACTACCTAAAACAAAGATTAACGAAAGATAACGATGCTGGCAATCTAATTAAGGAAGATGAATTCTAATTTCATTTATATTAAGATTAACTGTATAATTTATATATAATAAAGAAGAAGAATCTGTTATGGATGCTTTTTTATACGAACGGGATATACAATTAAATTCAATTGGTGGTATATGCGTTGATATAAATTCTAGCGAAGAAATTATTAGTAGGGTTAATCATTACATCATTGATACGAACTTACTTACTCCACTCCTGTATTGTTAATTTTTTGCACAATTCAATTCAAATTTACATATGCTACTTATGCACATGTATTCAGATCACATTTGGGCGTGTGACCTGAAACCTACTTTTTAAAAAGCGCTATATAAGCGCTTTTTTTCATGTGTAAATAATCTCTACAAAATGAAATTTTTATTATATTCCCTTCCGAATAACATTTCCAATCCGTTTTATACTATAACTGTGACTTTAAAGTTACACAACCTAACTTGTAGGGCCTAATTTTCTTTTGTACAACAAATAGTTAGCTAATCAAGCTAGCTGCTTTGTTGTGCGAATAGAATAGGAGCGGTTAAGCTCGGCCTATACTTTAGTATGCTTATTCTTCTTGAAAGGTGAAAAGTAAAAAGACACCTTAATGAGGTGTCTTTTCAGAGTGCCAGAGATGATTTATATGTTGGATACACTTTTCTATATCATTGTATGACCATTAATTCTTGTTATGCCTAAAAAGGTTTTAAATACGTTGATTGTGTAGTTTCAATATAACAAAGAATAAGAACCTGTTATAGACCATTTTTTATACGAACAAGATATAAAATTTAATTGGTGATGTATGCGTTGATATAAATTTTAGCTAAGAAATATTAGTAGACCTAATCATTACATCATTGATACGAACCAACTTGTTCTTAATTATTTCCCATATATTTAAATAAAACCTATTAATTGTTCGGAATTCCTATTAAATTTGTACTCTGTCCCACCGTTCATAAACACTTTTACTCTACTCCTGTATTGTTAATTTATTTGCACAATTCAAGTTTACATATGCTACACATGCCTGCAGATTACATATGGGCAGGTGTAATCTGAAGCCTACCTTTTAAAGAGCGCTATATAAGCGCTCTTTTTATGTGTAAATAATCTCCACAAAATGATATTTTTGTTATATCCCCTTCCGAATAACATTTCCAATCCAGTTTATACTATAACTGTGACTTTAAAGTTACACAATCTAACTTGTAGGGCCTAATTTTCTTTTGTACAACAAGTGGTTAGCTAATCAAGCTGGCTACTTTGTTGTGTCAAATGAAGTTTTTACTCGGATTTACGCGTCACTTCTTCTATCAGCTAAGATACGATATTAAAATCATTAGCTTCACACCTTAAGGATGTTCCGCTCAAAAAACACTCCCTCATATCCTCAATTAATTCTTCAGCAACTTCAATTCGTTCCATACCAATTACACACCTTTTTAGAATAATAGTATCAGTATGTCCAAGTTTTATAGATTTTTTGCACCAGAACCAAAAATAATATTATTAAACCATTTTCATATTTACATAAAAAATCCACACTTAACTAGACTCCTATACTCACACCATCCTTTCTAGACGAGCATAAGATGTACTAACGAACGAAAGGGGGTAATTTTATGGGTTTTGGTTTTGGTGGAGGTTGTGATTTCGATAGATGTGATGATCGGAGAGATCATCACAGAAAAGAAGAAAGAGAAGACAATAGAAGAAAACAGAATAACAATCCAGAGTTATTACAATTCTTACACACATTAACTCCTGGTACTTGTATTGTTATTCAATATGATCGTCAACCACCTACAAGTGCAACATTCCAAGGTTTTCAAGGAAACAACGTAATCATTTTATCTGACTTTGATTGTTTCCCGGGATTAGCACGTATTGCAATTAACAAAATTAACGTAATCTCTATAAATTCACCTGATTGTGATCGTTTCTGTTGTAAACGTCGCAGACATTGTAAAGAACATGAAGAACATAAACATGATCATAGAGAAGATTAATAAATTTTAATTAAAAGAAAAATCTTCCCCTTAATTTATAAGCCAATTTGCAAGAAAAACACCTATTAAAAAATAGGTGTTTTTCTTTCCTAAATTTACTGAACTGAACGTAAATAACAAACCATTTCATATAGCGGACATATACTATTGTAAGGTCGGCATCCAAATGACCCAAATAAATACCCATGCCAAGAAATAAAACTACAAAGTATTTCTTGGCACCTTTTACATAAAATAAATAAATTTATTAAAAGTGTACAAACCTAATTAAAAATCTATGCATATAATGTACCCTACCTCTCTTATTATCTCCTTAAAGGGATTTAATTTTATATAAATCCCTTTTTTAAGTATTTAAATACTTAATTTAACCTACATAACATAATAATTCCTAAAAAAAGATAAGAGCCCTTCGCTCTTATCCTATCTTTTCCTTATATTTATTTAAAATGTTATTAAGCTACGCGTCGAACACTAATAACATCTAGACTTGTCACATTAAGGGTCCCAGCAGCATCTACCCAAACAAGAAATCCATCCTCTACACGAATAAAGACGCCTGTTCCATCGATCGCAGTTCCGCCTGAAAAAACTGTAATTCTGTCGCCTTCTCGTAAACCGTCTAATCTTCTTCGTCCTTCAAAATTTCCCACTTCGCTCACCTCCCCATAGTCTCTATTTCTTCGGTTTCTATTACGTTTAACATATTCACATTATTTAAAATGCTATTAAGCTACGCGTCGAACACTAATAACATCTAGGCTTGTCACATTAAGAGTCGCAGCAGCATCTACCCAAACAAGAAATCCATCCTCTATACGAATAAAGACGCCTGTTCCATCGATCGGACCTCCGCCTGAAAAAACTGTAATTCTGTCGCCTTCTCGTAAACCATCTAATCTTCTTCGTCCTTCAAAATTTCCCACTTCGCTCACCTCCTCATGGTCTCTATTTCTTCGGTTTCTATTACGTTTAACATATTCACATTATTTAAAATGCTATTAAGCTACGCGTCGAACACTAATAACATCTAGGCTTGTCACATTAATGTTTGCAGCAGCATCTACCCAAATAAGAAATCCATCCTCTATACGAATAAAGACGCCTGTTCCATCGATCTGACCTCCGCCTGAAAACACGTTAATTCTGTCGCCTTCTCGTAAACCGTTTAATCTTCTTCGTCCTTCAAAATTCCCCAGTTCTCTTACTTCCTCACGTTCTCTTCTTCTTCTTCGGTTTCTATTACATTCATCACATTCACATCTACGTTCAAAAGACATTTAATATACCCTTTTTTCCTAAAAATTTTTATCTGCATTATATAATATGAAAAAAATAAATTAATTGATTAGACTTTCTTCCTCTATCAAACATCCAATTAACTAATTTATCAAAAAAAATCACTAATTTTAACAATTGTACAAGCCATTTTGTATTACTTACATACATTAACAATGAGATGATAATCATCTTACTATACTCCAAATCCCAAATTACCAGTTCGTTAACTATCTTTAAAAGATAGAAAAAAGGACAGTTGAAAACTGTCCTTTTTCTTATTTACAAAGATATATATTTTGGAAATTAAACACCTCTTACTAATAAATACATATATTATATAGTGCTCCAACACACTGCTAAATAAACTCCACAAACAAAGAAAGAACTTATTTTCTATCTGTCAAGAATTTAGGTTCTTTTTTCACTGCTTTACATCCTTTTATATTAATAACGGGATTTTATTTCCCTTCCATATAATCGATTCTATGCTCTTTATTCAGCATTTCCTTTACCATGAGAGTTCCTCTCACCCTCAAAGAACTTTTACAGTATGAAAGCTAGGCTTCTGGTGCAAAAACTATAAGATTTATGTAACTAATCTCTGAAACTTAGACATACTGATGTAAAAAGACAATAAAGTTATTTAATTTTAAAACCTAAAACAAGCATAACCCCGTTCTAAATTTAGGACGGGGTTAAAATATAGTCGTTTAATTTTCGACATAAGATACTTCACTGTACTTAAAAATATAACAATAAAGTCGTTTAAAAATCTAAGTTTTATTCAACAATAGCGCCCGATAATTGAACAAGATAAATTCCAAGGTTTCCCCCATTTATGTATAACAACTTTACTTCTATTATAAATTTAAAGCGTTATGAAGAATGAATACGAATCAACGCTTCCGCCTGATTAATGCTTTCTTTTAAATAAATTGGCGAATTGGGGTGATTTAATATTTCATCAGTAGTTAACCATAATACTTCTTCAACCTCATCGGGACTTTTAGAAAATGCCTCCCCGATTCATATTCGCAAAGAAAAACAATATCCACAACATTTTCACCTGTATCGGTTACGAATGACGTACTATGTACATAATTTAGCCTGTCTTTTACGCTCACACCGACTTCTTCTAATATTTCTCGCTTTACTGTTCTCTCTAATATGTCTGATGAATTCCCTTCTATATCTACCTTACCTCCCACAAGAGAAAGCCAACCACCAGCATGTTCCTCTTTTGCTTCTTTCAATAATAAGCCATTTATCATTTTTCCTTATAGCACCTTCAACATTTACGATAAACATTTTAAAGTACCTCCTATAAATTATCCTTATTAATTTCGGGTATTTCCTATGCTTTGTAGCTTGTTCAAAAGCATAACCAAGTGTTTTTTGCCCTTTTTTATTTTCATATATGTACTCCCTTTCGAAAGCAAACGTATTTCTATATATATTGCTTTTATTATACCGTCTATCGTAGTTTTTAGGATATCGCTCTTTTACGTTTACAATTAAACAGCTTTATTATCACTGCACAGCTTGAATATAAACTAATGCGTGAAACGGCAACACCGATATTACCACAAAAGGCAGAAAAAATAGCCCTACTTTGGCAGTGGACTTGTTGTTTAGCTATAAGCGCTATACGCTATTAGCTATATGCCAGGGGTATTGTATATATTGCATGTACTCAAATCATAATTTTAGATTGCAGCTGTTCCATTACAAAAGTATTAAACTAACTAGCAAATATGCGATTGTTATATGGGAAATAAGGACAATTCTGAGACTGCATACTTAATAAAACAAGTATGTTTTTTTCTATAAATCTTTCAAAAGAAAAAAGGCGTAATCCTTGATACATAAGGGATAAGCCTCTTTGCTTACCTCTTGCAATAGTATGTAATGGCAAATACCTATATATGATATCACAAATTAATGTTATATTTCCCCAATCAGGATGAATACCACTATCCAACCATCTGTACTTTCCATATAATTGAAATATTCTATGTGTCGAGGTGAAATCATGGATTCTTCTTCGTTTTACACTATTGTAATCATAATTGCTGCGTTAGTCATATGGCGTAGAACTTTGGCAATGTATCGCCCTATTAAAGGAAACGGAACCCGCATTCTCTTACCCATACTATTTTTGTTACTCCCCTGCATTCACATCATCTTAAATCCAAAAGCACATGCCACTGGCTGGGTATGGATTTGTGCAGCTATCTTTGGATTTCTTTTGTCAATTCCACTTATTTGGACCACTCACTATGAACTCCGATTCGATCAGCATATTTATGCTGTAAGAAACAAGAGCTTTATTATTACCTTTCTCATCGTACTTATTATCCGTTTTTTACTTCGTGATTATTTAAAATGGCTAGGTCCAGAAACAGAAGCAGCACTATTTATGACTGTATCACTGGGATATATCTTACCTTGGAGAATTATCTCTTTCATCAAATTTCGTCAACTATACAAAAGTCGAATCCAAACTAACAATAACATTGACTTACGATAACACTAATTATGTGAATGGAAAGTACTTTCAGAACTTCTGAGGGGACTTTCCAGGTTTTGCAATACATTGGTTTTATGCTAACAAAAGATGCTTATTTTTTGAAGAACTATGTTAATTTTGAGGAACAAAGGGACAGATATACTGCCCCCTATTGTTTACTTATTTTGATTTTTTTGGGGCTCTTAATGCGATTTTTTCAAGTCCATTTTCTCCCGCAAATTCTACATCTGCTTTTGGTACAGCATTTTTATTGTTCTTCAATTGATTATTCTTATTTTTAGCCATTTTTTCACCACCCTTGTAGCTTGATTTAGTTATTCCTTCAAGGATGCCAACTATAATAAATACACTATATACAGATAGCGGAGTTGTGTTTTTTCGTCATCAGCACCCACGATTTTAGTTTGCTTTCTTTTTGTAGCCTATGCGATTTGATTTACTTCTTTAAATAAACTGCCCCATTCGCTCAATAAGAAATTGAATACAAAGCGATTGCACCCAATGGTTTTAACAATTAATATTTTTTGTTCCTTCGTTGGATAGATACGAAATTTATATGCTTTGTTGTAGATTTTGAATAAAGTTTGATGATTTTTGTGATCCTTGCTCAATTAAGGCGCCCGATTATTGAAGTTCGGTTTTAGGCTAATCCACTTCACATATTTACTTAAGGGAGTGCTTTTTAATAGTGTGTTAGAGCACTATATAATATATGTATTTATTAGTAAGAGGGGTTTAATTTTCAAAATATATATCTTTGTAAATAATAAAAAAGGACAGTTGAAAACTGTCCTTTTTTCTATCTTTTAAAGATAGTTACCGAACAAGTAATTTAGGGTTTTGGGGTATAAGATGATTATCATCTCATTGTTAATGTATGTAAGTAATACAAATGGCTTGTACAATTGTTGAAATTAGTAATTTTCATTTTAAATAAATTAGCTAATTGGGCAATTGGTAGAGGAAGAACATCTAATCCATTAATTTATTTCTTTCATAATATATAGTGCAAATAAGTTTTTTAGGAAAAGGGGTTATGTTAAATGTCTTTTGAACGTAGATGTGAATGTGATGAATGTATTAGAAACCGAAGAAAAAGAGACCGTGAGGAAGTAAGGGAATTGGGGAATTTTGAAAGACGAAGAAGATTAAATGGTTTACGGGAAGGCGACAAAATTAGAGTTTTTTTAGGTGGAGATCCGATCGATGGAATAGGAGTCTTTATTCGTATAGAGGATGGATTTCTTATTTGGGTGGATGCTGCTGTGAATATTAATATGACAAGCCTAGATGCTATTAGTGTTCAACGAGTAATTTAATAGCGCTTTAAATAAAGATAAGGGAAAGCTCTTATCTTATTTTGTTTTTAGGAATTATTATGTTATGTAGATTAAATTAAGTATTTAAATACTTAAAAAAGAAGGGATTTATATAAAATAAATCCCTTTAATAAATTAATAGAAAGGTAGAATACATTATATGTGTAGGTTTTTAATTATGTTTGTACATTTTTAATAAATTTATTTATTTTATGTAAAAGGTGCCAAGAAATACTTTGTAGTTTTATTTCTTGGCATGGGTATTTATTTGGGTCATTTGGATGCCGACCTTACAATAGTATATGTCCGCTATATGAAATGGTTTGTTATTTATATTCAGTTAAGTATAATTTAGAAAAGAAAAACACCTATTTTTTAATAGGTGTTTTTCTTGCAAATTGGCTTATAAATTAAGGGAAAGATTTTTCTATTCATTCATTTTTAAAAATCATCTCTATGATCATGCTCATGTTCGTCATGTTCTTTACAATGTCTGCGACGTTTACAACAGAAACGATCACAATCAGGTGAATTTATAGAGATTACGTTAATTTTGTTAATCGCAATACGTGCTAATCCCGGGAAACAATCAAAGTCAGATAAAATGATTACGTTGTTTCCTTGAAAACCTTGGAATGTTGCACTTGTAGGTCTTTGAGAATCATATTGAATAACAATACAAGTACCAGGAGTTAATGTTCTTAAGAATTGTAATAATTCTGGATTATTATTCTCCTGTCTATGGTTTTCTTCTCTTCTGTGATGATCTCTGTGGTGATCTCTGTGATGATTTCTCCGATCATCACATCTATTGAAATCACAACATCCACCAAAGCCAAAACCCATAAAATTACCCCTTTCGTTCGTCAGTACATCTTATGCTCGTCTAGAAAGGATAGTGTGGGTATATGAGTCTAGTTAAGTGTGGATTTTTTATTTAATTATGAAATTTGTTTAATAAAGATCTTTTTATGTATTATCCCTTAAAAATTATATCCTAATAATGTATTACTAAAAAATTTGCCAACTTGTCTATTTCAATTCTTATGCTCAAACATATTCTATTTTGATAACTAATAATAAGTTAATTTAATAGAATTACATTGTTAGGTGTCAAAATTAGAAGTAAAGGAAGGTGATAGAAAATGGATAATAATGAAATTCTAACTCTATTGCAAGCATTTCAATTGGTTGGGGCGAGAGTTGTATTATTTTTACCATCATTTCACGTAGAAGGCCTTATTACACAGATTGGAGAAAATTTTGTTACTCTTCGTCGTGGTAATGGGGAAGGCGTTGAAGTAGAAAGTAATGCAAATGGTGGGGCTCTTGAAAATCCAAACCAAATTAGTGTTGCAATTAGTAGCATTTTAGCGGTAAGTGATGATCGAGGAGCATAATAACTTAAAAATGTACTGGGTATTATAAATACCCAGTACATTTTTATATAATGTGCTTACTATATAATACATACTTATTATTGGGGGGACATAGATGTGTCAGTTTTGTTTAAATTCTGATAATAATAAACGTAAATTTAGATTGTTTGAAATAAATCCGATTCCCCTTATCGCTCCATGTAAATCAAGAAGGAGTTTTGATACTTTATTAGAATCAGAAAAATCTTCTGATGTTTTATTAAAATCAAAAATGTCCCCTAACACCTCTTTAGAATTAAAGGGATCTTCTTATCATTCAGTAGTGAATAGTTCTAGCAATAATTCTGCAGAAGTAGCAAATGAGATTAGAGAACTTTTATATGCCTATCAGTTGCTTCATTTACGTACTGTATTGTTTTTAGAAGGAATTCATATCAAAGGCATTATAATGAATGTGAGTCAAAATTTAGTTACTGTTATTGGACCAAATGTAGAAGTAGCAAGTAATTCAACTGGTAATATTATAGGTTTTCCGAACAAAATTAATGTTAGACTTGAGTCTATTCAAGCAATTGGTGATGTAAAATAGTTTTCTCGTTAAAATGTTAAAAACAATAGGATAAAGAGTGATTTTTAATGTTGATTTATATTATATGGCAAAATTAAATCGAAAATGTATCAAGAATATTATCTTTTTCTTCTTTGTTAATTCCAATATATTTTAGATTGACACCTTGCCTCTTTAGGGATCGGAGTGTCAAATTCATGCATATTAAGTAATATCAAGCACATAATAGCAGCGACATCGGGAAATGTTAATCTGTACGTTAGAGTTACCCCTTATATTTTGAGAAGGCCCCGAATAAGGTTTCTTTTTACTACACCTTTTGAGAAAGACAAGCATATACTGGAGTGTGGGGAAACCACTTTATATATAAGAGCATCTAACAATTGTGGATGCTCTTTTTATTTGCACACAAAGAATTGTTAAAAATACTATATTGGAGGGTCTATCCTACAAACTCCTTTTTAGAAGGTCATGTATTCCCCAATAGAGCTGTGTCATGTAAAAGGGAAAAGCATTGCTATTTATTTCATTCACATAATCTTTCAAGGACACTTAAGTTTTTTGAATATACCTTTCATAATCAGGAATAGCTACTCTACCAAAAATAAAGTCGGCTTGTACATATTTTGTTTAGAAGTGTATCATAATTTGGAATTGAACAGTCCGTATAAGTTCTATGCCTCTATTAAATGATCCTCGTAACATAACTTTGCTGAGCTAAATGCCACTTAACCTCCTAACGGTTCTAATCGATTAAGCTATCTCTGTATAGTTAAGAGAGGGATAGCTTCGTTTCTTTAGTCCTGTGTTAACATCCCTATCGTTATGTGTACTGCAATAAGGGCAATCACACTCACAAGGATTAAGATTTTCAACGTCTTTATTTTGGTAAATGCAATTCAAACATAGCTGACTAGAAATAAACGTTTTTGATATAACAACAATTTTCTTCCCGTACCATCTTCTTTTTTAATTGAGTAAGCTCGTCAGAGAAAAATGATACGTTAATCCTTTCCCCGCTTCTTTATAAGTATGATTCCACATAGCAAAAAACCGATTAAATTTAAAACAACCGTAACCAATGGTTCTCGTAATTAAAGCTTCTTATTCTTGATTCTAGTAAAAATGAAAAAACGTAGGCTTACGCCTACCGACATTCATCTCCCACCTAAAATTGGTATTCCACACCTTCACATTTTGAGGAGGGAGTCTTCTGTCGAAAAGAAATAACAGTAATCTTTGCCCCAGAACTGTTTGTATTGCGTATTAAAATTCCTCTATTAATATATTTAAAGCTTTTGACTTTATCCTTTCATATTCCATAGCTTCAGCAAGTTCGTTAGCAAGTAATGGTGATTTTCTGACGTATTTTTCACGAATCACATCATACAATTCGTATGGAAATAACATATCAATAAACATAATTTTCTTCTGCTCTGCTGTTAAAGGAGAAACTGACTCATATGCGTTAATCATAATTTGAAATTGGTCTGCATTCCAAATACCAGTTGTATCTAGTAGGGGAATAATCATTTTACGCAAGTCTCGAATAGGGAGATCGTAAGAAACTGTATCTAAATCAATTACCCAAATTTGATTACTTGGATCTAATAAGGAATTTCCTGTTCCATAATCTTGATGACATAAATTGGGGAATGTTTGTAATTCATCAGTCCATTTTATATATTCAGATTCCAATAGTCTTTGGTGTGTATGTTTTGCTTCTAAATGAAAGCATCAATTTCAGCCAAATACAATTGTGAAAATGGGTCATCCGGCATAGTTGCGGATAAATTTTTCCAAATCTCCATCTGCTGAAATCTTTTAATGTAATGATTGGGCCAACGTCCCAGTTTTGTAAAGATAGGTATGCCTGGTGGCGGTTTGTAGCCAATAGAAGCTACATGAAAATCTGCTAACCCTTTCATAATCATTTCAGGTCTTCTTGCATTGTTAGCTCAAACGGTCTTCCCTCAATCCACTCATAAACAACAAATAAAAATGGACCGTGTTTTGTATATAACTGATTCATTTTGCTTGAATTATGCTTGGGACACGCATACCTTTTTTGGCAAGATAATCTTGAGCGTGAATGGAGAATAAAGCCTTTTTTCAGGGCGATGAATTCTCTTTAAGCAAAATGGTCCATCTGTAGTATGAATTTTCCATACTAAGGCCAGTTGTCCACCTTGTATTAATTCGATTGTAGTCGCTTGAATATCCCAATGTTGAATCATTGTCTCTGCCAATGCACTAATTTTTGCTCCTCTTCGGGCGATAATGTATACACCGCTTCTTCATTATGATTCTCCACATATACCACCATCCTTTTATACTCTCTTATTACTGTATGGTGCATGACCATTTTTGCTCTAGCCATTTGCCTTTAAGAAGAAAAAGTACTATTTACCAAATTTAATTATAAAAGATGAAAAAATGCTTGATAACTCACAAACATAAGGGTTTCTTCGTAACATATGAAGAAAGTTGTATTTTATGAAACAGGGAGGCGATTTAATGAAAATTGCGATAATATCCACTGAAAAGCTACCCGTACCAGCTGTACGAGGTGGAGCTATTCAAATTTATATAGATTCTGTTGCTTCCATTATTGCTTCAAATGGAAAAAATGTGACAGTTATTTCTATAACAGATCCTAATTTAAAATCAGAAGAAAAAATCAAGGTGTAAGGTATATACGTTTTCCAGAAGAGGAGTATCTGCCTTATATTATTAAACATTTGAAACAGGAAAAATATGATGTGGTTCATCTATGTAATCGTCCCAATTGGATTACAATTTTACGTGAGGCGGCACCACAGACCAAATTCGTGTTAAGTGTGCATAATGAAATGTTTGCATACGAAAAATAAGTGATAAAGAGGGCGAAGCATGTATTGCGGCTGTTTCCAAAATTGTAACAGTTAGTGATTATATAGGAAAAACAATTACCTCGCGCTTTCAAACTGCAAAAGCAAAGACAAGAACAGTATATTCTGGTGTAGATGTAAATGAATATTATCCTTCGTGGACCGTGAATGGTACAAAAGTTAAAAGTCATGTGCTAAAACAGTTGAATTTACAAAATAAAAAAATAGTTTTGTTTGTTGGACGCTTGAGCAAAGTAAAAGGTCCTCATATTTTGCTACAAGCTCTTCCTAAAATAATTGAGAAAAATCCAGACATTGTAATGGTTTTTATTGGTTCAAAATGGTTTGGAGATAACAATGTAAATAATTATGTAAAACATTTATATACCTTAGGTGCAATGTTTCCAGAACATGTAGTCTTTATTAAATTTGTTAAGCCAAAGGATATTTCAACACTTTATGCTATGTCAGATATTTTTGTTTGCTCTTCACAGTGGCAAGAGCCTCTTGCTAGGGTGCATTACGAAGCAATGGCAGCGGGCTTACCAATTATTACAAGTAATCGAGGCGGTAATCCTGAAGTTATTGAAGAAGGAAAAAATGGATATATTGTCAATGACTTTGAGAATCCTGATGCATATGCAGAAAAGATAATTAATCTTTTAAATAACGAAAATAAAAGAAAACAGATAGGGAAATATGGACGTGCGAAGGTCGAAAAAGAATTTAATTGGAACCGAGTTGCCACGGATTTAATGAAAGTGTATGGGGAAGTTTTATAAAATTTAAGAGGAGGATGATGAAAGTTGGAAGAAACAACTGGATTAGAGAGTGAACATTTAAAAAAGGTCCTTAGCTTTTTATCCATTTGAGGTAAGTAATATCATTTTACAGTCAAGCAGAAGTGGGAGAACAATTTGGGAAGTTGAAACAGAAGAAGGATTAAAAATATTAAAACAAGCACATATGCACCCCAAAAGGATGCTTTTTATTGCTGGAGCACATTTACATCTCCTTCAAAATGGATTGCCAATTACAAAAATTCATAACACAAAAAGAGGGGGCTTTTGTATTGGATCTGGTGAGTATGCGTATGTACTATATGATAAGCATCAAGGGAAAGAAGTTATTTATTATAATAAAGAACAATTAGAGAAGGTACTAATATATGCAGGTAAATTTCATCAAGCATCCGAAGGATATATTCCGATACAAGAAAGTAAAATTCGGGGTCGATTAGGAAAATGGCATAAATTATACAGATGGAAATTACAAGAATTAGAAGGAAACAAAAGGATTGCACTCTCCTTTCCAGATGATGTATTTTCAACTATGTTTTTAGAGTACGTCGATAAAATGTTAGCACGTGGTCAGAGAGCATTACAAGAAATAAATGATCCATATTTTGACCAATGGACAAAAGAAGCTATTGCATCTAACAGTTTTTGTCAGCAAGATTTTACTTTAGCAAGATTTGCAGAAATAGATGATGCTATGTTTATGAAAGAGCTACATTCTATTACAAGTGATTTACCCGTGAGGGACCTACGTATCTTTTTAAATAAAGTGATGAAAAAAATGTCAGTTTGGGATACTAATTTAGCAATTCATATGTTGAGCGCATATGATTCAGAAAATTCCTTATCAGAAAAACAATATCGTGTTCTTTGGACTGATTTATCGTTTCCTCACTTATTCTGTGCAATTGCACATAAATACTATTTAGGACAAAAGCGTTCTTGGTCTGATGAAAAGTATATTTGGGCATTGCAAAATATCATTGCACTTGAAGACTCTAAAGAAGAATTTTTACAAAATTTCTCTGATATTTACCACGAAATCAAGAGCAATAGCGGAGGGAAATAAGATGAATTCAGAACAAGAAGAGATAGTAATCCCTATTTTAGATTTAGAGAAATTTGTGTTTTCTCCACCAGGGCCAATGGGATGGGAATTGTCAGAGTATGAGCAGCAAAAAAATATTGTACTAAATGAATCTTCTGTGCTAGAGAATTTAGCGATTATTAAGGAAATAGAATTAGAGGAGTTACCCAAAATCGGATTGCTAGATTTAGAAGAGCAATCCCCACAAAAAACTACAATAATTGATGAAGTAAAAGATAAAGAGGTTCAAAGTGCAATAGAACTAGAAGAGCAATCCCCACAAAAAACTACAATAATTGATGAAGTAAAAGATGAAGAGATTCAGAAGACGAGGAAGAAGAAAACAAAGAAGAAGAAAACGAAGAAGAAGAAGAAGAAAAATACAATAGAACTAGAAGAGCAATCCCCACAAAAAACTACAATAATTGATGAAGTAAAAGATGAAGAGATTCAAAATGCAATAGAACTAAAAGAACAAAACCCGGAACAAAATGAGGTCGTTCCAACTCAAATAGAAAAGCCAAAAGTAAAAGTCAAAATTATTACTCCCGATCATCCATTAAAAACCCCGTGGATAGCAAAATTAGTAAAGAACGCTAAGGAAAATGAATAATGAAATTTCCGCAAATATATTAATCTTTTCATATTCTTTCGACATAGTATATATAAATCTATATTGAAGGAGTTAGGTAAATGGCTGATGTGAAAAGAGCAAAAAATAAAACTAGATGTTGAGAATGGCTTTAGTGTTAATTCAGATGATGATTTACAGGAAGTTCTAAAATCTCTAGCTGAAATAATTCAATCTGGTACACATAATGGTGTAGAGGTTGAAATTCAATATGATGATGAAACAGAAGTTATCTTTACAGACGAAGACGAAGAAGAGGAAGAAGACGACGAGGACGAGGAAGAAGACGAGGACGAGGAAGAAGACGACGACGAGGACGAGGAAGAAGACGACGACGAGGACGAGGAAGAAGACGACGAAGACGAAGACGACGACGACGAAGAAGACGAAGACGACGAAGACGACGAAGACGAAGACGACGAAGACGACGAAGACGAAGACGAAGACGACGACGAAGACGACGACGAAGACGACGAAGACGAAGACGAAGACGACGACGAAGACGACGACGACGACGAAGACGAAGAAGACGACGATGATGATGAAGATGAAGATGATGACGAAGACGAAGACGACGACGAAGACGAAGACGATGAAGACGACGATGATGATGAAGATGAAGATGATGACGAAGACGATGAAGATGAAGATGAAGATGAAGATGAAGACGACGATGATGATGACGATGATGATGATGATGACGATGAAGATGAAGATGATGACGAAGACGATGAAGATGATGAAGACGAAGAAGAAGACGACGACGATGACGACGACGACGACGAAGACGATGATGATGATGATGACGAAGACGATGATGACGATGATGATGACGAAGACGATGAAGACGAAGACGATGAAGACGATGAAGATGATGACGAAGACGATGATGACGACGATGATGATGACGATGACGATGAAGAAGATGAAGACGATGAAGATGAATACGAAGACGACGAAGACGATGATGACGATGATGACGATGGTGAAGAAGAAGACGCGTAAAATAATTAGCACTAAAATACGCTTGGTTCTCCAAGCGTTTTTTGTTCTTCAAAATATACATAATAGGCAGCCTTTATCATTTTCCGACAGAAGACTCCTTCCTCAATTTGCGTGAAGGTGCGATAGCACCAGCAAATAGGTAGGAGATGAATGTCGGTTGGCGTAAGACAAAATGTTTGTTACCATATACTTGTACAGATTGCTCTTTGAAAACTGAAGATATGAGATTGGTTGCAGAAAAATCGTTGCAACCGTAAAATTTTCAACGTTCAATCACCCCACGCTTGCCGAAGTTGCGAAAACCAAGCTAAAGTAGGAAGCGTGGTGAGTCAACGTGTAAGATACTTATGTTCTCACCGTAGGAACTGCAGACAGAGCCTGCTAAGATAACTGGTGAATACATCGGTGTTCGCAGGAATCTCCCACTTCAAACAGACTGCAGGGTCGTTAAGTGGGGATAGTTCAAACAATTAGAATTTTGAGAGGGCGTATTAGATTTCTAGCAGGTTGATTAGTAGATTCTGCTACTTGTTTATATACCTGATCTAGTTTTTTTGCTGTATGCTTAAATGTAAAGTTTTCTTCTACAATTTTTCTTCCGTTTTCAGCAATCCATTGTGTAAATTCTCGTTGAGATAACAAAGCATGGACAAGTCTGGCAAACTCCATTGGATTATTATATTGTTCTACTAGGCAGCCGTTATATTCATCTGTTATAACTTCAGCATTTCCCCCACGGTTTGTTGTAATAATTGGGATTCCAGCAGCCATTGCTTCATAATGAACACGTGCCAATGGTTCGTTCCATTGTGAGCTACATATAAATATATCCCCCATTAGAAATATATTATGAATTTGATCTGCAGGAATAAATTTAGTGAAAATTACGTGTTCTTTAATTGGTTTAGCTATTTTATATAATCCTCTAATATATTTATTTACTCGGTTATCACTAAACCATTTACCACCAACAATTACAAGCACCGTATCTTTATGTGTTTGAATAATTTTCTTCATAGCGTGAATGAGTAAGTCTGGACCTTTATTTTTGCATAATCGGCCAACAAATAGAATCACTTTTTTATCTTGGATAGCATATTTTGTACGAAATTCATTTCTTATCTTTTGTCCTGTTGGTGTCCAGATGGAAGGAGAGTGTTTTAAATTAACACCAGAATAGACAATGGAAATCTTATCTTCAGCTTGTGGAAATCTCTCAATCACAGTTTGTTTAATATAGTTACTAACAGTCACAATGGCGGTAACCATTTCAATAATAAGATTGCCTTCACAAATAGATAGTTTATGTTCAGCAAACATATCGTTATGAAGACCTAATACAAATTTACTGTGTGGAGAAGCTTGTTTATATAGAGGTATATTTTTAGGACGATTAAAGACATGTATAATATCAAAGGTATTGGTTTGGAGTGTTCTTATAACATGCTGCTCATATTCTTTTTGAGGAAAATACACGTAATTGACATTATCTTGTGTTTTTTGATTTGGAAGACTTGGATCTGAAATAGAGAAAATAGTAAGTTCATACTCTTGACTTATATAGGGGGACACCCCATCAATCATCATTTGAATTGCTCCACCTTTAATCGCTGGAGATGGTAATTTTTCTGTACATATATATGCAATTTTCATAAACTAATCCCCTTTGTATAGTTGTTTTATATAATGATATTCTGCTTCCAGTCCGTCGGATAGAGAAACTATTGGAGAATATTGCAGTAATGTACTAGCCTTAGATATATCTGCCCATGTTTGCTTCGGTTCCCCAGGAACTGATTTTAGAAAGTTTTTGGTTGCTGATTTACCTAATATTTTTTCTAACATAGAAATGATGTCCAAAATGGATGCTTGTTCTTTTCCACCGATATTGATAACTTCACCTATTATATTTTTTTTTGTTTCTAAAGCGGCCACCGTTCCTCTTATACAGTCATCAATATAGGTAAAATCACGTGTTTGTGTTCCGTCACCAAATATTGTAAGAGGTTTATCTTCTAGCATTTGTTTAATTAATCTATGAAATGCCATGTCAGGACGTTGCCTTGGCCCATACACTGTGAAATATCTTAAAATAACAATTGGTATGTGAAAATTTTTGTGATAAACATGACATAAGTGTTCACCACTTAATTTTGTAACACCATATGGGGATAGAGGGATAGGTAATAAATCTTCAGAAACTGCACCAGATTTTTCACCATATACAGAAGACGTTGATATATGAATAAATTTATCTAATTTTATGTGTTTACAGGCTTCAAGTAACTGCTGTGTAACCATTATATTGTTTGTAACATAAGGCTGAAAATCTTTTCCCCAGCTCGTTCTCACACCAGGTATAGCAGCTAGATGGTAAACAACATCTATATCTTGTAATAGTTTTGATAAATCTGTATTTAGAATGTCTTCTCGTATGAATTGAAAACGTGAATTCAATTCGAGAGATTGTATATTACCTGTCTTTAAAGTGGCTGGAGTAGGACCGATGAAATGATCAATTCCAACTACATGATATGCACTATTTTTAAGTAACGCTTGACACAAATGTGAGCCAATGAAACCAGCGGCCCCTGTTACAAGTATTTTCATGACCGACCCACTCCAATATATTGTAATCCGTATTTTTCTATTTCATCTTTTTCAATGCAATTGCGTCCATCCACGATTGTGCATCCCTTCATAACTTGTTTGACTTGTTTCCAATTAAGTGTTTTAAATTCATTCCATTCCGTGGCGATAATAATGCAATCAGAATTTGTAATTGAAGATTCTAGGTTATCATGCTGTGTAACTTGTCTTTTTAAATGTGAAGGAAGAAAAGCTTTGGGGTCATAAGCATGTAGATCATAGCCATGAGGAATTAATTTTTCAAGAAGTATTACGGCAAGGGAGCTACGAATATCATCAGTATTTGGCTTAAAGGCAATTCCCAAAACCGTTATTTTTTTTGAAGAGGGTTCTTTGATAGCTTTTTTAATTTTTTCAACATAGAGATCTATCTGTGTGGAGTTAATGGATTGTACAGCTTGTAAAATAGGAACTGCTACGTGCCTATCATTTGCTGTATAAATGAGTGAATGTAAATCTTTTGGGAAGCATGAACCTCCATACCCCATTCCCGCCTGAAGAAAATGAGGGTTAATTCGAAAGTCATAGCCAATTCCTTTTGCCACTTCAACAATATCAATGTTATATGCATCACAAATTCGAGAAATTTCATTTATAAAAGATATTTTGGTAGCCAAAAATACATTAGATGTATATTTAATCATCTCTGCTTCATTTAAACCTGTAAAAAGGAAAGGAGCCCTAATCTCTTTATATATATCCTGCATAATTTTTAACGACTTTGTGTCACCTTTTTGGATACCTATAATAGTTCTATCTGGAATGAGCATATCGTGAACAGCAGAGCCTTCGCGAAGAAATTCAGGATTGGAGACAATATTGAATAAGGCCGATGAAACCCCACGTTTAATAAGTGTTTCATATAATTGTTGATTTGTACCTGGTGGAACTGTACTTTTCGTAATAATAGTTTTATACGATGTTATAGCTGGAACCAGTAGATCAATGACGGAGTAGATATATTTTAAATCCGTCTTTCCACTTGATGTAGAAGGGGTTCCTACAGCGATAAAAATAACGGGTGATTGTCGAATAGCATTATCGATATCACAACTGAATTGTAATCGGTTTCTATTTTTGTGAATAAGCTCCTTTAAATCCGGTTCATAAATGGGGCATTCCCCCTTTTGGAGAGAATGAATTTTTGCTTGATCTTTATCTACACATATAACATCATGACCTAAATCTGCTAATACTGCTGCTGATGTGATTCCCACATAACCAGAGCCTATAATACATATATCCATATGATAATCACCTCTCTGAACTTAGTACTATTGTACTAGTTGTTACAGTATATTGATGGACAAGATGGATTGGTGACAAATGAAAGGGCCTATTCATATAAGCAATGAAAGCAATCAGAAGGTAAAAGCCTCTTTTGGAATCGTCATGCGCGGGTAAGGGGGTTACTGAATATTAATATTGTAAACACTCGAGGGAGCGAGAGATTAGTGATTAAAAAAGCAATCATTCCAGCCGCTGGTTACGGCACAAGGAGCCTTCCAATTACAAAGGTAATTCCAAAAGAAATGTTTCCAATAGGTAATAAACCTGCGATTCATTATATTGTGGAAGAGGCTGTAAAGTCAGGTATTGAGCAAATATTAATTGTACTTTCTAGCAGAAAGGATTTAATAGTTGATTACTTTGATTATTCATTAGAATTGGAGGCTTTTTTAGAAAAAGAAAAAAAAGCCCATCTGTTAAAAGGGCTTGCTATTCCTAATGTTCAAATCCATTATATAAGGCAGCCATATGCGAGAGGACTTGGTGAGGCGATAAAATTAGGTGAAACATTTATTGGTAATGAACCTTTTGCTGTACTCTTGCCAGATGATATTGTAGTCTCGGATAAAGAAACTGCTTTAAATCAGTTAATTAGTATTTATAAAGAGACGAAAAATAGTGTAATAGGCATTCATACGGTACCAGATGAGTGCATAGAAAAGTATGGTATTATTGAAGGGAATATTGTAAAGGGTAATTACATGAATATTACAAATATTATAGAAAAGCCAAAAGTAAATCCTCCATCTAATCTTGCAGTTATTGGTAGATATGTTTTCACACCTGATATCTTTCCTTTATTAAAAAATATTCAACCTGGTGTTGGGGGGGAATACCAATTAACAGATGCGATTCATTCTTTAATTATGACTAAAAAAGTATATGGAAAAATGATTGATGGGAAACGATTTGATATTGGGCAAGAAGATGAATATATGCAGCTTCTTAATCTCATATATGGACAAAACAAAACAGGTAAGAATTAATTTGTAGAAAAGGATTCAGCCAATATACACTTGAGGTCAACAAACGATTCCTGAAGATTTGATGAAACATATGTAAAAGTTAAGGGTAATTAAATATATTTATATCGTACCTTTGAGTCAGAAGAGAATACAATCGGCTTTTATTTAAACAAGACAAGAAATCATATGGCTGCAGAGTATTTTTTCAAAAAAGCTTTGCGGTCTTTTCATATTTCTAAGCCTTGTATTATCACAGTAGACCCGAATTCAACCTAACCAATTGCAAAAAAAAAGATACCCATAGGCATCTCAATCAGACAAGTAAAATAACTAAATAACATTACGGAGCAGGATCATTGTTTCATTAAGAAACGGGATCTTGCCGACACTACCATCAACCTAATATACATTCACACCCATAATCAGCAGAAAATATCATTTATTATATATATCTTTTTACAACAAAAGTGGATTTCGAGCGCTCAGTCATTCGAGAGCCCCATTCGTTAATCCGTTAGAATTAGAGCTCGCGACTTTCTTCATATGAGTCTCAATTCAGGTTATTCTCGCTATTATTCTTTAGCTGTTGAGTTCTTTCCCGAAGAAATTCATGATACTGAGTCTTTATCTTCATAAAACAGCATCTTCACACAACGAACACCGTCAACGATACACCCCATCCCGATTAAGCTACCTCTCTTCTCTACAAAATGAAGCTTTTATGTATTTTTTCACTTTCTATTGAAACAAACATATATTATATTCGAAGACATTCCTTTCTTACGAAACTCATAAGGCCCTTTTTTAGGGCTTTTTTTATTGTATGACTTCTTAACCAGGTATATACATTAATTTATACTTAAGTATCCCCAAAGAGTTTTGCAATTAATTGACGTTTACATGTCCATTTAAACTAAATATAACAAATTTGGTTTTATGACGTGGGAATTTTATTTGAAAAATGATAATAAGTATATGCATTCAACACTGTATGTTTTGTTTGTTTTATATATTAATTGTTTTATATGTTTTACATGTTTATATGTTTTAAGAGCATGAAATGTCTTGATATATAAGGGATTATGACTCTTAATTATAACAAAAGTGGTTCTAAAGATAACAAACTTGGTTTTAACTATAACAAAAATGGTTTTAAAGATAACAAGTTTGGTTGCTTTACTCTAACAAAGATGGTTTTAAAGGTAACAAACTTGGTTTTAATCATAATAAATTTGGTTTTAAAGGTAACAAATTTGGTTGCTTAACTCTAGCAAAAATAGTTCTAAAGGTAACAAATTTGGTTGCTTAACTCTAGCAAAAATAGTTCTAAAGGTAACAAATTTGGTTGCTTAACTCTAGCAAAAATAGTTCTAAAGGTAATAATTTTAGTTTTAACTATAACAAAAATGATTCTAAAGATAACAAATTTAGTTTTAACCATAACAACAATGGTTCTAAAGATAACAAATTTGTTTATATACCTTACAACTTTAAATATTCCCGAAAATTTTTAACTATTTAAATATTTTTATATAAAACAAAGGGCTTCTCAACAATAATAGTAAGGACTAAATTTTCTGAATTAATAAAAAATTAACTATAACAAAGGGAATATATTTGTTATAGTTAATAGAACAGTAGAGGTAAGAAAGAAGGGACGTATGTAGGTATGTCTGAAAATCAAGATTTACAGATTAAAGAAAATAATATTGTTTCAAAATCAAATACTTTAATTGAAGCAAATTCACGTTTAAATTTAGTAGAACAAAAAATATTACTTTGTTTGGCTAGTAATATTGAACCCAATGATCGGGATTTTAAAACTTACACATTCCCCATCAAACATTTTCATGATCTACTTGGTCTTAATGGATCTACTAAATATTCGGAGTTAAGTAAAATTACAAAGGAATTATTATCAAAAGTAATTGAAATTCGGACGGGTGAAGAGCTGATACAGGTATCTTGGCTTTCTTCAGCAATTTACAACAGAAATAAAGGAACAATTGATATGCGTTTCGATCCGTTATTAAAGCCATTTCTATTAGAATTAAGCAGCAAGTTTACAAGCTATAGATTAGCTAATGTTGTGAAATTGAAAAGCACATACGCTATACGTATTTATGAACTACTTAAACAATATGAAGATTTAAAGGAACGTACAATTAGTCTCGAAAATTTAAGGTATTACTTAGACGCAATGGATATATACCCCAACTATGCAAATTTTAAGCAACGTGTGTTAAAACCTTCTCAAAAAGAATTAGACCAAAAAACAGATATTTCTTTTGAATTTGAAGAAATTAAATTAGGCAGGAAAGTACAAAAAATTAAATTTATTATCCGTGGCCAAAAAAAGAATGATAACAATTTAGTTCATTTTGAAAAGAACTTAGATAAATTTCAACAGCCCAACACATTTGAACAAAAAATTAAAAGATTTGAAGAACGCTGTAAAGAAAAAGTGTTTCCTAAAGTGTTAAAAAAATGGGAATCTCATAAAGAAATTGTATTAGAAATAATTGAGGATATACGATTTCGTTCAGATATTGATTCTCCAATAGGTTATGTAGAATTCACTCTAAATTCCCGATTAAAAGAAATATCTGATAAAGAAATAATAAACCAAAGTAGTCAAATCGAGAATAAGCCTCATAATAATAGAGTATTAGAGATTAATAACATTATAAATTTAGTTATCAGTAAATATTCAAAATCTACAGGTGCTGTAGCTACATTTTTAGTTAAAGATACAGCAATTGAAAAACTAGTGAGAGTAGTTACATTAGAAGAAGCCGAAGCTATTTGGATAGAACATGAAGTGTTTGTCATGGATAAAATTTATGAATACATTAAAAAGAATAGAAGGAAGAAAAGATACTAGATTTAATATAGAGTTGGATCATGTTGTTTACCTGAATCTGTATGAATATGTTGGGATTGTCCACTTAATAGGATCATACTCAAGCCGAACTTCCCCCGCTGTATAGCTGCATCCACCTACACCTGGATAAACAGGCGAAAATACATCAGGAAGTTGAAATACAGTTGAATCTAGGATACGAATACGCTTGAAAATATAAGTGTATGGAGAGAGAGTAGCTTAGTTGAAGAAAACTTTTTGTTAAGAAGTTAGGCTAACACTTGTTGTAGAAATTGCATGGCTGCAGTATTAAAAATACCTGCACAGAGAGGCGCAGGTATCCAACAAGGGTGTTTCGATATGTAATTCATATTTTATCAAGATTCATTGAAAATGACAAACGAAGTAAAAGAAAATTCTGTATAATTGGTTGAGAAACAAAAAACTGACTTTCAACTCCAGTCCATATAATATACCTAAAAATAAAAATCCTACCTTATAATTATTATAAAAAGGGCATATTTCACATATTTCTCGTTATCAGTAGTTAATAATGAAAAAAATTTTCATTATGGGGGTACTTTAAAATTTTAGCTTGATGGCGATGGGGTGCCACCCCTATTACTAAAAAATCCTATCGATATATGACATGAGCACATTTTGAAAAATTCCTTGTCAAAAAGAAGCATATATGATGAGGAGGACATATTTTACACTATATTCCATTGGAAAGGTGAGGAAACGTATATGAATTTACATTACAAGAAAAATTTCATTATAACAAGCACGCCTTATTTTCCACATATTAATTTATCAGGCCTTCCTGAAGTAACAAGATTATCTTCATGCTTTCCTGAAACTCCAAAACCGAAAAAACAGCCAAAATCCCCCAAATCAAAAACATTGTGCTTTAGACAATTTATAGAGCATAAAATCCAGTTAGTTCCTCCTGCAAAAAAAGGAACCATCAAAGTTGATAGACAGATATTTACTACGATTGAAAAGGTGTGTTCAGAAGTAGTCACTATTTCGGGATTTATCCGTAAGACTGTTACTTATACAGCATTAGCTTATAACAAGGTAATTCCAAACTATAGAATCCAAGGTGACGTTCCCTTTCAAGGCCTTATAGAATCAAAAGACATTAAAGAGGAGTATCAATTTAGCATCCTCGAAGAAAAAATCCTTGCTAATGTTTTGGCACGTGAAGCCAATTTTAAAAACCAAAAGGAATACCAAATATACAAATCTCCCTTTGCTTTCAATTTTATAGAGAAAGATTTTGTAAAAGTTTCCATAAAAATGAGTACTTAGGAATCTCCCACTTCAAACAGTCCGTTAGGGCGTTAAGTGGTGAGTAGTTCAAAGATGATCAAACATCCTATGATTGCTAATCAATCATCATTAACTCCTCGATTACTTTAATATTATTAAGGGTCTCCTCATCAGTTGGTAAGAAACTAAGAACCATTTTATTATGATGATAAGTCTGTTTATAGTCTTTTAGCTGAAAGTAACAAAACGCTAATTGTTTATGCGGTAACCAACTTTTAAAGGGTTGTTGTTCAATGAAATGAACGGAATTAGCTAAAGGTGCTTCTATAGCTTGTTTATACCAATAGGCAGCTTGAGAAAACTGGTTATTCTTAAGAAAGAATTCGCCTAGGCGACAGCTGAATTCCGGTTGAGGAACATCGTATTCTAAAGACTGAAATGTGATTTCTTTTTCTTTTTTAAAATTTCCGATTAGATGATAACAACTAGCTAATTTATGCATAACAAAAAGCCTGTGTTCTAATTGGATTTCTTTGTAGTCTAAGAACTTGTTATAAAATTCAATGGCTTGTTTATATTTTTTATGTTTATGTAATTCTCTGGCATAATGAAATATATCGTGAACTGTCATTTTACCTTTATTCTTTTTCAAAAATTGTTCATATAGTTTGAGATTTCGATCTGATTCATTATTGGTATAATTTTTTTTATGGGTGACTATGATGTCACTTTCGAGCGCATTATATTGATCATAAATACTCAGTTCTTCATGAACAACGCCGTACCATTGAAAATTTTTACTTGTTTTAACTAATCTATTGCGGCGAATGCTGGTTAAAACATTATTAAATTTATCAATTTCTGCATGATAAATCATGGAAACTGCATCAATATTTTGAGTGAGTGATTGTTTTAAAGCAAGTAGCTTTTGACGTTCCTCTGGTAAAAGTATATCATCCGCATCTAACCATAAAATGTAGTCCATTGAAGCTTGATGAAAGGAATAATTTCGAGCTGCCGAGAAATCATTCACCCATTTGAAATCTAAAATTTGTTGAGTCCACTTACTAGCTATTTGTTTCGTTTGATCTGTTGAGCCTGTATCTACAATAATAATTTCATCGGGGATACCTTTAACTGATTCTAAACATCTATTAAGTGTTTTTTCTTCATTTTTTACAATCATACATAAACTAATTGTAATCATCTGAACACCTCTGTTATAGATATCTTTATTTTATTTGAATTTAGATTTTCCACCTAAAACGTAGTACCTAAACGAATCTCAATAGGTGGGGCTGTAAGTAGTTCACGTTGTGGTTCTCGAACTGGTTTTATAGCTCGTAGTTCAACTATCATTTCAAGAACAATACTCCGGTACGTATTCACATCATCTAATATCTCTGTCCCAGTTTTCGAGAATGGTCCGTTCACAACCTAAATGTAGCTTTTTCTCTCCCATAAAATCATCTCATTTAGTTTATTTTTATTAATGTTTTCCTTAAAAAATGCTAAATGTAATTTTTTAAATGAGATATTGGCTTAATTTTTGGTATAATCCATGACCATCAAGCTAATATTTTGAAATATCCCCTCAACGAAAATATTATACTATCAAAGGTAAATATGGAATCAGAATGCAATCAATTATTGTAAGCACGCTATCTAGCTGTATAGCTAATGTTGCGAGTCATACCTGATTAAACGATTTTTATAACAACCAAAAAGACTCTCCTAAGGGATAGAGTCTTTTCTCATAATATTTACATAGTTTTCAAATGCGGAAGTAACCTCACTTATCAATCTTATTGTTTTATATTTTATTTAAGGATTGATTACTATACCAGATGGAACAACCCCAACTGGTATAGTAGCAATCACGCTATTTATTAGCCCATCAATCACAGAAACGTTATCGCTTCCCCATGCCCATCAACTTAACATTTTAATGTATCACCTAAATGAAAATTTTCTTTCTCTACATGTAGTTATTTTGAGAAGTCAGCTCATTTTTTCTTCTTTGGGGTGTTTACTTTTTTTAAGTTGATGGGCATGTGGCGGGACCCCTAACATAACTTATGTAAACTAGGTTTTTGGGAAATACACTGTCATATCAACGTTTGTGGTACTTTCGGGAGCTTCCGTTTACAATACCTTTTATACATCGTTGATTTTACGCTATTTCCACCTTAAAACCCTCGTTAATTCCTGCATAAACTTCACTTTGTTAACTATCAGTATATTTGTTCAGTTTTCATGTGGAAATCTATCCTCTTCGTTGTATATAGAAGTGTAAGGCAAATAACGAGAGGGCGAAAAATTATGAAACTAAAACTCACAACACCAAACGGATTTAAATCAGAATTTAACATTTCACCGTATTTTATTATTTCTATTGGGATATTAGTTATCCAACTCCACCAAGCAGGGCTCATTTGAGCCTTGTTTATTTTCGTTCGTTGTGTTCTATTCGTAAATGGCCAACCTTTTTTAGTTGTCTCAGTTGCTGGAATCGAAATTGCTAGATTAGAGATTTCTCTTCAAGTAGCATTGGCTTTAATAGCGTTAGGGATTCCAATTTGTTCTTAATTAATCGATTTCGATTCCAAAAGAGGGCTTCGGCTCTCTTTTTTTATTTATCCTTATCTTTCCTTAGCAAATAAGACCAGAAAATTCTTGAACAAAAAAAGAGCGCTTTTCTTCAAAGCACTCTTCCAAAGGGATTTACCAATCCCGACGGTCATCAAAATCTCGGTCACGATCATGGTTACGTCTGCGACGACATTCATCACAATCGCAGTCACGGTCACGTCTACAACGACGGTCATCAAAATCTCTATGTCTGCGTCTACCGAACATTAAATCATCCCAAAATCTATCACAATCTCTGAAGTTCTCGAAACGACAATCATCTCTCATGAATATAAGTCCCCCCCTCATTTTAATAGGATTCATCATATTCTATGTTTAAAAGTAGAAAACAGCTTGTTTACTAGTCTATCTTCTCTACCTATTTTCATTAACAACAAATAAGACACTAAACCGATCACGACAGCGCCTAAAACGGTTAATCCTATATACATGTTATAACCTCATCAGATGTCCATTTTGTTCAAATTTAAAAGAGCACCCTTGCCGTGGATGCTCTTAATGTGATAAGGGGTTTCCTATGAGTATTGAATGAGACACGAAGAACTTGTCCCATAATTCAATATATGCTCGTCCATCTCAAAAGGTGCAAATAAAAAGACACCTAAGTAAGGTGCCTTTTCGGAATACAAGGAGCAACTCAATGTACATATCAATATTTACCTGGACACTACTATTCTATGCTTGAAATTACCCAATATGCATGAATGTAAAATAAAAAAGAGCTCTATCCCTATTTATAGAGCTCTTTAAGCGAGTAATGGCATATTTATGTTGACCTGATATTGTATGCCGAGAACCTCCTTATGTGCAAACGAAAGAGAGCACTCCCCCAACTTAAGTGCTCTCTCGTAAAACTTATGGGGTAACTAGTTGGAAAACCGTTCTGTATTATTATATGGATCTTAACCCCAATTATACCTAAGACAAAGTTTAAATATGTTTAATGTGTAATGTCTATATAACAAAGAAAAAGCACCTATTATGGATGCTCTTTTCTAATCTTCTTCTATCACATTTCTGCAATGGTCACAAAGATTGTCATCTAAAGCGTACAACATCTCTGACCAGGGGATTGGAATAAGACACATCTCGCATTCCTCTACATAATTATCTTTTAACAATCCGTATTTTATAAAAGTATCAATTTGGTCTTTACTTAAATTATTCCCTGCAACTATTGCTTTTGCAATACCAATAACTGCTTTGCCCTCTAATCGTTCGCACTTCAGTAAACTTTCTACAAAGTCCTCAAATTCTGAGTCTTTACTTCGAATTACAAATTCTGGTTTTTCTGTAGTAGATTTCATTCTCATCACCCTTTCCCTTCAATGACACATTAAAAGGAATTTCATTTCTATTTCTACCCCAAAAACAAAAAGCCATCACCGAAGTGACCGCTCTAAAAGGAGATAGGAGAAACATTCACGAAAGGGGAATTTCGAAATGAATCAATTTAAGGCTGATTACTCTCAACCTTCTCCAAATCACCGCATCATATAATTTTCTAGCTATTCTTAGCTACGCGCTTTACGTTCGGTGACTGGGAGAAGAATAAGAATCTTCTCGTTTATCCTCCGTGGAGTCGGCTACTTAATGTCATTATCACCAATTTCGTTTATACAACGTGTATAAAGGTTTAATCTATAAGACGCATAATTTCTTCCGGCACCTTATTTGGACCAACACACAAGGAGGACAGAGGGGAATCTGTCTATATTGGCTCAAACAAAGAGCGGAAGCTCCTTGCCCTCGTTTTGGTCATTAATAAAGATCGTGAGTAATTACTAATGAGCAATCGAAGTAATGTAATGATAAAGATCTAATTTATTCTTATTTCTTTTTAGAAACGCGATGTTCATTCAATCATGAACAACCACCCCATTCCCATTTTCGAGAGACGACATTAACAAACAATAGAAAGGCATTATGTTCACCATCAGTCCAGAGGACGCATTCTGAGCTGAATACTAAACATAATATAGAAACAGTATGACGAATACGAGTAATTTGCACCCGCCACACTGGAATATGGGTAGCACCATACGCCTGATCACTTCGTTTTCCTGGTTCAATTTTCACATCAGAAAATTCTCCACTCAACAAGTCATACTCTAGTTGGATTTTTACACCAGCTTTATGACTACATCCTCCGGCACCAGGATAAGTAGATGCAAATCGATCCGGCACTTGAAATGTTGTAGAATCAAGGATAAGAATACGCTCAAAGTAAGCAGAAAGAGCATGAGAAATCTTAGATAATCCCCAATTTTAGCTTGTAGAAGTGTAGTGAATACAGTTCGAAAGAAGGCTACAGAAGCCGAGTTAAATCGCCGATTAAATTGGAGAAAAGCATTCATTAGAATTTCTTTTCTTTATTTTTTAAAGGACTTGTTCATCTCGTACCTGGTTTGTTAATTCAAACATATTATGTAATTCACCAAAGGATGATATTTGTAGGACTACACAACAAATCTTTACAAAAGCATTACGTGATATTCAACTTGAAGGAAATAAGAAAAGGTATAAATCACCTGTATATTTATTTTAAAAAAGTGCAATATCTATTGCACTTTTTTAAAAACTAAAAATCATGAACTTTTTTACCAATGGTTGCGATGACAACAAATAACACATTTACAAAAATGATTATGGTGTTTATGTTCACAACGATGATTATGATGCTTATGCTCACAACAATGGTTATGATGTTTATGCTCACAACGATGATTATGATGCTTATGCTCACAACAATGATTATGATGTTTATGCTCACAACGATGATTATGATGCTTATGCTTACAGCAATCATTACGATGCTTATGCTCACAACAATGGTTATGATGTTTATGCTTACAGCAATCATTATTCCAATTCATTTTTATACCTCCTATCGAACAAGGGTTATATTATTCTATGTTTTAATAGGAAACATGCTTGTTTACTAACCTATATTAAATTCACAAAAAAATTCTATGAATATTTATTCTTAGAGGGTTAACATAACGCAATATTATTGATAGTACAAAAGGAGTTTTTTTAATTCTTTTTTAGGGACTATTACAGCTATTGTTGGCACATATGATACTCAGACTAATCGAGTAGAGTTAAAAAATATTATAAGTGACAGAACAGGTGTTAATTATGGGAATTTAAGTTATTTACTTGAAGAATTAAGCGGTTTGCAAGTATTATCGGATTCTAGTACAGGAACGGGAGACGGCTCTACTACTGGCACACAAGATTGTGCTGTTACTGGTGGAAAAGGTAACTATATTGATTCTGGAAGTACAAATATACAAGGTATACCTGTAAACTGGATAGTTCATGAATGCCAGATAGAAGTGAAAGTAGCAGGACAGAGAAGTATTATTCTTAATAGAACAAGTACTAGTGTCTCAGGAACTATCCATTTAAGTTATGTATCCAGAGTAAATTTTATAGTATATGTTCAAAATAAAACTCTTTGGATAAATATTGAACATCAACATAAGAATTTAGTAGGAAAATGGCTAAAAACATTTGGAGTTAAAACAAAATTAGGCTCTTGGGCAACTTTGAAATTTTAAATATATATGATATTCATTTTAAGTTAACATAAAACAGATTATCGGTTGCAACGAAAACACTATATAGAAAATGAAGAATTGCTTAGAACAGAGGGAGGACAAAATATAGCTTAAACTTATTGGGATTTGAGGCATCTAAAAACTTAGGGAGTGGATTAAGTACTTTGCATAAAGATCTCCTTTTTTCGAAGAATCTAGGCATCATTTTAAATGTGGCAGTAATAATTCTATAATTTTTATCATAAGGACATAGCAGCTTCAGAACAGAAGAAGTCGTTTTGGAATCGTCTGTTTGGTAAAAAAATTAAAATCTAATGGTAAAGAGAATTTTGCTTTTTATTTGAAAAAAGATAAGAAGCGAGCTTTTTGTTTATTATTAGTGATGATATTTAATTTTTAGCACTATAAATGTTAGACAAGCATATATTGTAGTATTGGAATAGGTTTCGCTCACTTATTTCATTTTATAGTTTTCCTTTTAAGAACACCAAAACGGGCATTGGTGTTCTTTTTAAATGGGTTGGTTTTGAAAAATAAGAAGTTTTCTTACTTACAAATGTATAAAACAAAGAAGCACTCAAAATGAGTGCTTCTTTGTTTTATACTTGTACTTGTTGTACTTGTAAAACTTTTAAAGTAAGGTCTAGTACAATTTTTTCACGAAGAGTATCAAATGGTTCGTTTAAGTCTGTTGGACAAGGGGAAAAGTCTAATTCAAAAAATTGAGCGCTGATTAATTCACAATATGGTTGTTCGTTATAAAAAACTGTATTTTCGAAGAAGTATTTGTCTAAACGTGGTAAATCACCGTTTTTAGGATTAATAAAGTGAGATGTAGTGTCTGAGGAAGAAGCTACTATAGCTAGTGATAGAAAATCAGCTGCTGTTAAATCTGCAAAACCAGAAAATGGAACATTTGCAATACGGTCAAATAAAGGTGCATTACACGAGCTAGATGCATATTCAATATTTTTACGAATATATCCTTGTACAAATAATTTTGCTCTTGTAACTTGGCGGAAATTTGTACCTGGTATTGGAGTAAATGCTACAGGAACTAATTTACATTGTGTTAAAAATACGTTTTTTAAGATACGTTTAATTTCAACTGCTGGAGGATCTAATGAAATATCGGATTCTACAACAATTTGAATTGTTCTTTCAGCTAATACAACTGGTACTTTTATAATCGGTGTTCCTGGAGTAAGAATTGGTGTTGCAGTTTCATCACTTAATGGTGTTTGAGTTTGTCCTACTACCTGACAAGGTACATTGATTGGACATTGTTCGCTCATATTATCTAATCTCCTTTTGAAATCACTTTAGATTTTTAAAACTGTTCAATGGCAATATATTCGTTTTTTTTATTGATGTATAAGCTTGTATAATAGGTTTTTAAATTTTTTTATTTTTTGTAGATATTTTATTGGCTTTCTCATTAAAAATTTTAAATTAGCAGGTTCCTGGTTAAAAAACGAGTAAATAGGTTTTAACTACGATCTGAACAGCAAGGACCTTAATCTAACCTGTGCGTTAATTTACGTACAGCCCTTTATAATATCCCTTATAAAATTTAACATAATCATACATTTAGGTTGAACTTGAGTCACTTCACCATTTGGCCCTTTAACAGAATAAGGAAAATTATGAATTCCCCTCCGATAGCTTTCTATCATAAGGAAATCAATCGTAGAAGTTAGGATTTGGCTAATATAGATTCGTTTACTATGACTATTAAAAACACCACAAAAAAATTAGGGGCCTCTTCTCAAGCCTCTTTATTTACAATTACAAATTTAGACGCCTCCCACTTTATATCCATCCATTGATAACTAACAATAGAGTTATTACAAGTATACTTGCAAGTTCCTGTGCTTTTTTTAACAAGCAAACGACAACAAAAACTCCATATAAGGGTCCTACCACATTGCTATCAACCTAAGATTTTAAAGTACCCCCTAAATGGAAATTTTGTGTTTTTTATAGGACCGAAATTCATTTTTATCGTTTTGGGGAAGAATGTGTTTCTTAATTTGATAGCGATGGGGGCGTATGGTGAGACTTCAGTTGCACTTACTTATAGGAGTAGCGTCAGAAAAATTCAGATTTACAAAGTTAAGGAAATTCAAATATAAAAAGCCTAATTTCTCGGTGTTATAAGTGAGAAATTAGGCTTTAATTACTTCTTTTAAGCGCCCTTTAGTGGAATAACTAAAATGCTTATATTAGCTGATATGATTCTATAAGAACAGTGGAAATTTAATTCTGAAGAGCTTTTTGTAATGATTTTTTCATTGCTTCTATAAAGTTCTGACGTGTTTCTTCAGGTAATTTTAATAAGGAAAGATAAGGGTTTAAATCTTCTAACTCGACTAATAAAAGCCCCCCTTGTTCGCTACGGCAAGCATCAACTCGTTGAATCCCCCAGTCAAGATTATTCCAGTCGATGAAACGTTTAGCAAAAGCTACATCTTCTTCCGTAGGTACATACTCTTTCAATTCCCATCTTTTATCTTTATTTGGTGCATAAAGAGCATACTGAAATTCTTTGTCAATAAAATAAAATGAGACTTCATATTCAAAATTGATAAATGGTTGTACCAATGTATCTTTTGACTCTGAATTAACTTTTTCACTCAATTCATCTTTTGTAACAAATTCCATCCCAATGGAGTCTGCTCCATTTTTCGGCTTTACGATATATCTGTCTACACTAGGGAGTTTACTTAGGGAATCAAGAGTATCAATCGTCGGAATAACAGGAAAATGAGCATTTGTTAGTTCAATTAAATATTCTTTTCCATTCATATCACCCTTCCCATTAAACGCATTATATGTTTTTAAATGTTTAGTAACAATTCGTTTACGAAAAGCCTCATATTTGTCTTTAAAATTTGCAACTGGACCTGCATTTCGGAAAACAATCAAATTAGCATTATCTTCAAATGCTTCAATATCCTCAGGATGACAGATGACCAAATTAAATGCTTCTCTAAGTTTAGAAGTTAGGAATAAATCCTCTTCATAATAATTTCTTCCTTTTGCTTCATAATATAAATCTGTTACAAATAGTAGCGTCTTCATTACGCTTTCACCTGCTTTTCTTAAATTTTTATTGTGAAAATATTCCCTTAAAAAAACAAAAAATCCCGTCTCAGTAAGAGACGAGATTGAAACTCGCGGTACCACTCTTGTTTAATAAAATGTTTAAATAACATTTTACTACCCTTTACAAACGTACAATCATACGTTGTCCCTTCTAACGGAGGAAACCGATAAAGCTTACTAAACATTCGGCTTTACTTCTCGGAGATGATCTTCGGTTATTATCTGAACACTGGTTTTCAGCAAAACACCAGCTCTCTTTGGAACAGAAACAATAACTTACTCTTTCTCTTCATAGAATTTAAATCAAATTCGATTAATTAGACGTTATTATATATTTATTCAGAAAAAAATGCAAATGATTATTTAAAGAAATTTATTGATTTTTTTATATAAGGGTCCCTCCACATGACTATGAACTTAAGTTTTTCACTATCCATAAAGCAAAAAAACGCTATTCTTTCTGTATATTTCTACAAAAAGAATAGCGTTTTTTTGATTATATGGATACAAATTTATCTTAGCTTGATAGCGATGTACGGTGACCCCTATTTGCTGTTTCCAAGTTTCTAATAGATTGTACAAGTTTATATCTGAATATTCGATCTGAATTTGTGCAAAGCAAGTGATATTTCAATTAAAGATAATAAGCTTATGGATGTGTATTTGACATAAATAAAGGTGTAAGCATTATTAATTACCATCGAAATGATTTCGATTAGGCTTAAATGCATGTGTTTTTCCCCCATACACAATCAAGAAACCGAGCAAACTTAATAATGCGAGTATCCATGGGAAAGAACCCGCTCCTAATTGATTCAGCATCATTCCGCCAACAAATCCACCTCCAGCTACTGCAAGGTTGAAAATTGTGACAAAAATAGATTGAGCCACATCTGCTCCTTCCCCAGCAGCATCTGCTATGGCCGTTTGTAATAATGTTGGTGCCCCACCAAATGTCAAGCCCCAAGCGGCTATTCCAATATAAATGAGTAATGGTAAACCATTTGCGATTCCTAGCACAAGTGACGTAACAGCGAAACCAACAAGACTGATTATTGTCATCATCCGTAAATAGTTATCAATAAATACACCTATCACCCAAATCCCTACTATCGATGAGATACCGAACGTTAGTAAAGCGAGACCGACGTGATTAGCAAGTCCAACATACGCCATGTATGGGGCGATATAGGTATAGAGAATGTTATGAGCCAAGATCCAAACAAAGACGACACACAATATCGGGAGAACGCCAGGCACTCGGAAAATCTCATAAATAGGTTGCCGTTGTTGAGTGGATTGTCCAGAAAAATCTGGCACTTTTATATATATCCATATCATCAAGAAAAGTGTAAGCACACCAATTATGATAAAAATAGATTGCCATTCCAAAAACATTCCTAACCAAGTACCCATGGGTAGCCCTAATGATAAAGCGATTGGTTGCCCTGTCCCTGCAATCGCCAACGCACGACCTTGTAAAGATGGTGCAACCATCCGACGAGCATATCCGGCCACAAGCCCCCATAGCAATCCGGTGGACATTCCGGAAAGGAAACGTAATCCTAAGGTAAGGACAAAGTGAGAAGAGATTGCCGTTGCCATATTTGCAAGAAATAGGATACTTAGTGCCAGTAATAACACTTTCTTTCGCCTCCATCCTCTTGTTAACGCAACAAGGGGAATGGCCGCTACAACCGAACCGATAGCAAAGAGTGTCACCAATTGCCCTGCTAGTGCCTCTGAAACATTGAACCCTTTACTGATTTGTGGCAGTAATCCAGCTGGTATCGTCTCGGTCATAATGGCAAGAAAACTAGCAACCGATAAGGCGATTAAATTCCATATAGGAAGTTGAACTGCATGGGATGTTTTTGTATGGCTAGCTGATTTATACCCGCTCACTGTTTGCTTCCTACTAACCCGGAAGCCGCCATATCTTTGTCCCCATGTCCCGCGTCAAGCGCACGTTGGAATCGTTGCAATCCGGCACGAGTAATATCTATAGATATCCCCATTTGTTCAGCAGCTTCCACAACTAATTGTGCATCTTTCACTGCATTAGCAATGGAAAAACTGGTTGTATAGTCGTCCTTCATCATTGCTGCCGCCTTCTGTTGAAAATAAGCATTATCCATTGGTCCACCAGTAACGACATCGACAACAAGTGTTGGATCAATACCTAGTTCCTTTGCTATTGTAAGACTCTCTGCAACACCATGTGTTAACGCAAAAACCCAACTGTTTAATGCCAATTTTAAACGACTACTTGTTCCTGCTTGGTCGGAAACCCATACTGTTCGTTTTCCTATCGCATCAAAAATGGGGTTAATCCGTTCCCTTTCTTCCGTCGGCCCAGAGGCGAGAATAACAAGCTGTCCTTGTTCCGCTGGCTGTTTCGTCCCCTGAACAGGTGCATCGTAAAAAATTAAATCATGTTGTTTGGCAAAGGAAGCTAATTCATCAATCGCTGTTATTCCAACCGTACTCATTTGAATCCATATCATCCCCTTAGACAAGCTTTGCTTTACCGATTTCATGACCTCTAATACAGCAGTTCCATCTTTGAGAAGACTGATAATGACATCAGCACCACTTACCGCCTCTTGTGGCGTATCAAACACGTGAATACCAGTAGATCGAAGCTTTTCTGCTTTAGAGAGTGTTCGGTTCCATGCATGCACACGAAACGCATTTTTTTGTAAATTAGCAGCAACAGGGGCACCGATAATTCCTGTACCAAGTACGGTGATTGTTTTCCCTTTTAACTTTACATTGTTCATATTATAAAGACCTCCTATGATAAACTGAATGTTTATGAAGTAAGAGCATCATTCAGCCTATTTAATTTATTTGTCACATACTCTATGACTTTATTTTTTTATATGATAAGAATCCTCCTCTCTCTATTAAAGATGCTTTTATATGGAACTGTGTAGCTCCTTTATAAAGACTATTGTCATTTTATAAAATAAAAGGTACGCTGTACATATATATAATAATGTATAATAACTTACAAACCTTATTTAAATAGCTATAATGCTGTTTTTAATTTATTAATAAAAGGAGGTGGTAAAATGGATGCAATTGATGTAGATATCTTGGAGTTGTTACAAACAAACGGGCGAATTTCGATGGTCGAATTAAGCAAAGAGGTCCACATGACACAACCAGCAGTAAAAGAAAGGGTGAAAAAGCTAGAAGAGAAAGGAATCGTTACGGGATATCAGGCTTCTGTTTCCCCGCATAGTATTGGAAAATGTATCTCAGCGTTTATCCTTATACAATCCTATGACTGTCATTCTTTTATAGACTTTTGCGAGCAATCACCTGAGGTAATCGATTTATACCGAATAAGTGGTCAGTTCAATTATTTACTTAAGGTGGTAACCGAATCGATGGAGACATTGGAGGAATTTAGTGATGCCTGTAATAAACATGGCAATTTCACCACCTTAATGGTGCTCTCAAACAAGTTTGAAAACAAGGCATTACTTCCGAAAACAGAAACCCTAGATTAATAGCATGTGAAATAGAATCACTTTATTATTTTTCAGAAAGGAACGCAACATTTTTACTCGTTACTTTATAATGATCTAGAAGAACTTTTTCCAGGTATGCTCAAAGCTATTTTACAGGTGAACCTAGAAATTATTGAATAAGGTGCTAATGATAAAAAAAGTAGAAAAAGACTAGTAAATTTACTAGTCTTTTTCTACTTTTGTAGTGTTAATATTAGATTTTATTTTAATAAAATCTAATATTAACACATCTTTATTCAAAAGCTAGATGTACCTAATTACAGATGACTTCCACCAGTTACATCCATATTATGCCCCGTAATAAAACTCGCTTTTTCACTCGCTAGAAATGAAACAACATTTGCAATTTCTTCTGGTTGACCCTCTCTTTTTAAAGCACTCATATTCTTTGCATTTTCTTGACCTTCTTCTGTATGCAGCCAGTTAGCAGTTGAATCCGTATCAATGATTCCAGGCATTACGGAATTAATCGTAATGCCTTTTTCACCCAATTCCTTTGCTAGTGTAAACGTCATTGTATTAATTGCGCCTTTTGTCATACTGTATATCATCATATGTGGGAATGCGATACGTGTCACACCCGATGATAGATTTATTATCCTACCATTGAATGCTATAAATCCGATTAGAGATTGTGTGATAAAATATGGCGCTTTAACATTTGCATTAAATAGACGATCGAACTCATCATAGTCCACTTCTCCAAATCCATTTGATGTAGCATGTCCAGCATTGTGAACAATTGTATGCAGTGATACATTACTATCTTGGATTAGCATTTCCTTGGTTTTTTCGATGAATTCGTTAATCCCTTCACTGGAATTGAAATCACCTTGAATTAAATGTACTTGTCTGCCAATCGATTCAATTTCTGCTTTGACTTGATTAGCCTTTTCTATATTTTGATTATAATGTAATAATAAATTGAATCCATCATTTGCAAGTTGGATTGCGATTGCCTTTCCTATCCCTCTAGAAGCTCCTGTTACCAATGCATAATTATTTTTTTTCATGTATTATACCTCCCTTTAAAGAGAGTGTAAGGGTTAACCTAAGGGTAAGGTCAAATACTTAATACTTAGACGGAAAAATAAATTCCGAAAGGCGTTTGGAGGAATATAGATAATCATCCGAACTTAATATACGTTCATAAATATATGGTTCGGATAATTCTATTTCATTTTTTTTCATTATCTCATTTATTTTTAATATCGATTCTTCTTGATAAGGATCAATTTCATAGAAAAACTTTTGCGCTTGAAAACCAAAATAACTTGTGATTGCCAATTGATTTAGTTCGTAATTTTTTAATTGTAAGGCGATACGAATAGGGTGAATTTTATTATCTATCAGTTTATATGTGATGATTCTTTCATTCTTTTTAACATTAATTTCGCTAACTAATTCTTCTAGGTTATTCAGTGCTACACATATATTTTCATTTGGTAATAATTCATATTCATATACGAACAATGATTCTAGATACTCTTTTTTTACTTCGTTATTTAAAATCGTAATTGCAGGATTCAGGCCTTTCAATTTATTTATTGTTTGATTTGCATCTTTTATCTTATTTATTTCCAATTGAAGTTTTTCTTCTATTAAATTACTTATTTCAGCATCTGATAACTTTCTATGAATGATTTTGCTGATTTCATATAAGCTAAACCCTGCTTGTTTTAATAAATTTATTCGTTTAGCAGTTAGTAACTGATTCTTATCATAATATCTATAATCATTATTCGGATTAATAAACACAGGGTTCAAAATATTATGTTCATCATACAGATACAAAGCTTTTCGTGATAAGCCAGTTAACTTGCTAAAGTCTTTTATCAGAAGTAAATTATTGTTCACTTATGAATCACCTACTATCAATTTTATTTAAATTTATAATATACATTATAAGATTTAAGTTCAATTTATTAAAACGTGAATCTTCTACTTGGGGTACCGCCACATCGCCATCAAGCTAATATTTTTAATTACCCCCATAACGAAAATTTTATGCATCGTTGACTATTGATAATGATAGGTTATGTTAATTAAAATTGTATGGGTGATATATCATAGGTATTTGTATTTCAAGTTATATATTGGTATGATAACCTGGTTAATTTAGGGAAATGAAGGAGGAGGAACATGGATTTAATCAAAGAAGTGACTTTATTAAGATATCAATTTAGACTTATGCAAAGTATGATTCAGTCAGACGAATTCCCATTTTATAGATTTGTTATAGATTATGAATTTGAAGAAGAACAAGTAAAAGCTTTAAGAAAAATTTTAATTGCATTTCATGATCGATTAACTAGAGAAGAAGTTTCGATTTTTGCCCAAAATGATCATTTATTTTCTAAATTTAAACTTCCTTTAGATATACTATACAGCTCAGAAAAGCCTAATTTAGATGAGTTTAAACTATATATCACTAAGATTTTTCATCAAGAATTTGAATTGAAATACTTGTTATTAAGTTTAAAAAAACAATGTATTTTTGTGAATGTCTGTGATTACCTTTTAGAGCAATTACAAATTAGTAATAACGTTTGATTATGTAAACAAAAAGTCCCTTCAGATATTCTAAAGGGACTTTAATAGGATTCTAGATTGACTGCTGATGAGTGTTGTTATGTTAATTAACACCACTTCTTGTTTTATAATGTGAAGTTTGTAATGAAATAACCAAATTCATAACCTGTTTTTACTACTCCGGCTCCTAATATTACATATAGAGAATATTTAATAAAAGGATTTTCTTTTAAGAAGTTTTTTAGATTATTCATGTTGAATCCTCCATGTTAATTTTATTAGCTGGATAGCGATGTGGTGCTACACCATATATAATTATTTTATTTGAAAGTCTCTTTTAAATTTTTTTCAAATCTTTTCATAGGTTGATATACAAAGACGTGTAGTGATAAACCTATAACTGCAGTAATGTTTAAAATAATGCTTATACTCATTAAAGACCATTCTATAACTGGAGAAAAGTATCCGTTCATACTTAATGTAGAAGAGCTTACACCTAGTATTAAAATAACTATTAGTAAAGGTAAGTTTTTAACCAATTTAAATCCTCCTTTAAACAAAACATTCTTATATTATTATATCATACAATACGGTATGTAATTGTAATTTTGTTGATGGAATTAAACATGGAAAGTATCAAGTACATTGCCTTTTACTAGTTAAACTATGACGATTTTTTCAATGGCCTACTAAATAGATATGACTTTTTCAGATGGTAATCTATGGGGATTTAACTTGTTTTTTCGTTTTGGGGAATAATGAATTTTTCAACTTGATGACGAGGGGCTGAGCCCCATCGCTATCAAGCTAAAAAAAGAAATACCCTCAAAATCAATAAAATACGTTATTCTTTCTGTAGAATCATAGGAAAGGATGGCGTTTTTTGTATGTCTATTTCTGTATCTGATGAACTACAACTATTTGCACAGGAAATTCAGAGCCTTTTATCCCCAAATACCTTACAGAATCTAGCTAAAGATGTTGGGTTTGTACAGCGAACAAGTAAGTATCGAGCACAAGATTTAGTCGCTTTATGCGTATGGATAAGCCAAAGTGTAGCAAAAACTTCCTTAACCCAGTTATGTAGTTGTTTAGAAGCATCAACAGCAGTACTCATCAGTCCTGAAGGACTGAATCAACGATTTAACGCCGCAGCCGTGCAGTTCCTACAACAAGTATTAGCTAAACTTCTGAACCGAAAATTATCTTCATCTAGGTTGTGTTCTTCTCCCTATACTTCTATTTTTAAGAGTATTCGCATCTTAGATTCAACTGCATTTCAACTTCCAGATGTATTTTCATCGGTTTATCCAGGTGCAGGAGGTTGTAGCCATAAGGCTGGTATAAAAATTCAACTTGAATATGACCTTTTAAGTGGACAGTTCCTCCACATTCATACAGGACCAGGTAAACAACATGATCGAACCTACGATTCTTTGTGCGTCCCGACTGTGAAAGCGAATGATTTGTGTATCCGAGATTTAGGCTATTTTCACCTCAAAGATCTTCAACATATACACGATAGCAAAGCTTACTATATCTCCCGTATTAAATCCAATACACGTATTTATCAGAAAAATCCTAACCCAGATTACTTCCGAGATGGACGAATAAAGAAGAGTACGCAATACATTCAGTTAGATATGGAGAATTTGATGAATTCCCTTCACTCAGGACAAACCTATGAAATAACAGATGCTTATGTAGGGATGAGTGACAAAGTACCAACTCGTGTCATCGTCCATCGACTTACCGAAGAGCAACAACAAAAACGTCTACGAGATCAAGCTGTTCGAGAGAAAAAGAAAGGAATGACATATTCTCCTCGTAGTAAACGGCTCATTGGTATAAATGTGTATATGACAAACATCCCTATAGATATTGTCCCGATGGGACAGGTACATGACTGGTATTCTTTGCGTTGGCAAATCGAAATTTTATTTAACACGTGGAAGTCATTCTTTCAAATTCATCATTGTAAAAAGATAAAACCAGAACGATTGGAGTGCCATTTATATGGTCAATTGATTGCCATTCTACTCTGTTCTTCTATCATGTTTCAAATGCGCCAATTACTCCTCATGAAGAAAAAATGGGAACTGAGTGAGTATAAAGCAATATATACGATTAAAGACTATTTTCTTCTTCTATTCCAAACTATTCAAAAAGACACCCAAGAGCTATCAAAAGTGTTAATTCGCCTGTTCAATCTACTACAGCAAAACGGGCGGAAATCTCATCGATATGAGAAAAAAACGGTCTTTGATATATTAAGTGTCGTTTACAATTGTACCATGTCTGATAATCAAGCCGCTTAATTCAAAAAAGCGAAACCCGTTAGGGTTTATTTCGTATGCAAATTTTCAAATTACCTACACTTGCCCTTTAGAAAAAAGAAACAATCTCGCCTAAAATTGACTTTGAATAAGCTTAGCTTGATAGCGATGTGGCGGTACCCCTTATAGATAAAATTCTTTACACCCTATAAATAGTGTAGTGTAATTATAGAGTTATAATTTATATTTATATTATTAAAATTACAAAAGTTTGCGGAGGGATTATAGATGGTTTTAAAGAGGCAAGTTGCGCATTTTCACACAGGTATTCACACAAAAAATGCATTCAGAAATGTATATGAATTAGACACTAGCTCTCAAAATGAAATTATAGAGGAAGTTATAATACCGTACTTAAAAAATGAAAAAATACATTTTGATGGGTACTTTATTGAACCGGAAAGTATAGATAGAATTATTATTAAACGATCTCATATATCTTCAAAAAAATTTTTAGAAATTGAAGAAGAATTAGCGTTGGCGTCTCGAGTAGTTTCAATAAGTAGAGCTTCAGACATAATGAACAATGAAGAATATACAACAGATATAACAAAAATTATGTTCTCCTTAGCAAAGGATAAGCTAAGAGAGGAAGGACATACAACAGATGAATTTTCAAATAGTGTTATAGTTACAAATAATAATGCTGCAAATGATGAATCTGAAATTGATAGAACAAAGGTATTTATTGTGCATGGACATGATGACTTTGCTAAAACACAAGTTTCCGACCTTATTAGAAGATTAGGATTAAGACCGATTATCCTTCATCAACAAGCAAACGAAGGAAAAACAATAATTGAAAAAATTGAATCGCATTCAAATGTAGGATATGGTGTAGTCTTATACACACCATGTGATCTTGGTTCAAAAGCAGGGGAAGAGGATAATTTAAATCCTCGTGCTAGACAAAATGTTGTTTTTGAACATGGGTTTTTAATAGGGAAAATCGGAAGAAAAAATGTAGCTGCACTAGTGAAAGATACAGTCGAAACACCAAATGATATATCTGGAGTAGTGTATATTTCAATGGGATCTGAGGGTAGTTGGGAGCTTCAGCTTGCAAAAGAATTAAGAAGTTCCGGTTATGCTATTGATTTGAATGATCTATAAAACTCTGAGCTATCATTAAAATGCTTTCTAAAAAAGCTTTTCATATTCGTTTATAACAGTTCTTTTAGACTTATCTAATGTAATTGTATGCAAAGGCGTTAAATACTTATAAATGAAAGTATAGCCCCTTATAATTCATCTTTATCAAAATTAGTAAAACACCAACCATAATTACTAGATTATTAGCAGCTAGTATATTTTTAAACAGTGTGTATACACTAATAAAGACAGGATGCGTCAACATCCTGTCCAAGTAACTGCTACCGCAAGGTGGGCAGTTGCTAAAATTAAATTATCTTTTTTTAGAACCGCCCTTTCGCTTGCAGGCATTTTTAGGGGCGGTTCTTTTACGTTTACTGCCGAGTTTTTTGACTAGATTATTTGCATAAGCTGTAAAAAACACCCATAGTAACGTCTTGGTACGAACCAGGGCTTTATTTTTTATTTATACATAAGCAAAGAACCACCATCAACGTCGGTCAAACGTCAAAAATGGTTCCTAGCACAATATACCCGAATCTTTTATACAGGATACGAAATATGTTTACAATAAAAAAGACTCTACTAGTTGTATGCGTCCGAGATAGAGTGTTTTTCGTTATCTATGTATTGCAGATGTACCACTTTATGGTATGATATTGATAGTAACTAGAAACGTGGGTGGGCGGTTGCAACCTTTCGTCATTTGATGATGGAGGGAGGTGTAACCGAATGGATATTTTACTGCAATTATTACAAGACGCTGCAAAGGTGTTTTTGACGACACTTGCTGCTGCGTATGCAAACAAACTAGTAGCCAAACGTAATAATAAACGTAAAAGAACCACCCCGACGTCGACCAAACGTAAAAGAGGTGGTTCTAAGAAGAACAAATAAATTTTTCTTTGCAACCAGCCACCTTGCGGCGATAGTTACGAATTGGACGGGATGTTGACGCATCTCGTCTTTTTATATTATGCACTTACCGTAGTAAGTTAAAACCATTAATTTAATTTATAGCTTGTCCAGTGTATAAATGTCCACTGGCATATGTTTTTTTCTGAAACAGCACATTGGTTGTTACTAGTCCAAACTGTCCCCACATAAGTATGTCCCCCATCCAAACGTCCGTAGTCGAGCTGCTAAGGTCGTCCATCAAGTTTATACCGTCATGCATCCAGCTTGTCCAAGTGTCCAGTGTCCAGCTTTTCTATCTACGTTCATTATACATTTTACGTCCATAGTTGACAACCATAAACTAATAAGTTATAAAAAGTTACGTTGCATAAAAAAAGTGCCCCTGGATCGTCCCAGGGCGTTCTGGACCAATTCCACAAATTGAATGGGTAACCTCTAATAATAAAGGCTTTGAAACAACTTATAAAAATGCTTCAAAAATGTTTAGATTACCATGAAGCAAGTATGAGTACATTTATTCAGTGGTTACATTGGGGATTGGTGTTAACGAAAACCTCCCCAAAAATAACAGAAAAATTAAGTCAGCACTATTATAAACACTTTAACATCTTCTTAATACAAAAATACCCAAGTAATATGTCGATTATCTTATGTGAACAAACAGGGAGAGGATATAAAGAGGGATTAGGATACTTTCCAACTCCTTTTCAGCTAAGTATTATGATGACTTATGTAGTATATAAAGATATTAATAATCCCATGAAAAGAGAACAATATAAGCAGAAAACTGTATATGATCCGTGCGTTAGTTGCGGTTCAACCTTTCTTCCTGCTTCAAATTATTCTTTAAAAGGATCTGCTCAAGATGTGAGTAAAACTGCTTTAGATTTACTTAAAATACAGTGTATGTTATATGCCCCCTGGTTTGCTTTTCATCCAGAACATATACAAGCTTTTGAGAATGAAGCTTCAATTAGTAGTGAAAAGTAACTAGAATTTATTTGTAAAATATTCGAAATTAAAATGTGGTCGGGACCCCTTATATTGGATCATCGAGCAGATTGTTTTGGCGCTTTGGGACAAACTCCAAATAAAATTGAACATATTGTTGTAAATTCTATTTTGTCGGAGTCTATGGTTTAAAGTTAAGGTTAAAGGCAACAAAAGCGGTGATTCCAATGTAACGGGCGTTACAGTTTAAATAGTAGAAATACCGTGGAAGACTTTTGGTAAAATGTGAATTTTAAAATATAAAAACTTAAATCAGTAATTCATGTGGATATGGATTACAGGGGAACAATTGGTTTAATTTTTGTGATTCGGTGATATAATTTAATTGTACACTTAGAGTAGACCCTATTGTGACACTTTTTTGTGTACATTTAGATGCATTGTAAATTGTGTACTTACACAATTATACAAAGTAAAAAAACAAGAGTATTGCCGTACCCTTGTTTTTTATAGCCAATTGGCGAAGTTAGTTCGCTAGTCGTTTTATTTATTTTTCTCGAACCACTCTTTAATGATTGCCGTCATTTGAGTGGTTTTTTCTTTTATTTTTAACGAGTTCGATAGAGAATCTCCGACTTGTTGACCAATACCTAAAAGCATTCCTTTTACTAAAAATAAAAGTATGTTTTCCATTATTATTTCACCTCCTTTCTATCTATTTGATTTTTGATAGAAATAGGTAGAAACTAACTTCACATGATAAATTTGGTCGTTGATTTGGCTATGGATTTATAATAACATGTTTCAGTTTAACGTACATTTTAAAAACTAAATATAACCCCAGAAATTAACACTTATTTATTAATATTTTTTGTTGAATTTATTTAAAATGTTTTAGCTAAACCTATCGTTTGATAAAAATTTTAATTTTGTAAGCTGTTGTTTTGGGATGCCATCCCCGTGCTTATTACTATTGAAACCCTATTATTTTCACTAGAAACAGCCATATGCCATCGTTCAGACCAACTTCGTATTTATTGTCATACTTAGTTTCTTGTTTACATATAGCACATTTACATCATCCTTTTTGTTTAGATTTTTAATACATGCCCCGACACCGTATAAATCACCAGTTGTTTTATAGTCAACTTGTCCAAACTTACCACCAATATCCTTAAAAACTCTCTTTGTACATATGAATGTAGTATGTGGTACCTAAGGTGTCTGTTTTTTGCAGATACAGTGTAATATTATTATAAAAAGATTTATTTTTAAAATAGCTAAAAAATTAAACAAATAATTTCTTCATTATATAAGTAAAAAAGATAAGAAAACTTTACTTACATATATTCAAGAATTATATGTAGTTATAATACGGAATTTATTTTCTTGTAGTTAATTACTATTGAATATAAATATATGTCTTTCAGTAGGAATCCCTCATTCTTCTGTATTTACATATATCTATATTTTCACTAATTTATTATGATATCAACGTTAATTTAAAGTGGCTTATACAAAATATATAAGCGGGATTTTTAAGGAGGGAAGACGGACTTTCGTTTTCGCTTCTGAATTCACATAATTTTCGAATATTAAAACTCTACATGTTAATATTTGTTATATAATATACTTGTCAAAGCATTACCCCTGTAGTTACTATGATGAATCTATAAGATAGTTTGTTTGTCCCGTATATTCACCTTAAACTAAAAAGAACTCGTAGGGATCCCTACAAGTTCTTTTTAGTTTAAGGATTGGAAAAGGTTTCTCAGATTACTCTGTAACGAATATTTAATTAGCAGATAAGGATTAAACAAGAATAAATGTGTTAAAAACGAAAATAAGTGGTTATAAGAGAGTTTAGGGGGGATCTAAGATTTTTTCATTAAACATCTTAAAGAATGATAAGCAATTGAAAGATTTAGATCGTATGTTAGAAGAAGGCTTAGTGAAGTACTTTAATCCTTTCTCAGTAAGACTCCTGAATCATCTGTATATCTCTAGTACATAATAAAAAAGATAAACAATTTAAAGAAAGGTGGAATAGACATATGAATAATAAACCACTAGATAATAATACTAGACACCCAAGAACTCCTATACCTTTTGGAAATTACATTAATGTACAAATGTGGTACTCAAAAAATGCTAATACAGGAGGGGATGAGCATACAAGGATAACTGAACATATAAAGCAAGCTGAAGCTATATTCTTATCTTGCGAACAAACTTTTACGATTAGAAATGTTTGGGCAAAGTGTAAAGGTTGTAGTGATCCTCGTTATGCTACGCTGGATACTCGCTTGATAGCAGAAAATATAGATGTTGATAATTTACCTCAAGACGTATTCAATGTTTTTGATACAATAAAAATATATTTTGATGAAATAAATGTTTTAGTTTGTTTCGTAGAGGGAAGTTTTTTCATAAAAAATGGCAGTCCTTCTAATGTCGTTGCTCGTGCGGAACCCCATGGTGATAACAATTATATTATTTTATTAAGTGAAGAAGCTGAGCCTTTATTCTTGGCACATGAGTTAGGTCATGTACTAAATTTTAGTAATTCAAGTGGTCGGGCAAATGATCCTAATCCGTTTCCTAATGATCCAGATCATAACGCAAGTAGTGATAATTTAATGTTTCCAACACCAACTGATACGAATATAACACCTCAACAATGTAACCAATTTTTTGATAGTAACATCATACAACAGAATTAAATATTACATATGGAAATTTTGTAAATGTCCTTCTTCAAGCATTAGCTCATATAATAAGGAGATAAGAGCGAATCCTTCTTTAAAATTAAATGGTTATGTAGTAAATATTTTAGCTAACACAATTATCGTAGATGTTTCAAAAACAATTCAAAATAAAGGTTATAAAAGAATTAGATGTTCTTCATGTTGTAAAAAACGGTCGCTCTAAAAAAGTTCGTTCTCGTAAAAAAACAAGCTTCTTAATAACTAATTTTGTTAAATACATTGCGCAAGTTTATCATGAAACTATAAAAATAGAGTCCTGATAATACAGGGCTCTATTTTTATTAATATATGATGTTTGTTAGAGACGGTATCTTTAAACTTTAAGTATAAATTTTTTTATTTATTTCTTTATTATCAGCTTCAGTCACAACGCCTTTATTCCACTTAGCTTTAATAAATTCATTCCAATAATGATTATTTCGACGTATTTCCTCATTATAAAAGCTCGCCCTATCTTCAATGTAAGCTGGACTTTCTTCAAATTGCGCTTCTTCTTCTACTTTTTCCTCTTGCCACTCTTCATATGCCTGTAAATCAAATAAATCTTTGCCTTCGCTGTCTCTATTGAAGATTAATCCTTCACCGTTTATAGGAGTTCCTTCATGTATCTCTCCTGTAAACTTCTTGACTTGATATGATAAATCATAGTTGTTAGCTATTCCATTCCATGGTTTCGAGTATTTAAATTTACCTTTAAAGCATTGTATGCCATTAATAAATTCGATACCATTAACTTTTAATCCATTTTTCAAAATACCTTCAAATTCTACACTTCCATGCTCATTATAATATGATCCTTGACCATTAATAAGTCCATCTTTAAGCTCTCCTTGATAACTAATCTTCTTGTTCTTATGAAATAAGGTTGTAATTCCATTAAAAACCTTACCATCTTTAAATCTACCGTTATAAAAATATTGATTATTATCATCAGCTAATTTATATAGAATCCCCTTTTTAATTCCCAAAATTTTAGTATTTATATCATAAATAATTTCATAACATTCTTTTGTAGAGTTGTAATATCCATAGACAATTCCCGAAATAAAATGTTTTGAATCAAAATGACCAGAACATTTTATATTTCCATCCTTATTATAAAGTTCTCCATCACCTACAAATGGTTCTTTCGTATCCCCTACGAAGAAAAGAACTCCATTTAAATAAGTTTCATAAACAGATTTTCCGTTTACTACTTTTTCCTTAGGTTTCTCTTTAGAAGGCCTTACAGAAAAACAACAATCAACACGCCCAATGATCTTAGAGCGGAATATTTCTATCGTTATATTACTCCTGGATTATGGACTATCTTTAAAAGAGCTTGTTTCTTTACGAATGGCACACGTTCATTTCGAAAATAACACTTTATCGATTCCTGAAGACTCAAAAATAAATAGAACCATTTATTTGAAGGAAGAAGATAAATTACACTTATACAATTACTATAAAACTATCCCTGAACCTGTACGCCCTAAATATCACAGCAATGATCCACTATTTATTGCTTTTGATTTTACACGTGGGACATATCATTGGAGTTATGATAATGATGCACCAAAGTTCCTAACTGAAATATCAATACAAAAAATGATTCGTTTAGAAGTGAAACGTGCTAATCTCCGAAAGGGAATTTCTTCTCAACATTTTCGAAACACCTATATTTTAAGAAGAATTCAAGAGAGCAATACACCTGAACAAATCATGCAGCAAATAGGATTTAAATCTAATTTATCCTTAAAAAGGTATTATGATTACAATAAACGATCAACAGCAAATACAGACTCACCCCCTTCACTTAATATGTAATTTTTACACACCTACATAAAATTAATAAATCAAATGAAAACAGAGGATTAACAATGAGAAAAAATGAGGAATCATATTATATCCACCAATACACTTTACTGGATAGAACTACTAAATCTATCAGAATTGAATCCTGGCGCTCACTAAAAGAAGAAATGCAAGTCCTGGGCATAAAAGACAATGATATCTTTCAAATTCAAATGATCAAAATAGATTCAAAAAAAAAGTAACATAGCGCTATGCCATGATACTCTTTTTTGTTTTAATAACATAGCGCGATTTTTCTACACTCAAAAACAACTAGTTCCGCAAACACAAATATAAATATAAATATAAATATAAATTACTATTTCAAAAAACAAGAGAACTTAAGGATTAAAATGACAAGAAATTCTCTTTTTTATAAAGGAAAATCTTGTCTAAGGCCATGATAACAAAGTTTTTAAGGCATCCATCACATCATAGCGATTTTTCTTTTGGAATTATAGTTATCTTTCTAATCCACCATCAGCAAAGTATATCAAATCATAGCGATTTTTCTTTTGGAACTATAGCTCCGTAGGCTTATCCTTCTCAGACTCCTTTATCAAATCATAGCGATTCCCCTTATGGAACTATAGCATAGTTATGGAGGTAGATGAAATGGATTTTATCATAGCATAGCGATTTTTCTCTTGGAACTATAGCTTAGTTTCGTTATACATTTGTTTAAGCGTAATCATAGCGTAGCAATGTTTCCTTTGGAACTATAACTTGTAGCGTGTATCTGTTATAAATAAAATGATCATAGCGTAGCGATTTTTCCTTTGGAACTATAACTTGTAGCGTGTATCTGTTATAAATAAAATGATCATAGCGTAGCGATTTTTCCTTTGGAACTATAGCGTAAGTTTGTCAAAAACATTACATTCCGCTCATTCATTGCATAAGCATAACGATATTTTTAGGAATTATAGAGAATAGCGGTAAATTTTTAAAAAATAAATCCATATTACTATTATTCCCAATCTCTTTACTTTTATAATTATACGTTTATCTAGGTATAAAGTTTATTTTTCGGGTTAATAATGAAACTATAAGGATCATATCATAGCGATGTTTCTTAAGTTACTATAGTAAGGGCAATGACCCGTGGCGTTTGGGGATCGCCTCATCCATTACGGATATTCTCCCCATGTGAAAAGCACCTAAGCATAAGGCTAAGGTGCTTTTATTTTGAAAAACGTGAAGGAGGTCGTGTAATTGCGATATGTATTAGGATTGGATATTGGAATCGCATCTTGTGGTTGGGCTGTAATCAATCAAGAAAAAGAGAGGATTGAAGATTTAGGGGTTCGTATTTTTGATAAAGCTGAAAATCCCAAAGACGGAAAATCCTTGGCTACTCCTAGGCGTGACGCACGCTCTACTAGGAGAAACCTACGCCGTAAAAAACATAGAATGCAACGGATAAAGATACTTTTAGTAAAACAAGGCTTACTATCCAAGACCGAACTTAACCATCTATATGAAAGTGCTACTGAATTCGATGTTTGGAACTTACGTTTAGATGCCATAGAGCGCAAATTAAATCCAAAAGAGTTTACCAGAGTTCTTATTCATCTTGCTAAAAGAAGAGGATTTAAATCTAATAGAAAAGAAACAACTCTCTCAGAAAATGGACAAATCTTAGAGAGCATTTCAGAGAACCAACAGATCATGGAGCAAAAAATTTATAGAACTGTTGGAGAAATGATTCTAAAAGATAAAAAATTTGAAAACCATAAAAGAAACAAAGATGGTACTTATATCGGGACTGTTACTCGTCAACAACTTCAAGATGAAATACAAATGATATTTAATGCACAACGTTTGTACAAAAATAATTATGCAACAGAGGAATTTGAAAGTAGATACATAGAAATCTGGATATCTCAACGCCCCTATGCTTCTAAAGATCAAATTGAGAAAATGATTGGTTACTGTACCTTAGAACCAAAAGAAAAAAGAGTGCCTAAAGCTTCTTGGTCATTTCAATATTTTGTAGCGCTACATACCATAAATAATCTCCGACTGATCAGTAAAGACAGGATAGAAGAACTCTCTTTTAAAGAAAAGAAACAAATTATGAATCTAGCACTTGAAAAACCTATTGTTAAATACATTGATATCCGAAAATTATTATCTATTCCTAATGAACTCCATTTTAATAGCCTATTATATTCAGCCGATACAGTAGATACAACTGTGGAAAACAGAAAATGTATAGAACTCAAAGAATATCACTCTATTAACAAGGTATATAAACAAATTTATGGAAAGAACGCCCTAAATTTATTACCTATAGATTACGATACAATTGCATACGGATTAACTATCTTTAAAGATGATAAAGATATCCTAGAGTATTTAAAAAATAAATATGTAAATGCAAAAGGAAAACCTATAAGTAATTTAGCAAAAAAGACCTACGATGATACATTTATTCAGGCATTATTGACTCTGAATTTCTCAAAAATGGGACATTTATCATTCAAATCTTTAAAAAATATTATTCCTTTTTTAGAAGAAGGGTTATCGTATGATAAAGCATGTGAGAAGGCAGGATACAACTTTAAGGGAACTTCCTACACAGAACAAACAAAGTACCTACCTGTTATCCCTCAGAATACAAATCCTGTTGTACATCGTGCTCTTTCACAAACAAGAAAAGTTATAAATACCATTATAAAAAAATATGGTTCTCCAAACGCAATCCATATTGAAACTGCAAGAGAATTATCGAAAACATTCCAAGAAAGAAAAGAAATAGATGGTATGTACCAGGATAACTCTAAAAAGAATGAACACGCCATTCATAAGTTAAAAGAATTGGGGAACATTAACCCCTCAGGAATAAATATTGTGAAATTTAAGCTTTGGAATGAGCAAGATGGTAGATGTATGTATTCTGGAAAATATATCGAACCACATCGGTTATTTGAAGAAGGTTATACGGAAGTAGATCACATACTCCCCTATAGCCGTAGCTTAGATGACAGCTATAACAACAAAACATTAACACTTGGAACAGAAAATCAGCGTAAAGGAAACAAAACTCCTTATGAATACATGGGGAATACTTCATTTTGGGATGAATTTGAAATAAGAGTACAGTCAAATAAAAAAATCAACAAAAAGAAACAACAAAAATTACTTTTACAACACTTTTCATATGCGAGAGAACAAGAATTTATTGAACGAAATCTCAATGATACCCGTTATGCCACAATATATCTATCATCCCTTATTCAACAACACCTCATATTCTCTAAAAGCTCTCGTAAGAAAAAAGTTCATACAGTTAGTGGAATTATAACATCTCATTTGCGTAGTAGATGGGGATTTAACAAAGATCGGAAAGAGGGACATATTCATCATGCTTTAGATGCGGTAATCGTTGCTGTCACATCCGATCACATGATTCAAAGAGTAACAAAATATTATAAGTTAAAAGAGTTAAATAGAAACCTTCAAGCCAAACGGATGCCGTTTCCTGAACCTTGGGAAGGATTTCGTTTAGAGTTAGAAGCAAGGATTTCTCCAAATACCCAGCAATATTTAAAGGGACTTCGTTTTAAAAATTACGCCGATGTCAATCTATCCGAAATCAAACCTATCTTTGTTTCAAGAATGCCTAAACGCTCTATCACTGGTGAATTACATCAAGAAACGATTCGAAAATTTATTGGCTATAACGAAAAAGGGAAAGTATTAACCGCAATAAAAACAAAGTTAGAAGATATTCCTTTTGATGCCAATGGTGATTTTCCCATGTATGGGAAAGAAACTGATTTATATACGTATAATGCCATAAAAGAACGTTATTTAAGTCATAAAAAAGATAAACGCAAATCATTCCAAGAACCTTTATACAAACCCACAAAATCAGGAGGAATTGGACCACTTATAAAATCTATTAAAATAATTGATACAAGAACCATTGTTAATCCTGTTAATCAAGGTAAAGGTGTCGTGTATAATAGTAAAATTGCTCGTACTGATGTATTCAAAAAGGATGAGAAGTACTATTTAATTCCCATTTACACAATTGATCTTATGAAAAATATCTTACCTCAAAAAGCAATTACAGCAGGAAAAGGATATGAGGATTGGACAACCATTGATCCTAGCTTTACTTTTTTATTTAGTCTTTTTCCCAATGATCTAATTCAAATTGTCCCCTCAAAAAATAAAACAATTAAAGCTAGAACAACTGTATCGAAAAAAGAGGTATTACTGCCCTCACTCACAGGATATTTTAAAGGTGTTCATAGTGGAACTGCGGGGATTACTGTTGAAACACACGATGGTAGTGTTATAGCAAATGTAGGCTCAAAGCAATTACTATTATTTGAGAAATACCAAGTAGATGTACTTGGACATTATACAAAAATAAAGGAGGAAAAACGTATTGGGATGGCGATATAGAATGGTAACAAAAAGAGCGCAGCTTGCTAATATGGAATTTTCAATAGGGAAACATACGCAAACAAAGAAGATACTATCTCTGCTCAACTTACTTTATTTTAAAAAGAAAAAAATCGCATTCTAAACAAATGAAATTCCTCCTTGTTCAAATTAAAAAACCTTGTCTAACCCTCTAGTGACAAGGTTTTTTCGACATCTACCATATCATAGCATTGATTCTCTTGGAACTATAGCACAACTTTGATTACATAGTTTTCTGCTGCGACCATATCATAGCGTTGGTCCTTATGGAACTATAGCGATATTAATGTATATAATGAATTTGTTAAGACGATATCATAGCGGTGGTTCTTTTGGAACTTTAGCCTCTGTTCTTGTTATTTCATTAGATGACATAGCATATCATAGCGATTTTCCTTTTGGAACTATAGCATTGCACAACACACTATTTCATTTATAAATACCATATCATAGCGATTTTTCTTATGGAACTATAGCAAAGCTGCAAGCGACATTACTGTACAAATTACCATATCATAGCGATGCTTCTTTTGGAACTATAGCGCTGATTGCTGTAACTGTCCGATATACTCTACCATATCATAGCGATTTTTCTTTTGGAACTATAGCCATTGCATTCGATTCATCATTTTCAAATTGACCATATCATAGCGTTGGCTCTTTTGGGACTATAGATGTTTAAGGGCTGACACAAAATATTTCTAAAAACATATTACCTTCAAAATGAAATTGGATTATTTTATATATAGTTTTAACCAATAAAATCTGTTCCAAACCTAGCTACTCTTAGATATCATTGTTTTTAGCACTTCCTTTATTAACCTGAAAAACATGGTAATTAACCATTACAAATGTCTTGTATAGCGCTATGATAATTTAATACATACAAAACAATAGCAATTCACACTTCCCATGTTCTCATATACATAACGAGACGTTTCAAATCAAGACCAATATAGTGTTACACAATTGTTGTTCTTTAAGAAGCATTTTACACATGTCCACATTTACACATGTGTACATTTTTAATAAAGACTTGTAGCCAAAAATACAAAAGAATTAAATGATATATGTGCCACTATTGGTACTTTTATATCCCTGGTCTTTTCATAAATCCATGCATATAAACAACCATTTACAAAGTAAGGGAAGAAGAACCAATCAAAATGCACGGCTGCAAAGATACCATTAGCAATCAGAATCGCTGTTTTACGGTTAATTGGTTCAAACAATTTTTCTATTCCTAATGGTAGTATCTTTCTAAACATCCATTCTTCAATTACAGGAGCAATTAATAGAGGAACAATTAAATAGAAGATATTCAATTCTACTTTTGCATTCACCTGTTCTGCATTGCCTGTATCAATTCCACAATAGCCTTTTATATAAGAAAAAAGGAGACTGGACACGATAGCTAGTCCAGTCGTCATTAACACCCATTTCCCCTTTTCTACTAATCTTTTTACATTCAACTTTCTTCTCCCCTTACTATGATTCTCTTTTATTTTTTAGCAAATTCAAATGTAATCTTTCCGCTAGAATCAAGCTTCAAATACGCATCAAATTCTTTTCCTGATTTTCCTTTCATTCCTTTAATCAATCCTGTTTTCTTTCCTGCTAATAATTTTTTAACGTTTGCTTCGCTTATTTTCTTTGTCAAAAATTCGCTTGGAAGAGAGAATTTGCAACCTTCTTTATAGCCTGTACAACCGTAAAATGTTTTGCGATTCGCTATCTCTTTGCCACATTTCGGGCATTTCCCTACGGAATCCTTTGTCTTCATTTCTTGCACTTTGCTATCTATCTGAAGCTCACCAATCGACTTCGTAGCGTTTACGATCAGCTGCTTGGTGAATTCCCCTGTCTTCGCAACAAATACCTCTTTAGATCCTTGTTTCTTCCCAATTTTACGCAAATACCCTTCCCATTGCGCTGTCATTTCGGGCTTCGCTAATAACGTGCCGCCCACGGCTTCGCAAAGAATTTCACCTTTCGGTGTAACTGTCACTTTATTCTTTTTCACTTCTATATATTCTTATTTTTTGAGCGTTTCAATGATGCCAGCTCGTGTTGCTTCAGTACCAAGTCCCTCTACTTCTTTTAGGATACTTTTACTTTCTTCATCCTCTACTGAAGCACCGCACGTTTTCATTAATGTAATGAGTTGTCCCTCTGTATAGGGCTTTGGTGGTGTTGTGATACCTTCTTTCGTTTGTATCTTCCCTTGTACAAGTTCGCCTTTTTGCACAACAGGAAGGAAGGATTCCTTGTCTTCGCTCTCTTCTTCGCTAGGCTGATCCGCTTTGTATAGCTCTTTCCATCCTAACGCTTTTTCCGCTTTTCCTTTTGTCGTAAACTCCAATCCATTCATATCTGTTGTAATAATCGTTTCCTCATATTCGTAAGGCGCATGGAACATACCCAATACACTCTTTAATACTTCCATGTACAAGTTGCGCTGCTTGTCCGTTAATTGATCTACCTTTTGTTTCGAAGGAACATTTTTAGTCGCTATAACGGCATAGTGCTCTTGAACTTTTTGATTATCGACATAGCGTTTATTTGATTCTAATGTTTTGGGTTGGAAGGATATTCCTACAATAGATTGATATCCCTCTAGGTTTCGGACTAAATAGGCAAATTCATTTTCTGTAATGAAATTACAGTCTGTTCGTGGATAGGTCACAAGTTTAGATTCGTATAGCTCTTGAACAATCTTCAGCGTATCAGCAGGTGAATACTTGTACTTTTTATTCGCTAAAGCTTGCAGAGAAGAAAGGGAGAACAACTTTGGCGCTTCTTGTTTCTTTGGTTTTACTTCCACGGATTTTACTGCACCTTGCTGATTCGCTCCTTCAGTAAGCTGATGTTTCTTCAGTAGCAATGCTACTTCATTTTTTGTTTGGAATCGCTCTTTGTATCTTCCTTTATATGTTCCGTTCATTCCCTTAAATTGCCCTTCCAGTTCAAAGAAAGGGGATGGTTTAAAGTGTTTGATGTCCTGCTGCCGTTGATTAATAAGACATAAAACAGGAGTCTGAACATGCCCTACACTGTAAACACCTTGTACGCCTTTTTGACGTAATAAAAGCGTATATAATCGGCTTGCATTCATACCAATTGCCCAATCACTAATTTGACGAGCCTGTGCTTCAGCAAACATACTCTCAAACTCCGCACCTTCCTTCAGGTTCTGAAATCCCTTTTTAATTTCATCCACTTCTAAGCTATTGATCCAAAGGCGTTTCATTTTTTTAGAAGAACAGCCTGCTTCTTGAATGATTAAACGTGCGATTGCTTCACCCTCTCTATCAATATCCGTTGCGATTGTAATACAGTCTGCTTCTTTCATTAATTTCTTTATAACGTTGAACTGCTTTCTTTTATCAGCTGACACTTTATATCCATATCGTTCGGGTAAGATTGGCAATTGTGACATATCCCATTTTTCCCACTCCGATTTATAATCTTGCGGTGCTTTCAATTCTACTAAATGCCCGTACCCCCATGTAATATTCGCTCCATTCGGCATTAAGGAACAAGGCGCAATAGAAAAGTATCCATCCTTCTTCTCTGCTTTCGGGAATGCTTCCGTGTATGCTTTCGCTTGTGATGGTTTCTCCGCAATAATTAATGTAGTCATGTGTATTAATTCCTCTCATTTATAATTTTTTAGTGAAAAACAAATAACATAGCGCTATGATTCCTACGATCTAACAAAAAAAGAGCAACATATCGCTATGTCGCCCTTCAAACAATCTCTACCAAACAAAAAAAGCAGGAAGAATAATTCTCCTGCTTTTAAAATTCTTATTTAATCATCGTTCTTTTATTTTATATCATTACGAAGGTGAACGAGTAAGAACTCCGCTGAATTGCTATATGCTCATTATATATTGTTTTTATTTAATTATCACCTTTTATTTTATTTTTTTATCTCTCACGCCCCATTTGATGCATATATGCTATTCTTCTAGCTTTATCTCTTTCTTTATATTCTTGGCACTTTTCTTCTAATTTAGGGAAATCACAGCAAACTCCTTTTAAGAATTTCTGTTTATGTGAATGCTTTCCTTGTATAGTTGCATCTTTATATACTTTTTCCACTTTATTAGTAACTCGATCCATATTTTCTTTTAAAAATAAATACTGTTTTAACATCAAATTACCATACTTAGGATCTGCCGCCGTTTTTTCTGCTATATCAATTTCTCTACACTCTTTTTCTGGGACTGGAATCATGTTATTAACCAATAAAACTCCAATTCGCTTCTCAGCATTATCATTATCGAATAACTTTACACTGACCTGACTATTAAAATTTTTATCGTTACGTGATGTCAAAGGTACAAAATAATCATGACCATTGATTTTTTCCAATACACCTACATACGGTCTACTATGCTGTTCATCTTTATTAAAAGGTACTTTACTATCTGTTTCTCTTAAATAATCTATATATTCAGTTGAAATGGTGTAAAATTTAGGATTATCTTTATTAGCCAACTTTCTTCTCCCCCTAAAAACAAAAAAAGCAGGAAGAAAACTCTCCCTACTTTTAAAATTCTTTTTTGTGCCTACTACGGTAAGGCTACACCAATTTTTTGGTACTCACTACGGTAGAGTTACACCAATTTTTTCGCACCTACTAAAGTAAGGTTACTCTAATTTTGTACCTTTATTATATGCGGTTTACTAATAAAAATCAACATTTCCAACATCATTTCACTTTATTTATCTTTCTATGCCCATCTGTTGTAAGTAAGCAGTTCGTCTTCCTTGCTCTCGCTGATTGGCTACTCGCTTACATTCATCGTTCCAATCCCATTTTTTCTCTTCAGACGGCGCTTGCGGATATTCAGGCTTAAATGCAACTATGCTTCCATCATTCTTTTCATATCGGAAATGTATTAATCGTTCCGCAAAAGCTTTACCTGCTTTATCATTATCTACGCATAATGAGAGACTGTCAGGGACATCTCCAATTCGTTCTTGACTCTTCATATAATAATTAAATACAACCTGCGGTTTTAATCCTTCCATACTAACCAAATGAGTATCTTTGAGGTCATGTTTATGTAGTGATGCATAACTCAACAAATCAATTGATGATTCAAAGAACTTTAAATTGCGTGGTTCACCATTTAATACATTAAAACCATAGTTAGCCGTAGAGTTTTTTTGGATACTTTTCCATGCCCCACGTTTGTATTTATCTGATTTAACTACACCTTGCTCTGAACCACCCATTACCGCTCCCGTTTCACGGTCTTTCCATGAAAATAATACGTTGTTGTATTTATCTTGTTTAATCAGTCCTTTTTTATGCAAAGCATCTACAACTTGCGGATCAATCTTTCTTTCCTCAATTAGATACTCCCTTGCTCTATCGAATTGAGGTACTTCTTTTTTTGCAAAATGTTCACAATCATAAGGCTCACTCACAAATGTAACCTCTGAAGCTTTTTCATAGTCCTGTTCCCCGTCCAGTAATCGCTGCATCGCCCCAGGGAACGAAGCATCTTCCACCTCCTGTACAAACTTAATAATATTCCCGTTAACCCCTCTACTGTTCCAATAAAACTGATTTTTCTTCCTATCAATGATTAAGCTATCGTGTTCCGCTAAACGGTAATAACGTTCACTGTCAGACTTTACCGGTATATCGTTTTGCATACAATAATCCACAATATCAAGAGATGCTGCCTTTTCAATTTCTTCTTCCGTATATCTTTTGATATTCTTCTTTTGTTGTTCCATGAAAATCCCTCCATTAAAAAAGACCATGCATTTTTTCACATGGTCTTTTTCGATTTATTTATATTTGTATTTGTTCTGCCTTAACTAAATAACGCTTTAAAGGATTCTAAAATACCTGAAGCTCCAAGTTGAAAACTTGCCATTCCATACGAATACAGTTCATAAATGACTACGATCGTACTAATCATTAGAATCATTTTTTCCGCTATACCGTTATAGCTGTAGTAAAAAACATGGAATCCGCTTTGAAAATTTCTATTGGATAATGGCAGCAGCCACTTAATACCTTTTTTAGAGAAACTGTCTTCCACTAAATGTAGAAAGTATCCTGCAAGGATGCACATGCCGTTAGTAAAGGACAGTGGTGTCATCCCTACTGCAAATAAAATAGGAATCAGCACAAGCACCAATCCAAACAGCGAGTGTGTGATTCCTCTATGACCAAATACCATATTCATTAAGTCCGATACTCCACGAGTTCTCCTGCCAATCCATGAATGTTGTTCATCTATATCAGGCAACAAAGCCCCAAAACTAACCGCTATAACATTTCCAACCGTGAGGTTGCCCGCGTTGATGCCAAGACAGGCAGGGCGACCGCTAGGCTTGTTGTAAGATGCGTTTTATACTTCATTTATTACACCACTCTCATTTATTAGTAATCACGACCAAGCATGTGTTTCATCATATAATTTCTTCTTGCCTGCTCTCTTGTTTGCGATATTTGCTGTTGTTCTTCCTCATGGATTGTATCTTTCCCTACATATCGCTTTCCGACGTCAGGGATGGTTTTTGATCCTTTCACCTCTATAGCGTCATGCTCTGTCTTCTCCGATCCAACCGTTTTAGCGGATTCCATTTGAAAGACTTCTTCTATTTCGGTTTTGCGGTCATTTACAATCTCTTCTACTGGATTGAAATGAACTTCTCCATCTTCGATCTTCTGTTCCTCCATAAAACGAATAGGAGCAAGTCGTTTTTCTTCAACATCTTCATAGCCGATTGTTGTATAATAAGTATCTTTTCCCTCTAATTTTTCAGGACTTACCTCTTCTGCCACCACATAGCCATACCCCTCAAAGTGATAAGCCGATTCATCCTGCTGCAATGGTTTCCCTGTCGATTCACAGTAAATAACCATATCTTCATTTACTGGATAAAGCCCTTGATACTCCACATCACCATTCATAATTTCTTTGTGTGATTTAGTAATTGAATGATTGATATGATTAACAGCTTCAAATACAGAATGGTTAAAATCAAACTCAATGTCACTGTCTGCTACATATTCAGATAGGCACTCCACTTTCATATTTTGTTGTCTATCTGTTGAAACTTTCGCAATTGGCGTATCATAGAATTCTCCTTGAATAAGATCAGCTTCATAATACGGTTCAAGATAATCTGCAATTTGATTGAAGCTATCCATTTCTTTTTCCGTTCCACATCTATTTACAACAGATAGCATTTCCCCTAAACTCAAACCCATATCAGGATGAATTTCTTCGATTACTCGATTGTCTTCAGACAGTTGAATTTCGTAATTCTCCCAATGCTTGTCTAAATCAATACCTAATTTCTCATTAATCTCTAGAGCAGTTTTTTGCTGAATGCCTGTTACCACTTCATGGTTATCCATCATTTTTTCTCTTCTCCTTATTAGTTGAAATTTAAAATAAAAAAGAACACCTAGTAAAGTGTCCTCCTATCTCTCCATTTGTTGCATGTATGCCATACGTGCCATTCTTCTAGCTTCTTGCTGTTTTATAGTGGCTGCACCTTCATCTTTTTCCGTTTTATTAGATAAAAAATGGTCAACCTTCCCCTGTTGAATCTCACTAATTTCAGTAGTATTTACTGCTCTTAGTTTTTCAGGATCAGATTGACCTTTTGTTTGTTCATATTCATTTATTTCTTGCTGCAATGCTTGTTTAACTTCATCTGATAAATGTCTTTTTTCATTTAAAATTTGCTCATACGGAGACTTGTAACCACCATCACCTAAATCTAATCGATCCATCGTAATGACTTCCATTCGATTAAAATATTGATCCATTTCTTTTGGAAGAATTAAATGATAACGAGTTTTTTCAAAGGGAATGTATTCACCTTTCTCTTCTGCTTTTTTAGATTCAGCATCTATTTCCCCAATTCGTTTACTCATCATTGCATTCGCCTTACCAAAAGGAATTGCTTTATTTGTTTCCAAATCAGCTTCAGACCATTGTATAACAACCATAGGTTTCTTAATTTCATTATGATCTAGCGCAATAAAATTCTGTTGATTCTCTTTATTAAATCCCTCAATAAATTCTTTATCACTTAATTCTTGGGCATTTTGTACATCATTATAAAACTTACCCCTTTCTGCCCTACCACGTAAAGCACCTACAGTTACTATTTCCTCTTCAGTACTCGTTAAAGCGCCATAGCGCACTAAATATACATCCTTAACCTCGCCTTTACTTTGCTCCATAATCTTTTCCCTCTCCCTTTGTAATTCAGAAATCTTCTGATCAATTGTATTAATAAAGCCACTTGCTGTTTCATGAACACGCATGATTGATTTATCTTTCTCTTCTATATCCTGTCCATTTTTTGTCCATTGAGCGATATATGGAACAGCTGCTTCGCTCGTATCCATACCATAATGTTTACACACAATATAAGATGTTAGCTCCGCTTCAAACTCTTTTGTAGGGGCATGTTTGAGTGAAGCGACCTTATTACTGTGTAACTTCGCATGAGCTAATTCATGGATTGCAACAGATAATTCATTCGTCTCGGTGTTCCTTGTATTCATCACAATTTGAGCAAAAGATGAACCCGCTACTTGAACATATGCGCCATGTGTATTCCCTAATTCTTTAATCAATGCGCCCTGTCCCATATCTTTAATTTTAATATTTTCTTTCTCAGCCAGTGCATGGATACCAATCTTTAATAACTCTTTATTTTCTTCATTTACTTCAAAATCAAACTGACGATTAGGGAATATTTTAGGCAAATCCTCAGGTGTAGCATTTGTTTGCGAAATATCAAACGCTGTAGCTTTCAAGTAATAACTTGTTTTCTTTTCTACTTTTAATTCTCCGCTTTTCACCTGTTTCTTTTGTTCCTCTGTTAAATTCTTTAAGGGAATTGCTAAATTTGTTTTTGAATCTCTCACATATTCCTTTATGTAAGGATGAAAAACCCTCATTGCTTTTTCACCCTTATTCACATGAAATCCAGCATCTTTAAACGCTTTAAAATTCGCACATGCATACGCACTTTCAAATTGCGACCTAATCAACTGCATGTTTTTAGGAGAATAATTACTAAACTTCGCCATGAATTCAGCCAACTCGATCATATCTTCAGTGGATTCATAGTACTTCGTAATATCAGTAAGAACCTTGTCCATGATTTCTTGTGTTTCTTCTTTAATTTGCTCTTTTGTCTTAGGTGTATATTTCTTTTTGGTGTAAGTCATTCACAAATTGCCCCTCGTTCTTCATCATATTCAACGTATGGAAGACTTCCATGTTCTACTGCTCCATTTACAGATTGAACAAAGGCTGCCGCTTCTTCCTTAGAAACATTTACAATAACTTTCTTTTTAAACACATGCTTTTCAAGGTGAACCTCATTCTTTATTTGATCCACATGTACAATCATATATAAACTAGGTTGAGACATTTGATACACTACCTTTCTATTATTAAAGGGCTAATTTGAAGTATATTTTTTCGTAAGTTTGTTTTCCTTTGCCCCAAGTTATATTCCAATCCTCTAACGAACCCGAATAAACTTCCTTAAATTTTAGAATCGGATTATCCATTGAACCCACTATCACAATTCCAAATCCTTTATCATATGTAGAATCATCCTCATGTTTTTTCCACAACTCAAATTCTGTAATTTTATATTTTTTAGCAAAATCAATAACCGCTTCCAGTATCCAGTTTTCATTTTCTTCTTCAGATATCGGCTTCTCAAAATCCACCTCAAAACACTCACCATAATCATCATCTCTGATTAGAAAATGATTTTCTCCTTTCTTTATGTTCTCTTCTATAATGCTTCTATTTTCTTCGTTACGGCTAAATCTTGTACTTGAAACGATGGAATAATAAACTTTTTTCTCCACTTTAAATCCTCCCTTTAGATTAATAATCCATTTCTTGTTGTCGTGCAATTCTTTCCTGTACACGCTCATATTCTTGTTCTGCGCGCCATTTTGTTAAATCATCATTCAACGCTGCTTCAATATTTCGGACATCTTTTTTTCGAATTAATGGCGGTTGGTATTGAGAATATGTGGGGTGCTCTCTTCTTTTTTCTGACCGCCCCCTTTCATATTTATTTTTAATTTGCTCATTCTTTTGCTGAAACTGATACAACGGATTGTCCTCATATGGTTTCTTTTTCTTTAATTCTTTTAGTAAAGAATTACCCATACGCTTCTGCATATCTTTCATTTGATTCTTTGCGTAATCCTTATCTTCCCTTTCCGATTCCCCATATAAACCTTTTTGAAAGCTAGATTCTTTTTCTACAGCTTCCTTATATTCAGTGAAAATTGGATTGTCTTTCATCAACAATCCTGTTAGTTCATCAATCTTATTTCTTGTTTCATTCGGCATTCTTTTGCTGCCATATGTCCAATCTTTCTTGTTACTAGGTAACCCGTTGTATATATCTTGTAATAAAGCAACTTCCCTCCTTGGTTGTTTTTCTTTTGATTGTAGGAACTCACTTTTGATTTCTTGCACTAAGTTATTTCTTAGATTAGATATTCGACTCAGCTCACTTGTACGATCTACGAGAGAGTTAGCAAAAGTTGTTTTCATATGATCTAGTGTACTTTGTTTTCTTTTTCCTTTTGGTTCATAAAAAGTTTCCCCATCCACCTTAACTTCGACTAACTTTCTTCGATTCTCTTTTTCCACCGTTCCAAAATGAATGTGAATATGTTCTGTATTTCGATGAATAGATGCGAACCAAAAACCATTATTCTCTTCAATTTGTTCATCCTTGAATAACTGTTCCATCATCTTATGACTTGCATTTCGTATCCGATTTTCATCTAATATATCTGTTACAGGGTCGTATAATTTTTGTTCGATTAAAAAATCCGTATCGAATGAAATAACATCTTGATAATAAACCGATCCTTTATTTTGTGCTTTTCCCACCAGCTCTTTTATTTCATTTAAATCATTAGAGGTAATTACATTTTTATTTTTTGAGAAGACACCCGACAAAATTCCTTCTGCTTCTACCCCCTCCTTTTTGCCCTCCTTCATTTCTTCAGGAGACAAATCTTCTATATGTTTATTAAGCAATGACATTTCTTCTTCTTCCGTTTTGGTCATTTTCTTTTTGCTTTCTAACGCATATTTTCTCCCCATATAGCTAACATACTTTTCGAAATCATTTGTAGTATTAAAACTGTTTGGAGAAGTTAAGAGCACCTTTGCTTCTGCTTCTTTTTCAGATACACTCACTTTCTTTTGATTAGAATTAGGACTTTCTCTCTCCATATCAAAAGAGTCAATTGCGTTTTGCAATCGACTCAGTTCGGTTAGTTCTGTATTTGTTAATGTATGTCCATCTTTCAAAAGTGCTTTTTGTCTCATGCAATAATCTACATACGTTGTAAAACTCTTTTGGTTTGGAATGGTATATTGAGATGTTAATATGATACTTGGTGATTTTCCCATACATCATTCTCCTTCAAGTTATGTTAATTCTTTTCGTCTATGTTCAGGGATTTGTTCCCACTCAATTTCCTCATACATGGTCTGTCCTAATCTAGAAATTTCCTTATGTGGTTTACCTTTTTTCATGACAATTTGTACATCATCCGTAATCATCGGTAATGTTTTCTTTGCAAAAGACGGTGTTTTAACTTCTCTCTGTATGTGTTCCTGCTCTTGCATGTTTACTTCTATCGGTTCACGTTTAACAGTTCGAGAGAACTTACCTTCCGACTTCTTTGTGACAGCAGATGCAATTTCACTTTTAACTTCTCGCTGCAATTCTTCTAAACTTACATCGCTCCCTGATCGTGAGATAAGTTCCATGTTTAACTTAATTAATACATCCATTTGTTGTTTCATTTTATTAACAGATTGCGTTAAACCTTTCACTTCTTTTTTCAAAAGTGATACATCATCATGACCTTTTCCTTCTCTCATTTTTTCATCCAATAACACGATACCGTGCCGTAAGGCTTCCGCTTCAGTCGAATACTCTGGATACTGTTTCATGAAATCTTTAACTATATCTTTATGTATCCTATTCCCACGGAAGCGGAACATTTCTTCAAAACCTACTCTAGACATTCCTTTTACAACTCCTATTCTCTTTGTCCCATCAATCTAATGAATTCGTTTGTAACATCTATATACTCTTGTAACTTATTCTCTTGTCTTTCTAATGACACGGTAACATTGCCGACTGCTTCATCAAATTTATCTTGTTTAAACTGAAGCAAAGAATGTTCTACATCGTTTTGAATTAGATTTCTCAAATATTCTGCACGAGTATACTTCCTGTTCAATTTCACACTTATTAATTCACATCTCTTATCAATATCTTTTATATACCTACGATCAATACCCCTTAACAAGATGTCCATTTTTTTACGTCCTTTCTCTTTAATGCATACCTATTACAGTCGCATTTCCTCCTTTCTAGTTAAGCATTAAAGACAGTGATTGAAAGAGCATAAGGAAACCTAATCCCACTTTGAGGTCAAAGTGGGGAGATAGGCTGTGCCTATCAGGTTTCTAAAGCTTTTTAACTGGGACTTCAAAATCGCCCTTGTGGGTCGTTTTGTGTCCGTTTAAATCCTATTTGTGGGACGCTTCGTGCCCTTTGTAGCACGTTTTGTGTCCGTTTAAAATGCACCTTTTTATATAGTTTTTTTCTTCTCACTCAACAATTGAATTTTCTTTTCTTTCATTTTGATGTCTTCTCTTAACACATCAATTTCCTTTTGATGATTGTTAATGGTAGACTCATTTGAATTCATTGTGTTTTTTGTTTTCACTTTTTCGCCCTCTGTTTGGTACTCCATTTCTTTTGTTAATTGTTCATTTTTGATTTTTAATTGCTTCATAGCTGAAGCTTTATCATCAATTTTCTTCTCCATTTCTTTCGTTTCTTTTCTCAATCCCTATTGCGAAAATGCAAGATACTCTTTTTCATAGAAATCTTTCGATTCCTTTTTCAATTCTTTGTTAATCAGTTTTTCATTTTCTAAAACGTACATTTTCATGCTTCGTTCCTTTTGATCATCAACGTCCGTTTGCAATTGAGGATGAATATATTCAGGCTTCACAACTGAAGATACGACACCAAATTCTTCAGGAACATTTTCACTAATTACCACAAGGTAGTTATCACTTGCCCTATAAACCTTCGTTTTCACATTATCATCTTTTTGTTTAATATATTTATTCTCTAATTTGTATTTCATATTACTTAGAATTTGGGAGTTATTATCTGCCCTTAACTCATAATCAATTCGTAGCGTTTGATTGACTGGGTTGTATTCTTTCTTCGCAACTGAAATCTTCACCATGGAGGACAGACTTTGATATTCTCCTACTTTCATTTCTTCGAATTTGTATGTCGCTCCACTAAAAACAGGAGAAATACAAAGTACAAAAAACATTGTGACAAAGCTTCCTAAGGTAAATAAATACGCCTTCCTTTTTGTATTTGCAGGCTTTCTACCTTACTTACTCATTCCAAACTTAAAATTCATTTTGTTGTTTCTCCTTTCATATTTACTACGCTTACTTTTGCGTGAATGTTTTCAAGTTTATAATTTGTATACTTTTCTTTCCCATTAATACTAGACTGATATTCACGTACAATGAGCTATTCCACTTTTCCCCCGAAGTTATAATCAAACCATGTAATCGGAATTTCAATAAACTTATCTTTTCTAATACCCTTCTTTTTTCGTAAACTTAAAATTAAATACTTACCTTCTTTTACATAATTGTGATTGGCTTTTAGTTCACTCAAAAACATGATGTAACTCCTTCCTCTTAGATTTATTTGTTAAACAAAAAGCCCCATACTATTTAGTAAGGGGCTTTACTATTTCATCATTTTCTATTTATCGTTTCACTGGATACGGATTATAATCTACAATTTTAATTTCTTCTCCTTGTTTTTCTAATGTTATCTTTACAACACTTTTGATCGTTGTTTGTTTATTCTCTAAGCCCTTAATTGTGTACTCCACATCAAGCAACGCCGTACATTTTTTAGTAACATCACTAGTCGAATCAATATATACAGCCGCCTGATTGACATGTGACTTAAAGTTCGGGTCGCCTATCTGTATTAGGTGCTACTACATCCACTACCTTTTTGTCCGTTATTTTTCACAAGTTGTTTCGTCTTTCACCTTTATTTTGTACCGAGTAATCTAAATAAGCATGTACAAATTGATTCGCAATCTCTCGATATTTGTTTTGTAAATCTAACGTTGCATTGCCTTCTTTTTTATTTTCTTCCGCTGCACCCTCGTTTACTTTTTCATTTTTCTGTTCCAACTTTACTTTTAAATCTCCGATTTATTTCTCTTTTTCCGCTACAGTCACACGATATTCTCTATCCTTTTCATCAAATTCCTGCATTGTGTTATACGTCAATATTCCATTAAAAGCCAGTGATAAAGTTAAAGCTCCAATTAAAGTCTTTGATAGATTATTCATTTATTTTCCACTCCATTTCTTTTTTATCTTGGTACTCGTCTAATTCCTGCATAGTGTTGTTGCCAATAAGATGATGTGAATTGATGATATCCAACACCACTACTATTAGAGTCATACATTGTATTTGCATCAATATAAATCCCTACATGACTTACATGATTCGGCCCGCCATATGTACCTCTAAAGAAAATCAAATCACCTGCTTGTGCATTTTTCGGATCAACTTCTACAGTGAAATCGTATTGCGTTGCTGCCGATATAGGGATCGTAATACCTGCCGTTTTATACGCCCAATAGGTTAAACCGCTGCAATCAAATCCTTGCGAAGAACTCTTTCCACCCCACACATAAGGATTACCGTTATACTTCAGCACTTCATCCATCATGACCTTAAATGTTTCTGAACCATTTACAGGGGCTGTTACGTTATCAAAACTCAAATATTGTTTAACTTTTTCTGCATAAAAAAGTTACCACCATTATAAGCAACTGCAACAGGATCACTATATCCAGTTGTTTTACCATTTTTATTACCGCCAGCAGGTGCAACAACCATTTTAGAATAATAATCAGCTGTTTCCAAGGAATGTGTCCGACTATTTGTAGCTAACCATTTCACATAATAACGCCCAAAGTTATATCCTTGAACAATTGCTGATAAATCATTAATCCCTAATTTTTTCGCATCAGTAAATACACCCTTTAAATGCATGACGCCATAATAAATAGAATCCTTAGGATTAGAAATGGTATTCATATTCCAACCTTGCGATTCAGAAGATTGCATAATATCAGGTATTTTTTCTGAAATACCATTGCTCTCTATCATGATAATTCCTAATACATATGGCACAAATTCTGAGACACCTTGCGCTGCACAATTGTGTAATAATCTCTTGCCTTATCAAAACCACGAATGAAGCAATCTTTCGCAACCAATCCCTCTTCGATTTGTTTAAGTAGTGTTGATTTACCAGCACCCATCTTACCAAAGATAAAACCACTAAATGATGTTCTAGTACCTGTAGAAAAAAACGGGTCTAAAATAAATGCTCTACCTGTAGAAGTTTATCCTAGATAAATTCCTCTTGGGTCTTTTAAATCTTGATGATGAAACGGAATACCGAAACCAATATTTTTTGAAGGTAATGGATAACCACTTTTTACTCCCAAGTATTCTATTTGATCGTCATAGCTTGCAAAACAATGTTTGCCACTCTTCTTTTTGTTTAAAAACGTACAATTGCACCTTATAGTTCTGCCCCGCAATTTCTTTCTTAATATCTCCAATTCTTATCTCTAATTGTTCTAGCACTGGATCATATATGAAGATACGCAACTGTATGAGTTTAACAATTTCACCTTGCTGCGTAATAAAACGAGCAAAGTCAGTTGAATTTTGTAGTTCCCAATGTGCATCGTCACGATCAGTAGAACGACGTTCTGATGTCGTACGGTCTTTTAATTCAGTAATGGAACGGTTAATGTCTCTTACTACTTCTTCTTTATTTGCAGTCGCTATGTCTACACTTAAAATCGTATCTTTATTGTTCATAAGTGCCGTTAACCATAGCGGAGGAATATCTTTAGCTAAAGAGTACACATGTAAACACGCGACATAGCAATCTCCTGGCGGCTGTACCCTCTGAATAAAATTCAAATCATATCCTTCACATTCTTTACTAACTCTGTTTCATTTTTTGCATACACAACAATAAAGAACGCCAATTTCTTTAAATTCTTTTCTACCCACAGTACCCGATTTAAATTTTCAATAGCTAAACTATAGCGTTGATACCATAAGTGTTCTTCTTTCTTCTCTGACACATCATGACCCATTCTCCCTTGAAATCATAGCGCCATGCGCTTCCAGTACACCTGTTACTCTGTTGTTTCCGTAGAGTACGTTACAAAACCTTGAATGGCTCATGATACACACGACATAAACTAGTTAACTGATTCATAAATCGTTTTAAATCATCTTGGTTCATAGAAAGTAAGTCCGTTGTCTTTACCTTTAAATACACCTGTAAGTTATCTCTATGATTCACTAAGATTCACTAAGATTCCTGTTTTTTGTTCCAATCGTTTATAAGGCACAATATCAACAATTAATGCATCCGTATTTTTAAAAGAAGTAAAGATCGTTGAAATAAAACTTTTTTTCCATTACTTTTCTCTGACTCAATTTGTCTCTTTCGATTTACCTTTTTAGATTCACCTGTCGCAACTTTCATCTTTCCTTTCATTCCTATTTCTTTTTTGTTTCGCTGTTAATAGTATTCACTTCAATTGGATGATAGTTTGTATTAAACCTCATAACAGCACATAAAACATAATCCTTCCAAATCCTCCGACTGGAACAACCTTCGGCATGTAACTTGCTAGAACTATGCTTGCTCCATCAATGATATAAAAGAAGGCTAACTTAATTTCTTGCTTTGTATTTTTAGAAGTACGCTTCATTTCTTAACTGTATTCTTAATCTTCTGTTCCCCACATATAAACTAGCTTTTGTCTCATAAAGCTCATGTTTAAAATATATATAACTTCCCTTTAAAACTGTAATTGTATCCCCCACGGAAAGTACATACTCCGTAGGCTTTTTCTATTCAGCTAGTTTCATTTCCTCTGTATAGAAATCATTGGTTCTAAGTAATGGATCATGCTTCACATGTGTAATATAAGATAAAGCACCCTTCATGATTGAATAATAATTCTCTTTTTCAGTTTTAACATAAAGATAATAAGCATCCTCAGACAATACAGTCCCTTTTATCCCCTTACCATCTTTAAATATACAACCTATCTTTTCACCAATATCAAATACAAATGACGTTTTCTTATCCCCCTCGCTAAACTTAGGAGATCTTTCTTCAACAGTTGGAAACTCTTCATGCCTTATATATTTTACTTCAGAAAAATTAATTGTTACTTGATACGGAGCACCATTCCCCTCCACATCAAGAACACAATAATACTCTTCAATTATTGTAATTTTTCCCTTTAACAATTCATCATGATTAAGCAGCTTAACATCTACAGTAGCGCCCTCTACTATCACGATCTATAGGATAATTTTTACCCAAATCAAACACCATCCATATTCTAATTTTCTAGTGAACCCCTAAAATTTCACATACTATAATGAGTATATAACCCTAATAGTATAAGACTAAAACTCCAAGAATGAGAGAAACATAAACTAGTTAAGCCTGTAACCCTAGAGCTGCCTAACCGAACCATGTATCGTAGATATAATTATGTATTGGCAGAGTGGACAATTAAAAATTAACCAGCTGGTAACCCTTCCAATATGCCGTAAAGTGTTTCTTGATCCTCTACAGCGTTACTTGTTTTTGCTTGTCCAAGTACGTTACCCATTTGAGGGAATACCCCTTGTAAGTAGTTTAAATAGCTCTCTCTTCTTTTGCCGTTTTCTTTTAAAGCAAATGCGATTAGTATTCCAATTGTAGATAATCCTGTTTTTGCTGTTTTCCCTTTTCCTTCAACCGTTTTATAGATTTTTGTACTCTTTTTTAGAACCGTGTTTAATGTACTACGTGGAATGTTAAGCGCTTCGCACAGCTCTGATTGTGTAAAGTATAGCACAGGTTTATTATTTGAATTCATCGATAAGAAAGTAATAATGTCAGCTTCCCACTCGTGCCAATGACTACGCACACGATCCTTACGTTGTTTCTTATGTTTCTTCCAAAGTACAGAAGGCGCACGGAAAGCTGAAGCCTGTCCACCCACCCCATATGTTTGTAATAAGCGTTCTATGTAATCTTTATGTGCTGCCTGATATTTTCCAGAGTATGCAGACATCACAATCCCTCTAACTTCCGTATGCTCTAGCGGTTGCTCTAGGTTACTATTAAACTGATCCATTAAGTCCATTGTGTCTTTAATAGCGTACTGACTTTGGAAACACGCTAAAGAAAGGGTGAAAATCGCATTGTTTCGCCCTGCTTTCGTTTGTTTTGGAGATACATTTTTACAACTAATCACTTGTTTGAACCATAATTCATCCATTTGCTTCGGCTGCTCTACAGGAGCGTTTTTAGCAAAAGGACTCTCTATCACATTATGAAACTGTTCATTTCCCTTGTTGTCGTCTTGGCGCTTGCTCCACTCTTGTAATTCCTTGAATGTATACACATTTTCCTCAAAGAACATCACAACATTTTGAACTGAAGGCATTCTGAAGAACCCAAAGTGATTGCATGTTAAATCCACGTTTGGCAAACTCTCTGCAAACATTTCTCTTAGGTTTTGAGAGATACGTTTCGCTGATTTAATAGCTATGAAATTCTTGTTATTTGATACGTACACAGCTTGATCTAACACATAATACACTTGATAACCCTTCGTTGTTTCAAGAATCATAGTCGGTACGCCAAAACCTGCATTAAGTGCCACATCATTGATTGCAGTCATAGGGAATGACTTTGAATCAATATCAATAACAAAGCAGTTGATTTGTTGTAGGTTCTTTTCAGTATGCCCCACAATTGTACGAAGACCATTTTCACCATATGTACCAAAATTATATACATTAGGTGTCCAGTGTGAAGCCTGTCCAACATGATCTAGTACAGCTTCTTCAGATGATAATACTACGCCCCTAGTTCCGAACTTGGCGCTTAAATCTTCTTTCTTACGAGTAATAAAAATTGATCCTTTTTTATTCTTCTTACCATTTAACACTTTGCTTTCAAATTTCTCTTGATTTGCAATAGATACTAATCCAGCTTTAGAGTTTTTAGATTTATATTTTCGTAATCCTTTATGTAGTATTAATTCGATAGCTTTTTGTACTGTATTCAT
>NZ_JBBOZP010000001.1:252500-277500 GCF_038008665.1 Bacillus sp. FSL R10-2201 | reverse complement strand
CCTATAAAAGTCACTGTAGGTTATTCGTATTTAGATGTCATTAATATACATATGACATTTTAAATTTATCCCCTCATTACATTATGCACACCATAATAGAAAGAAAGAATTAAATATTATTCCTTTGAAGGTATCGAGCAGCTACCATCTGCACAATAATCATCTGTTGTACTATTTATTGAAAGATCTTGAAGTTCAGACTTAGGGTTCTCTTCTTCCCACACCTGTTGAAGTGCACCAACAAAGGTTTCAAGTGGTTGTGCACCTGAAATAGCATACTTTTGATTAACAATAAAATAAGGTACCCCTGTAATTTTATATTGTTGAGCAATTGATTCATCAATCCTAACCTCATTGGCATAAGCATTTTTATTATGAATAACATTTAAAGCCTCTTCCCTATCTAGACCGGAAGCTTCAGCAATATTAGCTAGTGTTTCCACATCACTTAAGTTTCTCGATTCAGTGAAATATGCAAAAAGTAGATTTTCTGTAATCTCCTTTTCCTTCCCCTGATCCTTTGCGAATTTCGCCAAACGATGTGCATCAAAAGTATTTGTTGGCTTCATCTCTTCAAAATTGAAACTCAAACCCATACTAGCTGCATGATTGCCTAGTTGTATATTATTACGATCAGCTTCTTCAACACTAATTCCATACTTCGATGCAAGCACTTCATTAATACTCGTTCCAGAGTAGATCGGAGCATTTTGATCTAATTCAAAACTTTTAAACTCAACTTCAACATCTTTCTTATGTGGAAATTGCTCTAAAGCCATTTCTAATCTACGCTTCCCAATATAGCAAAACGGGCATACAAAATCAGACCAAACTTCAATTTTCATATGAACACCTCATTAACATTTATTTTTCAATCATTGTAGCACTGACGTTACGGAATTCAAAAATTTATGCCTCAAGAAGTTACGACTACTAATCAAAGAAGATTTCATACCCACATATACACTTCAATTGTAAATGAGCCCCTTGTTCAACATGCCTATATCTCACTACATATTTAGCCATAATATAGCTGTTCTCATAATAATTGAAAGCACCTGTATCATTTTCATAGATTATGTACTACTTCCCTATACTTAATAACAAAAAACATCCCTCAAAACGCTACTATTATAAGAATAAAAAATTAAACAAGCCCGTCTATATAAAATGCAATTATATAGACGGGCTTGTTTAATAGATTGAGCAAACTGCAAACTCAAAGGAAGCAATTACACAAATCTATATTATTGAAATTATGAACGGATTTATTTTCAAAAGTATATTAATGAAGAAGATTTAGATGTCCAATCATGAAAAAGAAATATTTACCGGCAGAAACACCTCTAATGTTTATTAGTTAAGGGATACTGTATACAGGATTTTAAGGGGAAATAGCTATATAATTCATAAACCATTAAATCATTTAGAGTATAGAAGCTTCAATTATGCGCCAAGTTTTTTAGAAATTAATTATAAAAGAAGAGAGGTTTCCCTCTTATATTGAAAATATGACCAATAATGATCCTATTACGAAATACATCTAGTTTAATGAGCGCTTAATAAAAATAGCGAAAATACTTCGCCTTTATCATGATTTCATAAATATTTTTCCATCTGGTATGATTTAGCAATATTTCCACCCTTGTTTCTAACGAAACAAATATACAAAAAAACACAAGTCAAAAGACTTGTGTTTTAGCTTGCTTGGCGACGTCCTACTCTCACAGGGACAAGGTCCCAACTACCATCGGCGCTAGAGAGCTTAACTTCCGTGTTCGGTATGGGAACGGGTGTGACCTCTCTGCCATCATCACCAAACTGATGAAGGTATATTCCTTCAAAACTAGATAACATTGCTTCATATTATATGGTTAAGTCCTCGATCTATTAGTATTCGTCAGCTCCACATGTCACCATGCTTCCACCTCGAACCTATCAACCTGATCATCTTTCAGGGATCTTACTAGCTTACGCTATGGGAAATCTCATCTTGAGGGGGGCTTCATGCTTAGATGCTTTCAGCACTTATCCCTTCCGCACATAGCTACCCAGCTATGCCCTTGGCAGAACAACTGGTACACCAGCGGTGCGTCCATCCCGGTCCTCTCGTACTAAGGACAGCTCCTCTCAAATTTCCTGCGCCCACGACGGATAGGGACCGAACTGTCTCACGACGTTCTGAACCCAGCTCGCGTACCGCTTTAATGGGCGAACAGCCCAACCCTTGGGACCGACTACAGCCCCAGGATGCGATGAGCCGACATCGAGGTGCCAAACCTCCCCGTCGATGTGGACTCTTGGGGGAGATAAGCCTGTTATCCCCGGGGTAGCTTTTATCCGTTGAGCGATGGCCCTTCCATGCGGAACCACCGGATCACTAAGCCCGACTTTCGTCCCTGCTCGACTTGTAGGTCTCGCAGTCAAGCTCCCTTATGCCTTTGCACTCTACGAATGATTTCCAACCATTCTGAGGGAACCTTTGGGCGCCTCCGTTACACTTTAGGAGGCGACCGCCCCAGTCAAACTGCCCACCTGACACTGTCTCCCGGGTCGATAAGACCCGTAGGTTAGAATTTCAATACAGTCAGGGCGGTATCCCACCAGCGCCTCCACCGAAGCTAGCGCTCCGGTTTCAATGGCTCCCGCCTATCCTGTACAAACTGTACCAAAATTCAATATCAGGCTACAGTAAAGCTCCACGGGGTCTTTCCGTCCTGTCGCGGGTAACCTGCATCTTCACAGGTACTATAATTTCACCGAGTCTCTGGTTGAGACAGTGCCCAAATCGTTACACCTTTCGTGCGGGTCGGAACTTACCCGACAAGGAATTTCGCTACCTTAGGACCGTTATAGTTACGGCCGCCGTTTACTGGGGCTTCAGTTCAGAGCTTCGCTTACGCTAACCCCTCTCCTTAACCTTCCAGCACCGGGCAGGTGTCAGCCCCTATACTTCGCCTTACGGCTTCGCAGAGACCTGTGTTTTTGCTAAACAGTCGCTTGGGCCTATTCACTGCGGCTTTCCGTTAAGAAAGCACCCCTTCTCCCGAAGTTACGGGGTCATTTTGCCGAGTTCCTTAACCAGAGTTCTCTCGCACACCTTAGGATTCTCTCCTCGCCTACCTGTGTCGGTTTGCGGTACAGGCACCTTTTATCTCGCTAGAAGCTTTTCTTGGCAGCGGGGAATCAAAGACTTCGCTCCATAAGGAGCTTCCCCATCACAGCTCAGCCTTCACGATAAGCGGATTTGCCTACTTATCAGCCTAACTGCTTGGACGTGCACAACCAATCGCACGCTTCTTCTATCCTTCTGCGTCCCTCCATTGCTCAAACGATAAAGAGGTGGTACAGGAATATCAACCTGTTGTCCATCGCCTACGCCTGTCGGCCTCGGCTTAGGTCCTGACTAACCCTGAGCGGACGAGCCTTCCTCAGGAAACCTTAGGCATTCGGTGGACGGGATTCTCACCCGTCTTTCGCTACTCATACCGGCATTCTCACTTCTAAGCGCTCCACCAGTCCTTCCGGTCTGACTTCACTGCACTTAGAACGCTCCCCTACCACTGATACCATTGGTATCAATTCGCAGCTTCGGTGGTGTATTTAGCCCCGGTACATTTTCGGCGCAGAGTCACTCGACTAGTGAGCTATTACGCACTCTTTAAATGGTGGCTGCTTCTGAGCCAACATCCTAGTTGTCTAAGCAACTCCACATCCTTTTCCACTTAATACACACTTTGGGACCTTAGCTGGCGATCTGGGCTGTTTCCCTCTTGACTACGGATCTTATCACTCGCAGTCTGACTCCTAAGGATAAGTCATTGGCATTCGGAGTTTGACTGAATTCGGTAATCCGATGAGGACCCCTAGTTCAATCAGTGCTCTACCTCCAAGACTCTTACACTTAAGGCTAGCCCTAAAGCTATTTCGGGGAGAACCAGCTATCTCCAGGTTCGATTGGAATTTCTCCGCTACCCACACCTCATCCCCGCACTTTTCAACGTGCGTGGGTTCGGGCCTCCATTCAGTGTTACCTGAACTTCACCCTGGACATGGGTAGATCACCTGGTTTCGGGTCTACGACCACGTACTAAACGCCCTATTCAGACTCGCTTTCGCTGCGGCTCCGCCTCTTCAGCTTAACCTCGCACGGGATCGTAACTCGCCGGTTCATTCTACAAAAGGCACGCCATCACCCATTAACGGGCTCTGACTATTTGTAGGCACACGGTTTCAGGATCTCTTTCACTCCCCTTCCGGGGTGCTTTTCACCTTTCCCTCACGGTACTGGTTCACTATCGATCACTAGGGAGTATTTAGCCTTGGGAGATGGTCCTCCCAGATTCCGACGGAATTTCACGTGTTCCGCCGTACTCAGGATACATTCAAGAGAGAACGAAGTTTCGACTACGGGGTTATTACCCTCTGTGACGGACCTTTCCAGGTCGCTTCGTCTACCTCGTTCCTTTGTAACTCCGTATAGAATGTCCTACAACCCCAAGAGGCAAGCCTCTTGGTTTGGGCTAGATTCCGTTTCGCTCGCCGCTACTCAGGAAATCGCATTTGCTTTCTCTTCCTCCAGGTACTTAGATGTTTCAGTTCCCTGGGTCTGTCTTCCATACCCTATGTATTCAGGTAAGGATACCATACCATTACGTATAGTGGGTTTCCCCATTCGGAAATCTTCGGATCAAAGCTTACTTACAGCTCCCCGAAGCATATCGGCGTTAGTCCCGTCCTTCATCGACTCCTAGTGTCAAGGCATCCACCGTGCGCCCTTTCTAACTTAACCAAACTAAAATTAAAAAAATATGAGCTACACTGTTATCTAGTTTTCAAAGAACATACATTTAAACTTGAGAGATAGTTCTCTCAAAACTGAACGAAACAAAACAAGTCAACGTTTATTGATGAACTGCGTTCATCAATTCTCCATAGAAAGGAGGTGATCCAGCCGCACCTTCCGATACGGCTACCTTGTTACGACTTCACCCCAATCATCTGTCCCACCTTAGGCGGCTGGCTCCATAAAGGTTACCCCACCGACTTCGGGTGTTACAAACTCTCGTGGTGTGACGGGCGGTGTGTACAAGGCCCGGGAACGTATTCACCGCGGCATGCTGATCCGCGATTACTAGCGATTCCAGCTTCATGTAGGCGAGTTGCAGCCTACAATCCGAACTGAGAACGGTTTTATGAGATTAGCTCCACCTCGCGGTCTTGCAGCTCTTTGTACCGTCCATTGTAGCACGTGTGTAGCCCAGGTCATAAGGGGCATGATGATTTGACGTCATCCCCACCTTCCTCCGGTTTGTCACCGGCAGTCACCTTAGAGTGCCCAACTTAATGATGGCAACTAAGATCAAGGGTTGCGCTCGTTGCGGGACTTAACCCAACATCTCACGACACGAGCTGACGACAACCATGCACCACCTGTCACTCTGCTCCCGAAGGAGAAGCTCTATCTCTAGAGTTTTCAGAGGATGTCAAGACCTGGTAAGGTTCTTCGCGTTGCTTCGAATTAAACCACATGCTCCACCGCTTGTGCGGGCCCCCGTCAATTCCTTTGAGTTTCAGCCTTGCGGCCGTACTCCCCAGGCGGAGTGCTTAATGCGTTAACTTCAGCACTAAAGGGCGGAAACCCTCTAACACTTAGCACTCATCGTTTACGGCGTGGACTACCAGGGTATCTAATCCTGTTTGCTCCCCACGCTTTCGCGCCTCAGTGTCAGTTACAGACCAGAAAGTCGCCTTCGCCACTGGTGTTCCTCCATATCTCTACGCATTTCACCGCTACACATGGAATTCCACTTTCCTCTTCTGCACTCAAGTCTCCCAGTTTCCAATGACCCTCCACGGTTGAGCCGTGGGCTTTCACATCAGACTTAAGAAACCACCTGCGCGCGCTTTACGCCCAATAATTCCGGATAACGCTTGCCACCTACGTATTACCGCGGCTGCTGGCACGTAGTTAGCCGTGGCTTTCTGGTTAGGTACCGTCAAGGTGCCAGCTTATTCAACTAGCACTTGTTCTTCCCTAACAACAGAGTTTTACGACCCGAAAGCCTTCATCACTCACGCGGCGTTGCTCCGTCAGACTTTCGTCCATTGCGGAAGATTCCCTACTGCTGCCTCCCGTAGGAGTCTGGGCCGTGTCTCAGTCCCAGTGTGGCCGATCACCCTCTCAGGTCGGCTACGCATCGTCGCCTTGGTGAGCCGTTACCTCACCAACTAGCTAATGCGACGCGGGTCCATCCATAAGTGACAGCCGAAGCCGCCTTTCAATTTCGAACTATGCAGTTCAAAATATTATCCGGTATTAGCCCCGGTTTCCCGGAGTTATCCCAGTCTTATGGGTAGGTTACCCACGTGTTACTCACCCGTCCGCCGCTAACTTCATAAGAGCAAGCTCTTAATCCATTCGCTCGACTTGCATGTATTAGGCACGCCGCCAGCGTTCATCCTGAGCCAGGATCAAACTCTCCAATAAAGTTAGTTTGTCTAGCATCTAAAAATAAAAATTGACGTTCACGTTGTTTGTTTCGTTCAGTTTTCAAAGAACTTGTTTGCCGCTCATTTGCGACTCCCTTATGTTAACATTTTCATATTCCAATGTCAACCAAGTTTTTTTATTTCTTTTGTCGCTTTCTGCGTTGTTGCTATCGGCGACTTGTTCTATATTACACCTCTAAACTCTAATCGTCAATATGTTTTTCTAAAAAAATATAAAAAGGCTTATCCCTTTTAAAATAAGCCTTTTTATCCTATAACATTCTATTCATTTATTATTTTTCTATAATTGGTAATGAAACGATGAACTGAACGATCCCGTCCTCATACTCAGCTCGAATACTACCACCTTGCAACTCAACAATACTTTTCGCAATAGCTAATCCGAGCCCCGAACCTTCTGTTACTCTACTTCTAGATTGATCTTTCTTATAAAACCGTTCAAACAAGTTCCCTAACTCTTCTCTCGTAAACTCTTCACTATGATTCGCAATAACAATTTGTATATTCCTGCGCTGCCTTTGAAGAGAAACTTTTATCTCTCCGTCATCTTTACTATACTTAATTGCATTCATTAGTAAGTTGTCGAATACACGGACCATCTTTTCCGAATCAATCATCGCATATGCACGTTCCTCAGGAAACTTCTTAACAAACATAAGGCCATGCTCTTCCGCTTGTGGTACTAACTCTTCTATTAATTGATCAAGTAACTCATTTACACACACTTCCTGTTTTTCTAATACAACTTGTTCATTCGTTAACTTCGTATACTCAAATAAATCTTCTATTAAATTCTTTAACTGCTCCGACTTTGCAAAAGCAATTCTCGTATACTCATCATGTTGTTCTTTATTTTCATATTTAGAATCTCGAAGTAATCGCAAGTAACCCATTATAGAAGTCAGTGGTGTACGTAAATCGTGTGATACATTCGTAATAAGCTCATTCTTTTGCTTCTCTAATTTACGTTCCTTTTCTATATTATTCATAAGCTCTTCCGCCATATTATTAATATTCTCAGTTAAAGACGCAATCTCATCTTCACCTTTTTTCTCAATACGGTACGCTAAGTTTCCTTTTTCTATTTCCTTGACACCTTGTGCCATCGCTTCAATTTGCTTCATCTTTCTCTTTGTTATATAGAAGAAAGAGAAAATAAATACAAGTACACCTATGAAAAACGGAAACGGTCCTTCTTGCGTATCATATATTACTTCACCTTCTGGAATCCCACTAACAAACATGTATAAATTCTTATCTTCTATTGTAATAGGTGCAAAAGCTATAAATTCTTTTCTCGTACTTTCAAATTCTTTTCTACCATTCATATAATTAATCGCAAACGATGATGCATTACGAATTGTATTATGCAAATCAATTTGTTCTTCTTGCGCCTGCTTCGTTTTATATAAAACTTTACCGCTCTCGTCAGTGACCAATACTTTTAAAGCTCTAGAGTTTTGTTCTAAATTTTGATTCTCTATTTCAATCATAGTTGATATAGCTTCTAATTTATTTTCATGAACTGAACTATTTGCCACGCTTTGAGCTTGTTGATTAATTTGTTCCATACCAACCCGATAATCGATCGTCGCCTCTCGATTCGCATTCTCAAAAAACGGTGCTGCTGCCTTCGCTGACAAAATCCCTAACAACGCACAAGCAGTAAACGCAGTAATAAGTTGAATTCGTATACTCCGTTTCACACTCTTCACTATCTTTCCAATTAATTCTCGAATTTTCCTAACATAAGTAAATGGATTAAATATCTTTTTCAATCTTATACCCCACTCCCCATACTGTTTTTATATATATTGGCTTCCTTGGATTCTCCTCAATCTTTTCACGCACTTTCCGAATATGAACCATTACCGTGTTATCCGACTGGAAAGATCTTTCGTTCCAAACCTTTTCATAAATTTGTTCCGCACTAAAGACCATCCCCGGATTACGGACTAGTAATTCTAAAATTGAAAATTCCCTCGGGGTCAGTTTCACTTCTTCTCCATCCACAATGACTGTATGAGTGGAGATGTTTATTTTCATCTCTCCAATTTCTAACTCGTCCTCATTTTGAATAGCAAAGCCATTCATTTTCATATAACGACGTAGCTGCGATTTAATTCTTGCGATTAACTCTAACGGGTTAAACGGTTTTGCTACATAATCATCTGCACCTGTTGTTAATCCTAAAATTTTATCCATATCTTGCGTTTTTGCCGAAAGCATAATAATCGGCATTTCCTTCGCTTCCCTTACTTTCATACACATATGAATACCATCTACTTTCGGCATCATAATATCTAATACGACTAAGTGCACTTCATTTTCTTCTAATATACGTAACCCTTCTTCTCCGTCCCCTGCTTGCAGTACTTTATATCCTTCGTTCTTTAAATAAATTGTAATAAGGTTCCTAATTTCTTTTTCATCATCTACGACAAGTATCGTTTCCCCGGCCATACTATCTCCCCCATCACTTTTTTAATCCCTAACTTCTATTATAAGAAAACTTCTGAAGAAAAACGCTCGGAAATCCTTAAGATTTTCTGAAGACGCAAAAAAGGTCTAGACTCCCCTCAAGTCTAGACCTTTCAAAAAACCCCTTTTATTTACGAACGTAGATGAAATATAGTATGAATAAAACTCCCATAACATACATAATTGGATGAATCTCTTTACGACGACCACTCACAACCATTGTAATTGGATAGAAGATAAACCCGATTGCAATTCCTGTTGCGATACTATACGTAAGTGGCATTGAAATGATAGTAAAGAACGCTGGCACTGCAATCTCAAATTTCTTCCAATCAATTTCTCCTAAAGATGAAACCATCAAGATCCCTACAATAATTAATGCTGGCGCTGTTACAGCTGGTGTCACAACACTTAATAGCGGCGAGAAGAATAGTGCCAGTAAGAAGAACCCTGCTGTTACAACCGCTGTAAATCCAGAACGTCCTCCTGCTGCTACCCCCGCAGACGATTCAATGTAAGACGTTGTTGTTGATGTACCTAAAATCGCACCAATTACAGTTGCAATCGCATCTGCAAATAACGCTTTACCTGCACGTGGTAATTTATTGTTCTTCATTAATCCCGCTTGATTCGCAACCGCTACAAGCGTACCTGCTGTATCAAAGAAATCGATAAAGAAGAACGTTATAATAACAATCGCCATTTCAACAGTGAAAATGTCTCCAAAGTGAGTTAATGCTACCCCGAACGTTGGTTCTAGACTCGGTATTGCTCCCACTACAGCTTTTGGTGTATCAATTAATCCAGTCGCTACTCCTAAGATCGCCGTAAGGATCATACCGTAGAAAACTGCACCATTTATTTTTTTAATCATGAAAATGATTGTAGTAACAACTCCGAAGATTGCTAGTAACGTTGTGCCCTTTGTTAAGTCCCCCAACCCAACAAGAACAGCATCATTCTTTACGATAATTCCAGCGTTTTGGAATCCAAGGAAGGCAATGAATAATCCAATACCCGCCGCTACTGCAAACTTTAACTCTACTGGAATTGCATTAATGATTTTTTCACGAATACCTGAAGCAGTAAGAATAATAAAGATAATACCTGACATTAATGTTCCAGCAATTGCCGTTTGCCACGGAATTCCCATCGTTAACACCGCTGTATAAGCAAAGAACGCGTTTATTCCCATACCTGGCGCTAAAGCAATCGGATACTTCGCAAATATCCCCATAATTAACGAACCAATCGCCGCTGCTAATGCTGTAGCAACGAATACTGCACCTGGATCCATTCCTGTACCTGCCGGTAATCCTTTAACATTTCCAAGCGACAGCGTAGCAGGATTGACAAATAGTACGTAAGCCATAGATAGAAATGTCGTTAAACCTGCTATGAACTCTGTTTTATAATTTGTGCCGAGTTCATCAAACTGAAAATAGCGTTTCATCTTACGTTTCCCCCGTTATATGATTACTCGCCGTATTTCCCCTAGCCCTCTTTTATCTATAAAAATAAAAAAGGCTTCCATTGCATATACATGGAAGCGTTCTATGAATAAAGACAAGTTTCCCCTCATCTTTATCAAAACGCCTCGTAGTCAAGCCATTTACGGTAGCTAGGTAGAAACTTTCGGGCCATATCCCCGATATTATACGACGGCATAATATTCACTTTTCGTTTGAATTACATACTCATATTAACTCGATGAGGTGGTTTTGTCAATTTAAAAACGAACATTTTTATAAATTTTTATACTTTCGTTCGTATTAAGGGTGAAAACAAAAAGATCCATCTATACATGAACGATAGATGGATCTTTTTTATTACAATACTATTCCCACTCAATAGTTGCTGGTGGCTTACTTGTTATATCATACACGATACGGTTAACGTGTTTTACTTCGTTTACGATACGTACAGAGATTTTCTCTAATACGTCCCAAGGGATACGTGCCCAGTCAGCTGTCATACCATCGATAGATGTTACTGCACGGATACCTACTGTGTAATCGTAAGTACGCTCGTCACCCATAACACCTACACTACGCATACCAGGAAGCGCAGTGAAGTATTGCCAAACTTCGCGGTCTAATCCTGCTTTTATAATTTCTTCACGTAAAATCGCATCAGATTCACGAACGATTTCTAATTTCTCTTCTGTAATTTCACCTAATACACGAATACCAAGACCAGGGCCTGGGAATGGTTGACGCCATACGATTTCATCAGGAATTCCTAGTTCTGATCCTAATACACGTACTTCGTCTTTAAATAAAGTATTTAAAGGCTCAATTAATTTGAACTGCATGTCTTCTGGAAGTCCACCAACGTTATGGTGAGATTTAATTGTTTGTGCAGTTGCTGTACCACTTTCAACGATATCCGTGTAAAGTGTACCTTGCGCTAGGAAGTCCATTCCTTGTAATTTAGAAGCTTCATCATCAAATACGTAAATGAATTCATTACCGATGATTTTACGTTTTTGCTCTGGATCTTCTACACCTTTTAACTTGTTCATGAAGCGCTCTTGTGCATCCACTTTAATAACGTTCATATGGAAGCCTTCGCTAAATGTTTTCATAACACCTTCTGCTTCATCTTTACGAAGTAAACCGTGATCCACGAAAATACATGTTAATTGGTCACCAATTGCCTTATGAATTAATACTGCTACAACAGAAGAGTCTACACCGCCACTAAGTGCGCATAATACTTTTTTGTCTCCAACAGTTTCACGGATCTTCTCTAATTCTACTTCAATAAAGTTCTCCATGTTCCATCCTTCAGAACAACCACATACGCCGAATACGAAGTTTTTAATTAAATCGTTACCGTGCTCAGAGTGACGTACTTCTGGGTGGAATTGTACACCGTATAAGTTTTCCGCTTCATTGCTCATACCAGCAATCGGACAAGACTCACTTGTTGCATCTACTACGAACCCTTCAGGTAAACCAGTTACTAAGTCACCATGGCTCATCCATACAACTTGCTCTTCTGGAAGGTTCGCATATAATTTTGATTCGTTCTCTACTTTAAGAACAGCTTTTCCGTACTCACGGTGGTTTGCACGTTCTACTTTCCCACCGAAGTGTTGCGTCATAAGCTGCATACCGTAACAAATACCGAAAATCGGTAATCCTAGTTCAAAGATTTTTTCATCACAATGTAATGCACCTTCACCGTATACACTATTTGGTCCACCAGAGAAGATAATCCCTTTTGGATTCATTGCTTTAATTTCTTCTGCAGTAATTGTATGTGGATGAAGTTCACTGTATACACCGAACTCACGAATTCGACGTGCTATTAACTGATTGTACTGACTCCCAAAATCTAAAACGATAATTGTATCATGCTGCTTCTTCAAAATAATCACCCCAACGTTAGTTCTCGTATATAAATATTTTCACCAATTTGGCGAAAAGCATTACTAATATAATAAAAAAAGCCAGTCCTCCGCCTCTAGTCTCATGACAAAGAAAAGGCAGGGGTCTGGCTTTATAAAGAAAGATAGTCTTCCGCTCTTTATAAATATAAGACGCACTGCCTTCATAGTCAGGTTGTTTACGGTAACCCGGTAGAGACTCTCAAACCATATCATCGAGGATATATGAAGGATTGTTTTATATTATCTTCCTAGATTCTAACAATGAAGTATCGGTATGGTCAAGAGAGAAAGCGACAAAATTCTACAGAAATTATTTTCCTGCGCTCAAAAACATAAAAAAACATCCACTTCTATATAGAAGTGGATGTTTTTCGGGAGAACGGAATTACATCATTCCGCCCATACCGCCCATGCCCATGCCGCCCATGTCAGGCATTGCTGGTGCATTTGGTTCTGGCTTGTCAGCAACTACAGCTTCAGTTGTTAAGAACATAGCTGCAACAGATGCTGCGTTTTGAAGTGCAGAACGAGTTACTTTAGCTGGATCTACGATACCAGACTCAAGCATGTTAACCCATTCGCCAGTAGCTGCGTTGAAACCAACGCCTACTTTTTCGCCTTTTAGACGCTCTACAACTACAGATCCTTCTAGACCAGCGTTGATTGCGATTTGACGAACTGGCTCTTCTAGTGCACGAAGTACGATGTTGATACCTGTTGCTTCGTCGCCTTCAGCTACGATAGAAGCTACTTTTGTGTATACGTTCATAAGTGAAGTACCACCACCTGCAACGATACCTTCTTCTACTGCTGCACGAGTTGAGTTAAGTGCATCTTCAATGCGAAGTTTGCGCTCTTTTAACTCAGTTTCAGTTGCTGCACCTACTTTAATTACTGCTACACCGCCCGCAAGTTTAGCAAGACGCTCTTGTAATTTTTCACGATCGAATTCAGAAGTAGTTTCTTCTAATTGCGCGCGGATTTGACCGATGCGAGCTTCGATTTGTTGTGAATTTCCAATACCCTCAACTACAGTTGTGTTTTCTTTCGTTACAACAATTTTACCAGCACGTCCTAAAGATTCAACTGTAGCAGATTTTAAGTCACGTCCTAATTCTTCAGTGATTACTTCGCCACCAGTTAAGATTGCGATATCTTCTAGCATTGCTTTACGACGGTCACCAAATCCAGGAGCTTTAACAGCAACTACATTGAATGTACCACGAAGTTTGTTCACTACTAATGTAGCTAACGCTTCGCCTTCTACATCTTCAGCAATGATAAGAAGTGGTTTACCTTGTTGTACCACTTGCTCTAATACTGGTAAGATTTCTTGAATGTTAGAAATCTTTTTGTCAGTAATTAAAATGTATGGGTTATCAAGAACTGCTTCCATTTTGTCAGAATCAGTAATCATGTAAGGAGATGCATATCCACGATCAAATTGCATACCTTCTACTACGTCTAATTCTGTTGTGAATCCTTTAGATTCTTCTAAAGTAATAACGCCGTCGTTACCAACGCGCTCCATTGCTTCAGCGATTAATTGACCTACTTCTTCGTCAGCCGAAGAAATAGCAGCTACTTGTGCGATAGAAGATTTACCTTCGATTGGTTTAGAAATCGCTTTTAATTCTTCAATTGCAGCAGTAACAGCTTTTTCGATACCTTTACGAAGACCCATTGGGTTTGCACCAGCTGTTACGTTTTTAAGACCTTCACGAATCATAGCTTGCGCTAATACAGTTGCAGTTGTCGTTCCGTCACCAGCTACATCGTTTGTTTTGCTAGCAACTTCTGCTACTAATTTCGCACCCATGTTTTCGAATGCATCTTCTAATTCGATTTCTTTTGCGATTGTTACACCGTCATTTGTAATAAGTGGTGAACCGAATTTTTTCTCAAGTACAACGTTACGACCTTTTGGTCCAAGCGTTACTTTTACTGCGTTTGCAAGAGTGTCGACACCGCGAAGCATCGAACGACGTGCTTCTTCACTAAATTTAATATCTTTTGCCATAATAATTGACCCCCTTGGATTTTTAAAATGTATATAATTAACCGATAATTGCTAAAATGTCACTTTCACGTAAAATCAAGTAGTCTGTACCTTCGTATTTCACTTCAGTACCTGCATATTTTGAGAAGATGATAAGATCACCTGCTGCTACCTCTAAAGCAACACGCTCACCATTTTCAAGCACTCGGCCTGTACCTACTGCAATAACTTTACCCTCTTGTGGTTTTTCTTTTGCAGTTTCTGGTAATACAATACCACTTGCTGTTTTTTCTTCTGCTTGAACAAGTTCAATTACAACGCGATCACCTAATGGCTTTAGCATGAACAATAACCTCCTCATTTTGTTATGTAAATTTTATTTATTAGCACTCAAGTCACACGAGTGCTAACACACTTCTAATAATAAATAATCTCAATTTCTTTTGCAAGTAAAAAAATCATAATTTTTTCGCAAATTACTTTATGCACTTTCCTAGATATCATTACTTCTTCTACTGCCTTTACTATATGAATCGTTGTTCCCACTTCTTGTATGTTACAATATGAAAGACACCCTAAGTTGTTTTCGCTAAACGTACAACTTTTTCCTGTCTCCTATTTTATTTTCAAATACTTATTTACAAAAAAAATATAATTCAAATGAAAGTTTATATCGTAGGTAGCATATTTACATGTTATCCTACCTTATCTCATACACTAGCGTTAGAAAGGATGGTTAAACCATTTGAAAAAACAATATTGGTGGATTATCGTTACATACATTTTAATGCAGTTATCAGGCATTGCCGGGTTACCGCTTCTCCTGAAAACTGGACTATACGATAATAGGGGATTTACTAGAGAGGAAAAACTTCAACTCATAACTGGTCATTGGGCTATCATTAGCTTTTTCATTGCATTATGCGTTGTACTTTGGTTACTCAGAACAGACATTCGTGACAGGCATTTAGATAAAATGCGCTCTACTGTTCCAGCTACAATTGGGTGGATTTTTATTGGTTTCTTCTTAGCGCTGTTCTCGCAAAGCATTGCCGGTATGATCGAAATGCGTTTATTAGGGATTACACCGGGATCTGAAAATACAGCAAGACTTATGGACATCGCAAGAACGACACCTTGGTTCCTTATTGTCATATCTATAATAGGACCTATTTTGGAAGAAATTGTATTTAGAAAAATTTTATTCGGTACACTTTATAAGAAGTTTAACTTCTTTATTGCCGCTATTATTAGTTCACTTGTATTCGCGGCGATTCATTTTGATTTTACTCACTTATTGGTATACACTTCTATGGGGCTCGTATTCGCCTTTTTATACGTAAAAACGAAACGAATTATAGTTCCTATTGCAGCTCATGTTGCAATGAATACATTAGTTGCAGTTGCTCAAGTTGTAGTAAGCAATGAGCAAATTCAAGAAATGATTAAAGAAGCTGAAAAAATGCAAGGCTTTATCGGAGGATTTTTAGTATGAGAAACTCACCATTGTTCATGGCTGCATTGTACTTTCTTCTTGGATGTATCTTTACACGCTTCGCCATTACGAACGTAACAGATACAATCTGGAATATGTGGACAATACTATTTGCAGTTATGGCAACAATTGATTTTAATTTGGCACTTCGCCTTATCTTAGTTAAATTCACAAAGAAAAAACAATAATAAAACGCAGAGGTCATCTCCTCTGCGTTTTATTGTGGATAATTCTTCAAAAAGTAAACAAGAGTTTGTAACTCTACAGCTAAATCAATGTGATGAATCCTTATATTCTCTGACACATTTAAGCGTGCTGGTGTGAAATTTAAAATACCATGCACGTTCGTTTCTGCCAATCTATCTGCCACAGATTGCGCTACTGTAGCGGGTACCGTTAATATTGCCACTTGTATATCAGTTGATAAACGTTCTTCTAGTTCATCCAAATGATATACAGGAATGCCTCCGATTTCTGTTCCAACTTTCTCTTCACTAACATCAAACGCCATTTCAATTTTTGTATTATTGTTTTTCGTGAAATTATAATGTAAGAAAGCGGTCCCTAAATTACCTACTCCAATAAGTGCCACGCGTGTTATATCATCTTGGTCGAGTGTTTCACGGAAAAATGATAATAAATAATTTACGTTATATCCATATCCTTTTTTCCCTAACGCTCCAAAATATGAAAAATCTCTTCGAATAGTTGCGGAATCAACCTTTACCGCTTCACTCAATTCGGCTGATGAAACACGTTGCTTACCAGAAAGAGATAAGTTTTGGATAAATCGATAGTATAGAGGCAATCGTTTGGCAGTGGCCTGTGGAATTTTTTGCTGATCCATATAACCTCTCCTCTCTTCCTATCTTTATTCTTATACTTGAATCAAATACAGAAGTTTAGTACTCATGAATTTCCTTGTATAATAAAGAGAAGAAGTATTCTCTCTTTATTTTAAACTATACACTATTTTTAGTATGATTGAGAAATATAAACATGGCAAAGTTAAGAAATTATTTGAGGTGAAAACATTGATATTATTACAAGTGAATGGGCTTTCGAAATTATACGGTGCAGAAACGATTCTTGCAAACATAAAATTGGAAGTACAAACAAAAGATCGTATCGCATTAGTCGGACGAAATGGAGCTGGAAAATCTACATTATTAAAAATAATAGCTGGCGAGTTATCTCATGATGGTGGTGAAATTATAAAACCAAAAGATGTCTCAATGGGGTATTTAGCTCAAAATACCGGATTAGAAACGTCTTTAACAATTTGGGATGAAATGTTAACCGTCTTTACACACTTGCAGCAGATGGAGACAAAACTTCGAAGGCTAGAGCAAGAGATGGGAAAAGAAGAAAACTTTTCAAATGCGGCTATATATGAGAAATTATTAGCTGATTATGACCAATTACAATTAGATTATAAAGATCAAGGCGGCTATCAGTACGAAGCGGATATACGCTCAATTTTAAGCGGTCTTGGCTTCCCAGTTGAAACGCATCAGACGAAAATTTCCACATTAAGTGGTGGACAAAAGACTCGATTAGCTCTTGGGAAATTATTATTAACTAGACCAGACTTACTTATTTTAGACGAACCTACAAACCATTTGGACATCGAGACACTAACATGGCTTGAACAATATTTACAAGGCTATCCTGGCGCGATTTTAATCGTTTCCCATGACCGTTATTTCTTAGATAAACTCGTTACACAAGTATACGAAATTTCTAATAAGGAAAGCCGACGATTTGTTGGTAACTACAGTAAATATTTAGACTCAAAATCAGCTCTATACGAGCAAGAAATGAAGCGTTATGAAAAACAACAAGATGAAATTTCTAAACTGGAAGACTTTGTACAAAAAAATATAGCTCGTGCATCTACGACAAAACGCGCTCAAAGTCGCCGTAAACAATTAGACAGAATGGAAGTATTAACTAGACCATTAGGCGATTCTAAATCAGCTTCCTTCCACTTCGATATTGAAAAACAAAGTGGAAATGATGTTTTACAAGTGAAAGATGCAACTATTGGCTATTATCAGGAACCGATTATTGAACATGTAAATATGCGCTTAACTCGCGGTGACAGTGTTGCCTTAGTTGGGCCAAACGGAATTGGAAAATCTACATTATTAAAATCCATTGTGAATAAGTTACAGCTATTACATGGAAACGTTGCTTTCGGGTCAAACGTATCTGTTGGTTATTATGATCAAGAACAAGCCAACTTAACATCTTCGAAGCGAGTTTTAAATGAATTATGGGATGAATATCCATTGCAGCCCGAAAAAGAAATTCGCACTATACTAGGCAACTTTTTATTCACAGGGGATGATGTACTCAAACCAGTATCTTCTCTTAGTGGTGGACAAAAGGCTCGACTAGCTCTTGCAAAACTTATGATGCAAAAATCCAATTTATTAATTCTCGATGAGCCAACAAACCATCTTGATTTAAATAGTAAAGAGATTTTGGAGAATGCTTTAATTGATTACCCAGGTACTCTTCTATTCGTCTCTCATGACCGCTACTTTATTAATCGCGTAACGACAACCGTTGTTGAGTTATCAACAGAAGGTGCACAAGAATATTTAGGTGATTACGATTATTACGTTGAAAAGAAAAATGAAATGATTGAACGTGCGGAACTAGAGCAAGAAGATGAAGTACCTGTTCAAAAAGTGGTGGCACAAGAAAAATTAAATTATCTCGAAGAAAAAGAACGTAAACAGTTAGAGCGTCAACGTACTCGAAAAATTGAAGAACTGGAACAAAATATCGTAGGCTTAGAAGAAGAAATTGCTACGTTAGAAGACCAACTTTGCTTACCAGAAATATATGCAGATTATGAAAAGGCTAGTGAAATTACAACTAAAAAACAAACACTGCAAGAACAGCTTGAAGCTTGTATGGCAGAATGGGAAGAACTGCATATATAAGAGAATTTAAAAGAGGAGGATGTCTCATAAGTCGGGCTTTTTGACGAGATGACCTCCTTTTTATTTTCTGTTTTGGAATCAATACCATAATAAATGAAATTATACAAACCATTCGACAAGGATTGACAATAGTAGCACCTTATATAATAAGAGGAGGATGTTTCAAAATGTTTTTTGGACATCTCTTTGTTTTTTATTTCCCAAAAAAGAATTTCTTCAAAGGTCAGACTTCCTCTATGTTATCCACAAGGTTATACACATATCCACCTTTATAATATAAACTTTCAAATAACTTTTCCACATTATCCACAACTACATAAAAAGTTATACACATTTTATGTACACAAAAAAACCCAAATTATCAACAGATAATTTGGGTTTTATCCACAAGCTGTGGTTAATTTTGTGTATAACTATGCTTCAATATCTAATCCTGGATTTGCATTTAAAGCTAATGTAGCGCGTTTTCCTTGTTCGTATGCAATTGTACCTGCAGCCGCAATCATCGCTGCATTATCTGTGCATAAAGATAGAGGAGGAATAATTAGCTCTATATTTTCTTTTTGTGCAAATTCTGCTGCTAAACGTGCACGAAGCCCTTTATTAGCAGCTACTCCACCAGCAAGAAGCACTTGTTTTACATTATAAGCATCTGCTGCACGAGACGCTTTCGTTACAAGTACATCTATTACACTTTCTTGGAAACTTGCTGCTAAATCTTCTGGTGCAATTTCTATACCGCGCTGTTTTGCGTTATGCACAGTGTTGATAACTGCTGATTTCAATCCACTAAAGCTGAAATCATACGAATCAGGTTCTAGCCACGCACGAGGCAAATCAATTGTTGGTTTTCCTTCATGCGCAAGGCGATCAATATGAGGACCACCTGGATAAGGCATTGATAATGTACGAGCTACTTTATCGTAAGCTTCTCCTGCCGCATCATCTCGCGTTTCACCAATCACTTCAAATGAACCATGTTCTTTCATATAAACAAGCTCCGTATGTCCACCGGATACAACAAGCGATAGTAACGGGAATTGTACTTCTTTTACTAAACGATTCGCATAAATATGACCAGCAATATGATGAACACCAACTAGAGGGATATCATGAGCAAAAGCCACAGCTTTCGCTGCATTTACACCTATTAAAAGTGCTCCGACTAAACCTGGTCCTTCTGTTACAGCAATTGCATCAATATCCTCAAAAGTGATATTCGCTTCTTTTAAAGCTTCTTCTAACACAACTGTGATTTCTTCTACATGATGACGGGATGCAATCTCTGGTACAACTCCGCCAAAACGCTTATGACTTTCAATTTGCGATGCAACGACATTCGCAATGATTTCCGTTCCATTTTTAACAACTGCTACAGCTGTTTCATCACAGCTTGTTTCAATACCAAGTATAATCGTATTTTTTTCCATTATATATTCACCCACATTACAAGACCATCTTCCTGATTGTCTGCATAGTATCGTTTACGAATCCCACCATTTTGAAATCCGTATTTTCTGTATAACTGCTTTGCTACTTCATTTGACATGCGTACTTCAAGTGTCATTGTTTTTACTCCTAAACCTTTCGCTTCGGAAATGACTTCTTTTAATAAGGCATCCCCTAGCTTTTGACCTCTGTATTCCGGCAGGATAGCTATATTTGTTACATGTGATTCATCAATAATTATCCACAATCCACAATATCCAATTACGAGACCATCTTTTTCTAGCACGACATAATGTGCATGTTCATTCACCTCTAATTCACGGTGAAAGGCATCTGCAGTCCAAGGGGTTGAAAAAGATGCTTCTTCAATAGCTACAATTTGAGCAATATCATCGAGTGCCATCTTTCTAAATATCATATCCATCTTCTGTAGGCCCCTATTGTTTTTGACTTTCTAACCATTTTGTTTCAGCTTCAGCTAAACGAAGATAGCTAGGAACAAACGTATGCACGTCTTGTTCTTCTTTTTGTAATCCTAAAAATGCTAATTCACTTGGTCTTGGGTTATTCTTAGTGAACGGAGCAAATACAGCTTGATCACCTAAATATTCTACAATTGTTTCTTTATGCAATTTAACATCGTTACCAATAAATAAAACAGGCTGTTCTTTATCTTTTAACATTTGCAACCAGTCAACAATAAGAATAATTCGGTCTTCTTCTATTGAAGTTATACGCTCTCCTTCATATGTATATAACCCCGTGTAAATTTGACCACGTCGGCCATCAAATAAAGGACAAATTAGTCCATTAAAATTAGTACCATTTGCAGCCACCACTTCCAAACTTGATACACCTACAATTGGTATTTGAAGTGACCAAGCTAATGTTTTTGCCGCTGTCACACCTATACGAACACCTGTATATGATCCCGGTCCAGCTGCTACAACAATTTTAGTCAATTCTTTCGGTTTTACACCGCATTCTTTTAACAGTTTCTCTACAGCTGGCATAAGACGTACAGAATGGTTTTTTGTTAAATTTGTAATGATTTCCCCAATCACGTTCCCTTCCTCAATAAGGGATACACCCATTACGTAATTTGAAGTATCAATTGCTAGTACTTTCATCTTGTAATAGCTCCTCACATAATCTAATATAGCGATCTCCAATTGGCTCGAGTACAATTTTTCTTGTATCATCTCCAGCATGGAATAAACTAATTTGCAACTTCTCATTCGGTAAATATGCTTCTATTAAATGAGCCCATTCTACTACTGTAATCCCTTCACCATAGAAATACTCATCAAATCCTAAATCTTCTTCACTTTCCGCTAAACGATACACATCCATATGATATAGCGGTAATCTTCCTTTATATTCTTTAATAATATTGAAGGTAGGACTATTTACGACTCTTTTCACTCCAAGACCTTTTGCTAGTCCTTTTGTAAAAGTCGTCTTGCCAGCTCCAAGATCACCTTCTAAAATAATTACATCTTTTTCCTTTACAAGTCTCCCTAATTTTTCTGATAATCGCTGGGTTTCTTCGGAAGATTTTGTTGTTATTTCATATTTACTCACAGACTTCACCTACTTTACTCACAATGTTCTCTGCTCTTTATTATACAGGTTTTAAATATATAAAAAAGTCCTTAGGAGTTTTCCTAAGGATAGTTTGACTGTCTTTATTAGTTTTTTGTTAAAACAAATAAAAAAATACGAAACAACTTGTTTCGTTCTTTTCTTTATATAAAATGGCGGTCCCGACCGGGGTCGAACCGGCGATCTCCTGCGTGACAGGCAGGCATGTTAACCACTACACCACGGGACCATTTGGTTGCGGGGACAGGATTTGAACCTGCGACCTTCGGGTTATGAGCCCGACGAGCTACCGTACTGCTCCACCCCGCGATGATATAAATAGCCTGGCAACGTCCTACTCTCACAGGGACAAGGTCCCAACTACCATCGGCGCTAGAGAGCTTAACTTCCGTGTTCGGTATGGGAACGGGTGTGACCTCTCTGCCATCATTACCAGACTATATTCATTTAAGACAAGAATCATCATAACTCATTCGACATTTAAAGTCAATAAGTTTTTTATATTCTCTCAAAACTAGATAACATTAGCTTCATATTATATGGTTAAGTCCTCGATCTATTAGTATTCGTCAGCTCCACATGTCACCATGCTTCCACCTCGAACCTATCAACCTGATCATCTTTCAGGGATCTTACTAGCTTACGCTATGGGAAATCTCATCTTGAGGGGGGCTTCATGCTTAGATGCTTTCAGCACTTATCCCTTCCGCACATAGCTACCCAGCTATGCCCTTGGCAGAACAACTGGTACACCAGCGGTGCGTCCATCCCGGTCCTCTCGTACTAAGGACAGCTCCTCTCAAATTTCCTGCGCCCACGACGGATAGGGACCGAACTGTCTCACGACGTTCTGAACCCAGCTCGCGTACCGCTTTAATGGGCGAACAGCCCAACCCTTGGGACCGACTACAGCCCCAGGATGCGATGAGCCGACATCGAGGTGCCAAACCTCCCCGTCGATGTGGACTCTTGGGGGAGATAAGCCTGTTATCCCCGGGGTAGCTTTTATCCGTTGAGCGATGGCCCTTCCATGCGGAACCACCGGATCACTAAGCCCGACTTTCGTCCCTGCTCGACTTGTAGGTCTCGCAGTCAAGCTCCCTTATGCCTTTGCACTCTACGAATGATTTCCAACCATTCTGAGGGAACCTTTGGGCGCCTCCGTTACACTTTAGGAGGCGACCGCCCCAGTCAAACTGCCCACCTGACACTGTCTCCCGGGTCGATAAGACCCGTAGGTTAGAATTTCAATACAGTCAGGGCGGTATCCCACCAGCGCCTCCACCGAAGCTAGCGCTCCGGTTTCAATGGCTCCCGCCTATCCTGTACAAACTGTACCAAAATTCAATATCAGGCTACAGTAAAGCTCCACGGGGTCTTTCCGTCCTGTCGCGGGTAACCTGCATCTTCACAGGTACTATAATTTCACCGAGTCTCTGGTTGAGACAGTGCCCAAATCGTTACACCTTTCGTGCGGGTCGGAACTTACCCGACAAGGAATTTCGCTACCTTAGGACCGTTATAGTTACGGCCGCCGTTTACTGGGGCTTCAGTTCAGAGCTTCGCTTACGCTAACCCCTCTCCTTAACCTTCCAGCACCGGGCAGGTGTCAGCCCCTATACTTCGCCTTACGGCTTCGCAGAGACCTGTGTTTTTGCTAAACAGTCGCTTGGGCCTATTCACTGCGGCTTTCCGTTAAGAAAGCACCCCTTCTCCCGAAGTTACGGGGTCATTTTGCCGAGTTCCTTAACCAGAGTTCTCTCGCACACCTTAGGATTCTCTCCTCGCCTACCTGTGTCGGTTTGCGGTACAGGCACCTTTTATCTCGCTAGAAGCTTTTCTTGGCAGCGGGGAATCAAAGACTTCGCTCCATAAGGAGCTTCCCCATCACAGCTCAGCCTTCACGATAAGCGGATTTGCCTACTTATCAGCCTAACTGCTTGGACGTGCACAACCAATCGCACGCTTCTTCTATCCTTCTGCGTCCCTCCATTGCTCAAACGATAAAGAGGTGGTACAGGAATATCAACCTGTTGTCCATCGCCTACGCCTGTCGGCCTCGGCTTAGGTCCTGACTAACCCTGAGCGGACGAGCCTTCCTCAGGAAACCTTAGGCATTCGGTGGACGGGATTCTCACCCGTCTTTCGCTACTCATACCGGCATTCTCACTTCTAAGCGCTCCACCAGTCCTTCCGGTCTGACTTCACTGCACTTAGAACGCTCCCCTACCACTGATACCATTGGTATCAATTCGCAGCTTCGGTGGTGTATTTAGCCCCGGTACATTTTCGGCGCAGAGTCACTCGACTAGTGAGCTATTACGCACTCTTTAAATGGTGGCTGCTTCTGAGCCAACATCCTAGTTGTCTAAGCAACTCCACATCCTTTTCCACTTAATACACACTTTGGGACCTTAGCTGGCGATCTGGGCTGTTTCCCTCTTGACTACGGATCTTATCACTCGCAGTCTGACTCCTAAGGATAAGTCATTGGCATTCGGAGTTTGACTGAATTCGGTAATCCGATGAGGACCCCTAGTTCAATCAGTGCTCTACCTCCAAGACTCTTACACTTAAGGCTAGCCCTAAAGCTATTTCGGGGAGAACCAGCTATCTCCAGGTTCGATTGGAATTTCTCCGCTACCCACACCTCATCCCCGCACTTTTCAACGTGCGTGGGTTCGGGCCTCCATTCAGTGTTACCTGAACTTCACCCTGGACATGGGTAGATCACCTGGTTTCGGGTCTACGACCACGTACTAAACGCCCTATTCAGACTCGCTTTCGCTGCGGCTCCGCCTCTTCAGCTTAACCTCGCACGGGATCGTAACTCGCCGGTTCATTCTACAAAAGGCACGCCATCACCCATTAACGGGCTCTGACTATTTGTAGGCACACGGTTTCAGGATCTCTTTCACTCCCCTTCCGGGGTGCTTTTCACCTTTCCCTCACGGTACTGGTTCACTATCGATCACTAGGGAGTATTTAGCCTTGGGAGATGGTCCTCCCAGATTCCGACGGAATTTCACGTGTTCCGCCGTACTCAGGATACATTCAAGAGAGAACGAAGTTTCGACTACGGGGTTATTACCCTCTGTGACGGA
>NZ_JBBOZP010000001.1:85000-250000 GCF_038008665.1 Bacillus sp. FSL R10-2201 | reverse complement strand
GCCCTCAACCTAGCGCGTCTGCCGTTCCGCCACGACCGCGCGGAAAAAACAAAAGTGAGCCATGAAGGATTCGAACCTTCGACCCTCTGATTAAAAGTCAGATGCTCTACCAACTGAGCTAATGGCTCGTAAATGGCTGGGCTAGCTGGATTCGAACCAGCGCATGACGGAGTCAAAGTCCGTTGCCTTACCGCTTGGCTATAGCCCATCGAAATAGTTATCTTCTTTTCAAAGACAAATGTTATTTTACCATAATGTCCAATAAAAAACAACTGCTATATAGCAGAAGTTAAAATGGCGGTCCCGACCGGGGTCGAACCGGCGATCTCCTGCGTGACAGGCAGGCATGTTAACCACTACACCACGGGACCATTTGGTTGCGGGGACAGGATTTGAACCTGCGACCTTCGGGTTATGAGCCCGACGAGCTACCGTACTGCTCCACCCCGCGATAATATTATTTATATAATTTATATGGTGGAGGATGACGGGATCGAACCGCCGACCCCCTGCTTGTAAGGCAGGTGCTCTCCCAGCTGAGCTAATCCTCCGAAGTGGTGACCCGTACGGGATTCGAACCCGTGTTACCGCCGTGAAAGGGCGGTGTCTTAACCACTTGACCAACGGGCCAATATGTATGGCAGAGAAGAAGGGATTCGAACCCTCGCACCGCGTTAGCGATCTACTCCCTTAGCAGGGGAGCCCCTTGAGCCACTTGGGTACTTCTCTGTATGGCTCCGCAGGTAGGACTCGAACCTACGACCGATCGGTTAACAGCCGATAGCTCTACCACTGAGCTACTGCGGAATAATGAAGACAATTTGTATCTTATAAAAATTCTCATCGTAAGTCAAGAAGTTTTTTCACAACATCTTGCGCAAACGTGACATGTTTATAATATACTGGATTGCGTTTTCACTGTCAAGATGTTTTCACTACCAGTTTTAGTTGTCCTTTACACTTTCCACATACATATCTTTGTGTATTTATTTGACGTCTTCTTACATATTGAAAAGAACACCCCATACATTCATACATAGAAACTCTCGTTTCCTCCTCACTAATCATTCGTTTACAAAAACGTGGTGCACCTACTTTCTTTAATAACTCCCGAAAATCTCTATCTCGATGCTTATACCCTTTTCCTGTGATATGTAAGTGATAATGACAAAGTTCATGTTTAACAATCCCGACTAACTCTTCTTTTCCATATACTTCGTAATATCGATAATTCAATTCAATATTATGATTCTTCAATAGATAGCGCCCACCAGTTGTACGTAACCTACTATTAAACATCGCTTTATGTAAAAACGGCATTCCAAAGCATTGTAACGATACCTCTTCCACTAACCGCTGAATTTCTTGCTCATCCATTCTCATTCCTCCTAAACTAAAAAATATTTCCACACTTTTCTCCCTTCTTATACATATAGTAAATAGTACATATACCCATCCTCATTCAAGAAGCGTGATTTCTAAAAATGCAGCATTGCTAGAAATCCACTCACCAACCTCTCATCAAAGTTACTTTAACTAAAAGGAGCTACTTTTTTTGAGAGCAGGATTAAACAAGGAGGGATTCCTATGCCCACGTGGCTAAAGAAACAAATGCAACGTGCATATTTCGAGAAAAACCGGTATCAAATCAAGTTACTAAATGAATGCTGGTTTTATTATAGTAAAATACATCAAAGCTCATAATCAATTAAACTTTCCAGTTCATAAAAAGAGAGCAGTTTCATCTGCTCTCTTTTCTTACTATTCAATCGGTAACATTGATAATGCAACACGACCTTTTTTCGTATCAATATCATCTACCCATACCTTTACAATTTGTCCCACGGATACAATATCTAATGGATGCTTTACAAATTGTTTGCTTAGTTTAGAAATATGTACTAAACCATCTTGCTTCACACCAATATCAACAAAGGCACCGAAATCAACAACATTGCGGATCGTTCCCTCTAATTCCATACCACGCTTTAAATCTTCTAATTTTAAAATCCCCTTTTTCAAAAGTGGCTTTGGCAACTCATCCCTCATATCTCGCTCCGGGCTAATTAAAGCATCCATAATATCAACTAATGTCGGCTCACCAATCTCCGTCTCTTGAGATAATTTAGAAATATCTACTCCTTCGAAACTCTTTTGCAAGTTTGGTTTCCCCACATCATTCTTTGATAACCCTAAGCTCTTCAATAGCAATTCAACATTTTTATATTGTTCTGGATGAATCCCTGTGCGATCTAACGGATTCGCTCCTTCTAATATACGTAAAAACCCGATACATTGTTCATATGTTTTTGCACCTAAACGTGGGATTTTCTTTAATTCAGTACGCTTCGTGAATTTCCCATCTTCCTCACGCTTAGCTACAATGTTTTTCGCAACTGTTTTTGATAATCCCGAAACATATTGCAACAATGCAACTGAAGCTGTATTTACATTAACACCAACTCGGTTAACTGCTGTCTCTACTACAAATGTTAATGATTCATTTAATCTCTTTTGAGATACATCATGTTGATATTGTCCCACCCCAACAGATTTAGGGTCAATTTTCACAAGTTCTGCAAGTGGATCTTGAAGACGTCTCCCAATTGAAACAGCACTTCTTTCTTCAACCTGTAAATTTGGAAACTCCTCGCGAGCTACATCAGATGCTGAGTACACACTAGCACCCGCTTCATTTACAATAATGTAAAATACATCTCGCTCTACATTTTGTAATACATCTACTATAAATTCTTCCGTTTCCCTCGAAGCTGTACCATTTCCAATCGCTATCATTTCAACTTCATATTTATCTATAATTGAAATGATTTTCGTTTTTGCATCCTCATATTTACGAGCAGGCGGATGCGGATAAATAACATCTATGTGAAGAACTTTTCCTGTATCATCTACTACAGCTAATTTACAACCGGTTCTATATGCTGGATCTACCGCTAACACAACTTTCCCTTTCATCGGAGGTTGTAATAATAAATTACGTAAATTCTCAGAGAAAATATGAATCGCTTGTTCTTCGGCCGTTTCCATTAATTCTTTACGAATTTCTCTTTCTATTGAAGGTTGAATTAATCGCTTATATCCATCTTCCATCGCTAATTGTACATAATGCGCACTTTTAGAAGCTTCATCAAGAATCATTTTTTTATGTAAAAACTGAAGAATTTCTTCAATTGGCGTGATAACAGAAACTCTTAATACGTCTTCCTTTTCACCACGATTCATAGCTAGTACACGATGCGGCACTACTTTTTGCAACGGTTCTTCATAGCCATAATACATTTCATATATATTCTTTTCATCTTTTTCTTTATCTTTTACAGATGAAGACATAATCCCTTTTCGGAAAGTAGTATTGCGAATCCAACTACGATATGCCGCATTATCCGAAACAAGTTCCGCAATAATATCTTGCGCACCTTGCAACGCATCTTCTGCAGACGCCACTTCCTTTTCTGCATTAACAAATTCCATAGCCTTCTCTGCTGGATTTTCTTTTTTATATAATAATAGCCACTCAGCTAACGGTTCTAATCCCTTTTCTTTAGCAATTGTAGCTTTCGTTCTTCTTTTTTCTTTATATGGACGATATAAGTCTTCTACTTCTTGAAGTTTTGTTGCAGCAACAATATGACGACGCAACTCTTCGGTTAGTTTACCCTTTTCACCAATAAGACGAAGAACCTCTTCTTTCCTATCTTCTAGTTGCATCATATATTGCCATCTTTCTAAGATTGCACGAATTTGCACCTCATCAAGAGACCCTGTCCATTCTTTTCGGTAACGAGCGATAAATGGAACTGTGTTACCTTCTTCTGTTAATTGAATAACATGACGAACTTGCTTTTCTGTAAAGCCTAATTCTTTCACTAACATTTTCATTAACCCTTGTCGATTATCTACCATTTCCATATCCAACCGTAACCTCCTCTATAATAAAAAAAAGTTGCCCTGTAAAGAGAGCAACTTAAACTGCCGATTTAAAAATCTATTAGTCCTAAACTAATTTGTAACGCTTCATCTACACGACTCATCATCACTTCATCCAAATGAGTGATTTTGTCCGTTAAGCGTTGCTTATCGATTGTTCGAATCTGCTCAAGTAAAATAACAGAATCCCTCTCAAAACCGTACTTTTTCGCATCAATTTCCACATGAGTGGGTAATTTCGCTTTTTGAATCTGTGCAGTAATAGCCGCTACAATCACAGTCGGACTAAAACGATTTCCGATGTCATTTTGAATGACAAGAACCGGACGAACGCCTCCTTGCTCAGAACCAACAACTGGGGAAAGGTCTGCAAAATACACGTCGCCGCGTTTTACAATCAAAATATTACCCCCCGCTAACTAAGCGTTCTACTGTATGAGCTGCTTCATACTCTGCTAAGAAAGCTTCAGATGCAATACCAAGATTAATTTTTCCCATTTCAATGTACCCACGTCGCATTGATTCATGTTGGTAGCGTTTCTTCGTCTTATGTTGACGCAATAACAGTTGTGTTGCCTGGCAAATTAGTTCATGGCGATTCTTATTCTCTTGTTTTCCAATTCCGTCCAATTCCGTTACCATTTGCTTTGGCAACCGAACCACGATTTCAGTAGTTACACTTGATTCGGACACAAAAATACACCTCCACCGTCAACTACACACCCAAATATATATATGACACCTATTGTAATAATACCATTGTATGGAGCCTGTTGCAAAGACTTCCTTATTCCTTGCTTATGTTTTCCAATTCATAAATAAAACATTCATCTTCTTTTACTTTTTATCTCTTTCAAACAAGAAATAAAGCAATCCTTCAGTAATATTTCATTGCAACTTATATTAATAACAAGTATAAAAAGAAGCTCCCCAGCGAAAAAGAGCCTATTCTTTATTAGTGAAACTCCTCCAAATGACGAGATACTGAGTAATATTACCTTCTTCTATATATCGTTCAAATAATTGATTACTTCTACAACTTTACCGTGTCGTATAAATATTCTCGGTACACGGAAGCTTATCGTTGCAATAATTTCATAATTAATAGTCCCGGAATATTCAGCAACCTCGGTAGCACTAATATACTCATCACCTTGTCTCCCAATGAGTGTAACTTTCGTACCAAGTGGCACTTCACAAGGAAGATGTATCATGAATTGATCCATTGTCACTCGCCCTACAATCGGTACTCTTTCACCGTTTACAAGTACCTTAAACCCTTGCAATCTTCTAAGCCAGCCATCTCCATATCCAATTGCAACTGTCGCAATCCATTCTTCAGTTCTCGTTCGGTATGTGACATTATAACTAATCCCATCTCCTTTAATCACTTGCTTAATATGAGCAACTTTCGTGTGAAGTGACAACGCCGGTTCCAATTTAAATGGTAAAAAAGGACGTATTTCTACAGATGGGGATAATCCATACATCGCAATACCAATTCGCACCGCATTAAATGTAATCCCTTGAAACCTTAACGTTGCGGCACTATTGGCTGTATGGACAAATTTAGGATTCACTCCAAATTCTTTCAACCAACGTAACTGCTGCAAAAATGTATTATATTGCTTATCAAAGTAAGAAGTCTCAACCTCATCCGCTGTTGCAAAATGCGTATATACTCCTTCTAACTCTAAAAATGGCGCACCTTCTAAACTCTTTAAGAACCCTTTTAATTCTTTTCGTTCACGTATTCCGATTCTCCCCATACCACTATCAAAATTAATATGGAATTTCATTATTGATGAACCATCCCAGAGCTTTATCGCTTCTTCCACCCATTCTTTTTGAAAAACAGTTAATGCTACATCATTTTCAGCAGCTACATTTACATCACGGGGCGGGGAAGGACCTAATACTAAAATCGGTGCAGTAATACCAGCCCTCCGAAGCACTAAAGCTTCATCTAAAAAAGCAACTGCTAATCTTGTTGCTCCTGCTTCTAATGCAGTTTTAGCCACCGGTACATAATCGTGCCCATATGCATTCGCTTTAACTACAGCAAAAATCTCTACATCACTTGGAATGTACTCTTTAATATGTGTAACATTGTTATAGATCGCATCTAAATCCACTTCCACCCACGTGTCACGGTAAAACGGTGCTTCTTCCATAAATACACTTCCTTATACACGATATGCGAAGCTTATTCTTTTATATGCTTCTTTTATGAAATCCACCTTCAAACTAAGAAAAGACGTGGTGCACATATATCACCACGTCTAAGAAGTTTACTTCACCTGCTTCGCTGTAACCGAACGAGCAACCATCAACAACTCATTCGTCTCTAAACCTTTAGACACGAGCATATATTCTACTCCGTTATGTGACCACGTTACAGAGTCTTTCGTCAATGCACCAATCGTGAAACCAAGATCAACCGGCTCTCCACTTACACTTACCGCCGATGAGGCCTCTGCAACTTTTGACTTTTCTTGTATTAAAGTAAAGGATTTCTTACTTCCAGTGTATGTGAGTATTGCACGCTTGCCACTGTCTGTCTTCAACTCTTCTTCCTCTTTCAAAGTCATACCTTGCGGTGTATCACGTGGATACAAAATAGCAAACGGTTTGTCTTCTTTCGCTGCCGTCTGAACATCCACTTGTGCTCTAGACATATTTTGTTTCGTATCAAATGCACCTTTATCAAACTTTGCATCAAACTTTACTTTAGTGAAATCTACTTTTACAAGGACATTTTGATCATTATCCATCAGTTTCACAGAAACTGGTGTTAAATCACTTTTATTCAGCTTAATTTCTTGTTTCGGCAACATATTTTGATGTTGATAATTTGTTTTTGTTTTAAACACATAATACTTATCTGTTTTCTCGAAAGAGAGATTTTTCTTATCTTGCAAAATATCTCTTACAAGTGATTCATATAAATAAGCCTGGCTACTATTTTGCGGCCAATCACTTTGAAAACGGAAACTCTTATTAAGTGCCGGTGTTAATACAAATACACCTTCATCATTCCTTAAAATAATTTGACTCTGATCCTTTTTCGCATTCTGCAAATTCACACGATAATACGAAGGTTCTTTATGCCAAATTTCTACATTGTACTCTTGAGGTTCATTTCCTGTTTTAATAGATAATTTCGCTTCAGCTTGATAACTCTTCATACTTTTAACTTTCGTTTCTAAATCTCTCACAACATCTTCCTGTTTCTTTTCCATACAACCCGCCAACACAAAAACGGTCAATAAACCGACAAGAACTAAAAACAGACGCCTTTTCATCACTTCAGCCCCTTTGCCCCTATAAATGAATGGAAGATATGCCTTCCTTATCGCTACCTCAAATATATGAGACAAAGATATAAAATATGCAGACTAGCGTGACGAGCTTTCCAAAACAACTTGAGCAACGGCAAATTCTTTACTATGACTAATTGATAAATGAACAATATGCTCTGTATTTGTAATGATAATCGGCTTACCTCTATCATCATTCCTTACTTCAATATCTAAAAAACTCACTTCTTTCCCGATACCGGTCCCTACCGCTTTAGAATACGCCTCTTTTGCTGCAAATCTTCCAGCTACAAATTCTGTAAGACGACTTCCTTTCAGCCCCTCAGCAACACCACGTTCTCTTTCAGTTAAAATACGTTCCATAAATTTAAGCTTTCCATCTAGCATTTTTTCAATTCGATTTAACTCAATAATATCGATTCCAATCCCTACAATCATTTCAAAATCCCCTTCTTCTATTTAGCTTTCTTCATTCATATTGTAAGAATAACAGAGAATCTTTCTGATGCAAAAGGAGTGATACTAAAAACATGCTAATACCATCCACTCGCATTTCCTTACAACCGATTATCATTTCTTTACTTCTTATACAATTAGTCATGATTATATTGAGCGACTTTTCCCTCTTTCACCTGGCAGCCTACAATGAATATATCGCTAAAGGAGAATGGTGGCGTGTCATAACTTCCTTACTTGTACACGTAGACTTACAACATTTCCTTTCTAATAGTATTTGTTTATTCGTATTTGGTTCTTCCATCGAAAAACAACTAGGACACTTTTCTTTCATCATTATTTTTTTCCTTTCTGGCATTCTCGGGAATATTTCTTCTTATATTATTATGCCTCTTGAATATATTCACGCCGGAGCATCTGGTGGTATTTTCGGATTACTAGGCGCCCAATTATTTTTATTGTATAGTCGATATCGTTCTTCAAAACCAAGAGACATCGCTATTTTTTCAATAATGATACTTATATTACTACTATTTACTTTCTTTAATCCCTCTGCCAATCCTATAAGCCATTTAACAGGACTGATCATCGGCGGCATGTGCACCCCTTTTTTAACAAAAAAAAACGATGGCGCAGAGCTTATTTAATATAGAAGCTCGCACCATCGATAATTTCCACATCTGTTTGTTTACTTAACTCTCTCATTAGTTGAAATAAAGACTCGTCCTTTTTCTTCGCCTCAATCATACAATCAATTCGCGGAACACTCCCCTTTATCTTTTTCAAAAAAGATAAGAAAGTATTTACATCAATAAAATCCGCATGTGCTCTCGGGTTTTTTCCATCTCTAGGACTGGAGATGTGCATTTTAACCGGTAACAAAGACGATTCCCAAGTATGTACAACACGCGCCCAATCTTCATGCCAATCTTCCTGGTCATTATTCATCATATGATGGTGCAAATCAAACACGACTGGAATGTCTAATTTCTCACCTAAATACAATGTTTCTTCTAAAGAAAAGGTCGTGTCATCATTTTCTAATATAATCATCTCTTGAATACCTCTTGGAACAGTTGACCAATTTTCTATAAAGCGTTCTAATGCAAGCTCCTTATCTTTATAACCTCCTCCCACATGTAATACACATCGTTGCTTATGTTCAATTCCCATACCCTTTAACAATTTTTTGTGCATCTGCAATGTCTTTACAGATTGTTTGAGAATACTCTCCTCAGGTGAATTTAGTACAACAAAGTGATCTGGATGGAAGTCAATTCGCATATTCATACGAATTGCATATTCACCTAATTCTTTCAGATTTTCTTTTAACGGACGAATATAGTTCCAATCTAACAACTCCTCATGATTCGCTAAAGGAATAAGCTTGGAACTAAGTCGAAAGAAAGATATATCATGCCCTTTATTATGTTTTAATAACCGTAAGCAATTTTCCAAATTCGAATTAGCGATTCTTTCAAGTTTACGAATCGCAGCCTCTCGATCATCAATCCGCTGAAACTGTGCATACGTCATCGTTTGAGATGGAGAAGCATTCTTCAAATGTACACTCATCGCAACATACCCAAGTCTTACAAGCATATAGCACCTCATTTCTATACGAGTTACTATGTAGTATGCACAATTACAGAAATAAAAAAAGAGAATGCCAGCAAAGGGCATTCTCTTTTTTATTAAGCTTGTGGACGGCTATGATGTTTTCTTTCGCCGCGTCCATTTGAAGATCCAGGGCGACCTTCACCTTTACGACCACGGTTGCCATCACGGCTACCAGCATCACGGCTACCGCCATCACGATTACGATCACGGTTACGACCATCGCCACTTCCGCTTCCACGTCCATCACGATTGCGATCACGGTTACGACCATCGCCACCGCCGCGTCCATCACGACTACGATTACGGTTACCATCACGGTATCCACTTCCGTTACCACCGCGTTTTTTAGAACCGCCACCGCCACCTCTTGAAACAACTGGTGGTTCTGATGTTAAAGCGATCGGAGTTGTATCCGGCTCTTTTGTCATCATTTTTAAAGCAGCAGCTACTACTGTTACAGAATCATTCTCTTCTAACATTTCTTCTGCAATACGCTTGTAGTATGATAAGTTATCATTTTCAATTGTGCTTTGAAGTTTTTCAGCGATTAAACGTTGTTGACCTTCTAACGCCTCGTCAAGTGTCGGTGCGTCCATACGATCAACTTTACGTTTTGTTGTACGCTCGATATTTTTTAATTGTCCTGATTCACGTGGTGTTACAAATAACATTGCAATACCTTTTTTACCGGCACGGCCAGTACGACCGATACGGTGAACGTATGATTCTGGATCTTGCGGGATATCGAAGTTGTATACGTGTGTTACGCCTGAAATATCAAGACCACGTGCAGCAACGTCTGTTGCAACAAGAACTTCAATAGTACCTTCTTTAAATTTACGTAATACAGACATACGCTTCGCTTGTGTTAAGTCACCGTGAATACCTTCTGCTGCATAACCACGTAAGTTTAATGCTTCTGATAATTCATCAACACGACGCTTTGTACGACCGAATATGATTGCAAGCTCTGGAGATTGAATATCTAGTAAGCGTGTTAACACGTCAAACTTTTTCTTTTCTTGCACTTCTAAATAGAACTGCTGAATGTTTGGCATTGTTACTTCTTTTGCTTTTACTTTAATGTGTTGAGGCTCAGTCATGAAACGCTCAGCAATACGACGGATTGGATCTGGCATTGTCGCTGAGAATAATAATGTTTGATGTGTTTCTGGCACATCTGTTAAAATCGCTTCAATATCTTCAATGAAGCCCATGTTTAACATTTCATCCGCTTCGTCAAGAACAACAGTCTCTACGTTTTGTAAGCGAAGTGTTTTACGGTTGATATGATCTAAAATACGACCCGGCGTACCTACAATAATGTGTGGGTGTTTTTTTAGAGCACGAATTTGGCGGTTAATATCTTGACCACCATAAATTGGTAGAATACGAACACGTTTATGTTTACCAATTTTGTATAGCTCTTCTCCAACTTGAATTGCTAATTCACGCGTTGGCGCGATAACAATACCTTGAACTGCTTCTTTATTTGTATCCACTTTATCTAATAGTGGTAATCCGAATGCTGCTGTTTTCCCTGTACCTGTTTGCGCTTGCCCAATAATATCCTTACCTTGCAATGCATGTGGAATTGTTTCAGCTTGAATCGGCGTAGCCTCTTCAAAGCCCATACTTTCAACAGATTGTAGTAAAGACTCACTTAATCCTAGTTCTCGAAATGTTGTCAATGTTACTTCTCCTTTTCTATCCTATACTTATCATTTAAAAAAAGGCGTTTTCCGAACTTGCGGAAAAGCCATTTTCCTGAATACTTACGTATATAACCGGGCGTATATTCTTCACGAAAATACTTCTAAACGTTATTACACTTTATCAATTATAAGTTTTGTAGGTGTAAAAAGCAAACCCCAACTGTTACCTTATTTCATATTCAGAGCTTTTTTCTTTACTTTTATTTTTTTATCGTTTACTGTAAGCGCTTATTATAAGTTTCCACTATTTTCGTGGCTATCATCCCTATTTATATACACCAATTATTTCAACATCGTAATTACTTCTTCTAATTTCATGCCGCGAGATGCTTTTACTAATACAACATCTTTCGTACCGACTACTGCTTGCAACTCTTTTATTAACTCTTCTTTACTATCATACGCTTTTACACGGTCTTTAGGGAAATTAATTTTTGCACCTTCAGCAATTTGAGCCCCTAATTTACCATATGTGAATACATATGAAATTTTTGCTGGATCAATTAATTTACCTACTTCATAATGAAATTGCACTTCTTGATTTCCAAGTTCTAACATATCACCAAGCACAACAATTTTTTTAGCAAATCCATCTAAACCATTCATTAGGTGGAACGCAGCTTCCATAGCTGTTGGACTAGCATTATAAGCATCATTGATAATTGTTAAACCACTATCTGTTTTTACAATTTCCATACGCATACCTGTCATTTGAAGTGTTACTAAACCTTGTTTCATTTCTTCCCACGTTACACCAAAATGTTTTGCAATTGCCATTGAAGCAAGCGTATTATATACATTATGCTTTCCTAGTACTGGCAAATAGAATGACGAAGTTTCATCCCTGTTCATCTTAAAGTGTGTCCCAGTAGCCTGCAATGTTACAGTAGTTGGATAGTAATCATTTGCTCTCGCATCACCAAATGTAACTGTTTCAGCTGCTAAATTCATTTCTGGAACACGATTCGTTAATAGCGGCTCATCTCCATTATATACGAACACGCCACCCTTTTGTAAACCTGTAACAATTTCTAACTTCGCTTCAGCAATCGCCTCACGAGAGCCTAAATCCATTAAGTGCGCCTCACCAATGTTCGTGATAATAGCTGCATTAGGGCGAGCTAACTTAGATAGAAATTCAATTTCTCCTCGGCTTGACATGCCCATTTCTAATACAGCTACTTCTGTATTTTCCTCTAAATTTAAAATAGTAAGAGGTAAACCGATGTGGTTGTTGAAATTACCTTCTGTTTTTTGAACTTTAAATTTAGTCGCAAGAATACTTGTTACAATATCTTTCGTAGATGTTTTACCATTACTACCCGTTACACCAATAACTTTTACATCCAATTGATCACGATAGTTTTTCGCTAACATTTGCAATGCTGCTAGTGTATCTTCTACAAAAATAACCGGAAGATTTTCAGGTGGGTTTTCTACATCTTTCATCCATAATGTAGCAATCGCCCCATTTTCAACAGCTTTGTCTACAAAAGCATGTCCATCGAAACGTTCACCTTGAATTGGAACATATAAATTTCCATTTTCAATTTTCCTCGTATCAATAGACACTCCTTGTATAGTAATTCCCTCATACCGCTCTGCTAATCCAGTACCATTTATCATCTGCTCTACTTGTTTTAACGTTCGATTTATCATGAAAACACTCCTTACATAGAGGAAGCACTATTCCTTCGAATAGTGCTTCCTCCTTTTTTGTTAGATTGTATATTTAATTTTTTGTTTTTCTTCGTGACGCTCAATCGCTAAGCGAATTAGCTCTTCAATTAATTCCGGATACGGTAACCCTGTATGTTGCCATAATAGAGGGAACATACTAAACGGCGTGAATCCTGGCATTGTGTTTACTTCGTTAATATATACTTCTCCATCTTTCGTTAAGAAGAAATCAGCTCGTGTTAAGCCCGAACCATCTAATGATTGGAATGCGATAATTGCATCTCGCTTAATTATATTAGACTCTTCCTCTGTCATTTCAGCTGGAATAATTAACGCTGTATCACCATCGATGTATTTCGATTTGTAATCATAAAAATCTTTTTTCGGTACAATTTCACCTACAACTGAACATTTCGGCTCATCATTACCTAATACACCAACTTCTACTTCACGACCTACAATATTTTCTTCTACAATAATTTTACGGTCAAATTGGAATGCCTCTTCGAATGCATTCTCAAGCTCTTCACGATCATTACACTTATTAATACCAACACTTGAACCAAGATTTGCTGGTTTTACGAAGCAAGGATATCCTAATACTTCTTCTACTTTTTCATACGCTGTTTCACGATCTTTTTCCCATGCGCTACGAATGAAAGATGCATATTTCGCTTGTTTCAATCCAGCTTCTGCAAAGATATTTTTCATAACAACTTTATCCATACCAGCAGATGATGCTAATACACCGTTACCTACATATGGAATGTTTAGTAATTCTAATAACCCTTGTACTGTTCCATCTTCACCATTCGGTCCATGTAATAATGGGAAAATAACATCAATTGCATCTTCTTGTTTAGAAGTTGCAGTTGGGATAATTTCTGTACTTAATGATACAGGAGAGATTGTATTCTCTTCCCCACTCATTTGTAATGCCTCAACATTTTTTACTTCGCCTTCAATACGCTCTCCACGCATCCATTGGCCTTGTTCTGTAATATAAATTGGATGAATCTCGAATTTATCTTGATTTAATGCTTTAATAGCAGCAAGAGCCGTTTGTAACGAAACTTGATGCTCAGCTGATTTTCCACCGTATAATAAACCTAATTTAATTTTTGTCACTGAAATCACCCTAACCAATTGTTTTCATTTTTCTATTTTAGCACTTTTTATAAAAATAGGTAGTTCCTATTTGAAATAAAATGTAACTTCCACAAATAATTAAAAGACACCACTTATTGGTTTTCTACACTTTTTCTCTTTAATTTCTACACACCTAAACAAAATTAAACTTTAAAGCAAAATTGCTATCTAATCTAGTTATGTACCTAAAATATGTAGAAATCCACTTTGTGTGTATGTCATCTATATTACCCTACCATTTGTGGAGGGTGAAAAAACATTGATTAAAGTTTCATTTTATTAAGAAGACTGTTTTGTAGGCGTATCTTTTTGCCTCTGCTCAACAAGACGATCTAAAGAAACATATACAAAGCCTGCAACTACACACCCTACACTTAAAATTGTAAATAAGTAGTGACCAAGCAAACGATCCAATAGAAAACCACCAAGAAGTGGACCGAATGCACTTCCTGTAATCCACTGCAAACTCGCCGCCCCCATATAGGTTCCTCTCAAATGCTCAGGGGCCAAATTCGCTACAAACGTCATCTGTACAGGCGACATAATCATCTCGCCTAACGTATATATGGCATAAACAAACATTAACGTCATTAAAATAATTGTAGCATTTGTATCATATTCTCCAAACCACTTCGGTAACCATCCTATAAAAAACAAACCAATTCCGAACAAACACGCACCGTATAGCATCGTCTTTCCAACAGGTTTATCTGTCGCCCATTTTGAAATTTGAAATTGAAATAAAACAACTAATAGACCATTTAATGCCATTAAATATGGGTATGGATTGTTGACTCCAAAAATATCCTTCATTTCGTTATCAAAGTGAAGCGGTAACATGCCTTCTGTTTGAGAAAACCCCATAGAAATAATAATCCCCGCTAACAAATAAATCATTAACGCCTTATCTCTCATTAAAATTTTCCAAACTGCTCCGGATTCCTTCTCTTTATTTTTTTCCGTCATATCCGTAATTTTTGGCATTGTTTCTTTAATAAGTACTAACACTAGTAGCGCATAAAACAACATAGCGGATGAAGCAATAATAAACACGAGGTTCTTTGATAAAACAACTACTGATGCTCCCATTATCGGTCCAATTGCAGCACCAATATTGTGTCCCATTCGCAATAAACCATATGCTTCTGTTCTTTTTTCTGGCGCCGTCACATCTGCAACCATCGCTGATGCTGCTGGATGAAATAAAGAATTACTTAACCCTAAAAAAATAGATAAAATAGCGTATGGAATAAATCCTTCGATAAATAAAAAACCGAGCATTAATAACGCATTACTCGCCATTGAAAATATCATAATTGGCTTTCTTCCATATATATCAGCTATTCTTCCGCCTATAAGCGAGCCAAAGCTTGCAGCAATTGGAGAAAGCGCCATAATAATCCCAACTTGTAATAAAGAATCTACCTTATCTTTTAAATATAGTGCAAAAAAAGGCATTAACATCATCATCGCAATTCCGTTCAAAGTCTCACCGATAAATCGAATCCATACGTTACGATCCATCTCTCTTAGCTCACGCCATGTATTTTTCACATTTTCACCCCTTTAGTTCGCCAACAATTATCTTATAATACATTCAGAAAAATGTAAATTTTCAAAATAAAAATCCATCCTAACAGAATTAGAATGGATTTTTCCATTTATAAATTTGCTACATCTTCTTCTTTTTTACTATTATTTAAAACACTACGCTTTCTACTATAGGCGAAATAAACTACTATACCGATAACCATCCAAACACCAAAACTAATCCAAGCTGTCGCTGATAATTGAAGCATCAAATATAAGCAAAAGATAACTGTTAATGCTGGTAAAAATGGTACGAGCGGCGCCTTAAACGCCCTTGGTAAATCAGGATGAGTTCGTCTCATCACAATGACAGCAACAGCTACAAGTGCAAATGCTGACAAAGTTCCCATATTTACAAGATGTGCTAAAACATTTAAATCTATTAATCCTGAAATAAGTGCTGCAATAATACCTGTTGTCCATGTATTTAAAAATGGTGTTTTAAATTTCGGATGAACTTTAGCAAGACGCTTCGGTAACAATCCATCTCTGCTCATTGCATATGAAACACGAACTTGCCCATACATCATAACTAGCATTACAGTTGTAATTCCTGTAATTGCTCCTACTGATATCACTCCCGCCAAACTATCTTGTCCAATAAATTGAAGTGCGAAAGCAACTGGATCTGATATATTCAACTGACCGTATGGAACAATCCCTGTCAAAATAAGTGAAACAACAATGTAAAGAACCGTACAAACTAGTAACGATGCAATAATTCCAATCGGCAAATCGCGTTGTGGGCGCTTCACTTCTTCTGCGGCTGTTGATACAGCATCAAATCCAATGAATGCGAAGAAAACTGTAGCTGCTCCAGCCATTACACCATCTAACCCAAATGGCATAAAAGGTGTCCAATTTTCAGGTTTTACATAATTAAATCCGGCGAAGATAAAAATGAGAACAACTGCTAGTTTAATAAATACCATTATATTATTTACACGTGCACTTTCACGAACACCTCTAGATAAAAGAACCGTCATAACTAGAATAATTAGAACTGCAGGTAAATCAATTATTCCACCCTTTCCAGTACCAGGGGCCGAGGAGAGAATGGTCGGAATATGAATCCCAAATCCCTTTAATAACGATTGAAAATACGCTGACCATCCATTAGCTACAGCAGATGTGGCTAATAAATACTCGAGCATTAAATCCCATCCAATTAAGAATGCAAATACTTCTCCCATCGTCGCATACGTGTACGTGTAAACACTCCCTGAGACAGGAACTGAAGAAGCAAATTCAGCGTAACAAAATGCAGCAAAGGCACAAGCTAATGCAGCTATAGCAAATGATAATATAATAGCTGGTCCAGAATGTTTCGCTGCTACAACGCCAGTAAGAACAAAAATACCAGTTCCAACAATTGCTCCGATTCCAAGCATTGTTAAATCAAGTGCCCCTAACGTTCTCGATAATGTCTTTTGTTTACTTTCTTGCAGTAACGTTGAAATTGGCTTCTTTTGAAAAATTTGCTTCATGCTGTGCTCCTCCACGATTTTAGTTTTCTGAAAATTTAATTTACTTTTTCATTTTACCCACGGCATGTTTTTTAGTCAATACTTTTGTCGAAATAAACAGAAAACTATCGAGATACATACTATACTCTTATCATCCTTTCGATAAAAAAATTCAGACAATCATATCTATATATATTTTCATAACTTTTTTTGGTATTATTATACATGTCGATTCCATAAAAGAGGCATGCTCCCGTAGTGAGCATGCCTCTTTTTACTTATTTCACAGTATATGAACCCTCTTCAATCCAGCTATACATATATTTTTCATCTTCCGTCTCATGTGCTTGTTTTACAATACGAAGCGGACGGAATGTATCTATCATAACGGCCAGTTCAAGTGTCTCTTTCTTCCCTATACTCGCTTCTGTTTTCCCTGGATGTGGCCCATGCGGGATCCCGCTTGGATGAAGCGTAATAGAACCTTCTTCTACACCTTTTCGGCTCATAAAGTTACCTTCTACATAGTACAGTACTTCATCACTATTCACATTACTATGATAATATGGTGCCGGAATAGATTCTGGATGATAATCGTATAAACGCGGTACGAAAGAGCAAATGACGAAATTATGCCCTTCGAATGTTTGATGTACTGGTGGTGGCTGATGAATACGACCTGTAATTGGCTCAAAATCCTCCACATTAAAGACCCACGGATATAAATAACCATCCCACCCAACAACATCTAACGGATGGTGCCCTAACACATGCTTGTGCATATAACCTCTCGACTTTGTCATTACGACAAACTCACCTTTGTCATCATATGTCTCCAATTTTTCCGGGCCACGAATATCCCTTTCACAAAACGGACTATGTTCTAACAATTGCCCATATTCATTGCGATAGCGACTTGGTGTTGTAATTTGGCTATTTGCCTCTACAACAAGAAACTTAGTCTCTCCCTCATCTGGAATAACACGATAAATCGTTCCAATTGGAATTGTTACATAATCACCTTTTCTATAGTGAATCGTTCCAAACATCGTTTCAATTTTTCCTGTTCCATAATGAACAAATAACATTTCATCGCCATCACCATTACGGTAAAAATAATCCATTTTTTCTGTTGGACTCACTACTCCAATTAATAAATCCTCATTCCCAAGCATAAAGTTTCTTCCGCTTACTGCATCACCAGTTTTTTTATTTTCTTTCGTACGGAAGTGGCGATGAGCAAGAAGGGCATCCTCTTCATACTGTAACTGACAAGAATGCGATAATGCCGCGTGCCCTACTTCTGTTGGCATATAATGATGATACAAAATAGACTGGGTACCAGAGAAACCTTTTGTCCCCATTACCTGCTCACGATAAAGCGATCCATCTTTTTTACGAAATTGTACATGTCGTTTATGAGGTAGCTCCCCCATGTGACGATAAAACATGCCCATCACCTGCTTTCATGTCTTTTTTGACCGTATTACGTAACGTACCTAAACCAGTAATCGACAGCTCTACAACATCTCCATCTTGTAGCCACTCTTCTGTACCAAGTTCTAAAATACATCCTGTTCCTACTGTCCCAGAACCAATCACATCTCCTGGATATAACGTAACGTCTTCCGAAGCACGTTCAATCATTTCAGCAAATGTATAGTAAATATCTTGGAAGTTTCCCTTTGATAATATCTTTCCATTTACATGAGCAGTCATCTCTAAATCATAACGATCACCGTTACGATAAACGTCTAATTCCTCTTTCGTAACGAGATACGCTCCTAATGAAGTTGCAAAATCTTTTCCTTTCGCTGGACCGAGTCCCACTTTCATTTCTGTTACTTGTAAGTCCCTTGCGCTCCAGTCGTTCATAATGCAGTAACCAAAAATATATTCCTCTGCTTGTTCACGAGAAATGTTTCGTCCTTCTTTCCCAATTACGCAAGCAATCTCTAACTCATAATCAAGCTTTTTAGACTTCTTCGGACCAATAACAAAATCATCTGGTCCAATAACAGCACGGTGGTTCGTAAAATAAAAAACCGGGATATCATACCATTCAGGTACAACATCTAACCCTCTTCGTCCGCGAGCTGTTTTTACATGCTGCTCAAATGCATAAAAATCTCGAATGCTACTCGGATTAGGAATTGCCGCTGCAAATTGAACTTCCTCTAAGGAATATATACCCTTTGCAGGATTCTTAATATTACGCAATACTTCTACATACTCATCTGCTTTCTCTAAAAAGGCGAACATAGAAGAAGGTAATTGTCCATCACTCGCAAGATTCATATCGATTACTTTGTCACCTTCAAGCCATCCAGCTCGCATTTCTTTCGATGGGAGACGAAATGTAACAAATTTCATCGTGATTCCTCCCTATGAAAATGAAATTTCCACCAACAAAGGAACTCTTGCTGGTGGATACAAATTTTATAAATTTCCGCGACGCTCTTGTTCTCTTTCAATTGATTCGAATAACGCTTTAAAGTTCCCTTCGCCAAATCCACGAGAACCTTTACGTTGGATGATTTCAATAAATAGAGTTGGACGATCTACAATTGGTTTCGTAAAGATTTGTAATAAATAACCTTCTTCGTCACGGTCTACTAGAATCTTCAATTCTTTTAATCTATCAATTTCTTCATCAATTTTTCCAACACGTGCAGTTAACTCATCGTAATACGTATCTGGCGTATCTAAAAACTCCACGCCATTCGCACGAAGCACTTCAATTGTTTTTACAATGTCACTTGTTAATAAAGCAAGATGCTGTACACCCGCTCCGTTATAGAACTCTAGATATTCTTGAATTTGTGACTTTCTTTTTCCGTCTGCTGGTTCATTAATTGGAAACTTAATACGGCTTCCATTCGTCATAACTTTTGACATTAATGCCGAATACTCTGTGCTAATATCGTCATCATCAAAGTGAATCATTTGTTTAAATCCCATGACGTTCTCATAATAACTAACCCATTCTTCCATTTTCTCAACGTTACCAACGACATGGTCTACAGCAATTAAACCGGATTCTTCAAATGGAATATTGAACTCTACCCTTTGAAATCCTGGCATGAATGTTCCTTTATAATTTTTACGCTCTACAAGCGTATGAATTGTATCACCATACGTACCAATAACCGCTTTCTTCAAGGTACCTTCCTCATCTGTTAACTCTTCAGGAGGAGCAATCGCAACAGCGCCACGTTTTACAGCTTCAGAGTATGCTTTATCAACATCATCAACAAGTAAAGCCACATCCTTCACTCCATCACCATGAGTCTTTACAAAATCTGCAATACGACTATCACTACTTAAAGCTCCAGACACAACAAAACGCATATTTTTTTGCACAAGAACATAAGATACCTTTTCACGGTTTCCTGTTTCTAATCCAGAATAAGCTACAATTTTGAATCCAAACGCTCTCGCAAGATAATAACTTGATTGCTTTGCATTCCCTACGTAAAATTCCAAATGATCTACATCACGTACCGGAAAAAAGTCCTCCATTTGTGCAGCTAGCGTATCCATAGATTTTTGTTTCATAATATCTTCATCCCCCTGTAAATAGATTAAATGGTCCATACTTAAAACCAACCGAAAACGCTTCCAACATCAATTAATAGAAATTAGTTAGCAAGCTAACAATTTCCGACCTTTAAAATTTTCTATCTTTTCTGTCAAATTCCTCTTTTTTTCTTACATATAAAATTCGACTTTTTTCTCTTTAAAGTAAGGGGAAAATATTAATACTTGAAGGTATATATGAGAGGAAAACAAAAAAGACTCCAACATATTAACTACTTACTAATACGTTAGAGTCTTTATTTTTTTTGAATGATTGTATTTATATTTTTCATACTAATATATTTGCAAGGAATAGAATAAATGATGTTAATATTACCGCTCCGCCTAATGATCCTAATAAATCTGTTTTTGTTACTTGTAACACTTGTTCACTGTTCATATTCCTCATTCTCCTTTCATTTTGTACAATTTAAAACTTTTATTATACTAATACGCTTGATAGAAATACGATTAATGCTGTTAATACTACTGCTCCGCTTGCTGATCCTAAGAAATCACCTTTTGTTACTTGTAATACTTGCTCTTTCATATCTTTCATTCTCCCTTCATTTATCTTTTGTTACAAAACTTCTATTATACTAATACGCTTGATAGAAATACGATTAATGCTGTTAATACTACCGCTCCACTTGCTGATCCTACGAAGTCACCTTTTGTTACTTGTAATACTTGCTCTTTCATATCTTTCATTCTCCCTTCATTTATCTTTTGTTACAAAACTTCTATTATACTAATACGCTTGATAGAAATACGATTAATGCTGTTAATACTACCGCTCCACTTGCTGATCCTACGAAGTCACCTTTTGTCACTTTTAATACTTGCTCGTTGTTCATAACTTTCATTCTCCCTTCTCTTATTTTTGTTACAAAACTTCTATTATACTAATACGCTTGAAAGAAATACGATTAATGCTGTTAATACTACTGCTCCGCTTGCTGATCCTAAGAAGTCACCTTTTGTTACGTTTAATACTTGCTCGTTGTTCATATCATTCATTCTCCTTTTTTATAAGTTATCTATATGTAATTACTAAGAAATGATTAGTTCATAGTTTTCATGTTAACGTTACATTGAAATTAATTACGTAACGTTTGTAACACTAATGTAACATAACTATTATTACGTTGCAATATAATTACGTAAATTTTATTACACTTTTTTTACGTTTTTTTAAATAAACACTCAAAAACCTTGTTTTAATGCGTTTTCTACTACAATCACATTTGTAACACTAGTGTAACATTAAGGTCATAAAGCGAAATATAATATTATTCATCTCTATTTTGTTAAAAACCAAAGTGAAACTTTAATCAACGAGAGTTCCATTCCCTACTAATTATTCCCCTCACCAATCGCACTTTTACTAGAAATTAATGCGGGATAAAATACTATCTTTCCAAGATAAGTTTATATGTTTCCTCTATATAACTATGTATAATGGAAACAAAGAGGTGGTCATTTTGAAATTAATCGCACTAGATATGGATGGTACACTACTATCATCTAATCTTGAAATCTCCAAAGAGAACTTACAAGCTATCCAAACCGCAAAAGAGGCTGGTCATATTGTAATGATTTGTTCTGGCCGCGCGAAAGAGGATGCTTTGAAATTATTGGAAGAATATAAACTATCTCTTCCAGTTGGAGCAAGCAATGGGGCAATTGTTTATGTGGACGGAAAAGTAATTAACTCGCGTTGTTTACAAAATGATAAAGTATACAAGCTTGCAAAATTACTAGAATCTGAAGGTTTTCCATATAAGTTGTACACAAATAAAGGGGTTTATTCTCCTTATACATGGCAAGGTCAAGTTATGCAGGCATTCGAAGAAAATAAACATACACTAGATGTTACACTTGAGGAACTTGAAAGAATTACAGAAAAACAAAAGAAATCTAACTTAATTACTGATTTCCAAAAAATAGAAGATGTCGTAAATAATCCAGAATTAGAAATATCTAAATTCTTCATTTTAACATTTAATGCTGCTCATCGTTCACAGCTATTACAAACTTTACAAGAAGATACGGACATTTCAGTTACGGCATCAGCTCCTACTAATGTAGAAATTATGGATAAGCATGGCCATAAAGGCAATGGTTTGCAAGAAATGGCAGCTTATTTCAATATACCAATTGAAGATACTGTTGCAATCGGTGACAACTTTAATGATGTGCCAATGCTACAAGTAGCCGGCTTATCAGTTGCAATGGGAAATGCTGAAGAAGACGTAAAAAAATTATGTGACGTTGTTACATTAACAAATAATGAAAACGGTGTTGCTCATGCAATTGAGCAATTTGTATTAAAACAAACTTCATCTAGTAAATAAAGTGAAACTTTAATCAGAGGTGGGGTTCCTCTGATTATTAGTTGAACCAATCGGGCTTTTACGGGCAGTAAGACTCCCACCTAACTTCCCCGCATGTGTCGAATTTTCAGGTGGGAGTCTTACTGCCCGTTAATGCGGGGTAAAAAAAGGACTCTTTCACATTTTGAAAGAGTCCTTTTCTTTTACACATGATGACAAGCAACAAAATGATCTTCACCCACATTACGGAATTCTGGTACATTCGTTTTACAAATATCTGTAGCAACGGGGCAACGTGTATGAAAACGGCAACCTGATGGTGGATTTGCAGGACTTGGAATATCCCCTTCTAGAATAATCCGTTCTCGCTTAACCGTTGGATCCGGTATTGGCACTGCTGATAACAATGCTTTTGTATATGGATGAAGCGGATTCGCAAATAACTCATCACGTGGTGCTGTTTCCACAATAGTTCCTAAATACATAATTCCAATTTTCGTACATAAGTGCTCCACAACACTTAAATCATGTGAAATGAATAAATAGGATAATCCCTTTTTCTCCTGTAATTCACTAAACAAATTAATGATTTGCGCTTGAATAGATACATCTAATGCCGCAACAGGCTCATCAGCTACAATAAATTCTGGATCTAATACCATCGCCCTTGCAATAACGATACGTTGACGTTGCCCACCGGAAAACTCATGAGGGTACCGGTCAATATGATACGGCGCTAAACCACATAACTCCAATACTTCTATCACCTTTGCACGGACATTTTCTTTCGTCGCTAGTCCGTGAGCCAACATTGGCTCACCAAGCGCTTCTCCAATTCTCATTCTTGGATTTAATGAGCTAAATGGATCTTGAAAGACGAGCTGCATATTAGGACGATGCTTTCTCAGCTCTTCTTTTGATAAAGCATGAACATCTTGACCTTTAAATTTCACTTCACCTTCTGTTTTTTGAACGAGACGGAGAATTGTTTTTCCTATCGTCGTTTTCCCACTTCCAGACTCTCCTACAAGGCCAAACACTTCTCCCTTATCAATTGTAAAGCTTACCCCATCTACCGCTTTCACATGTCCAATCGTTCTACTAAATACGCCGCCCTTAATCGGAAAATACGTTTTTAAGTTCTTCACTTCTAATAATGGTTCACTCATTGCCCAGCACGCTCCTCATATAACCAACAAGCTACTTTATGATCCTCGTCATGCACATTAAGATTTGGCGCTTCATTTTTGCATATTTCCATGCAATGTTCACAGCGGCCACTAAAGTAGCAAAACTCATCTAAGCCAACTAAATTTGGAACTTGCCCTGGAATAGAATAAAGTTTATCTGTTCGTTTCCCCATTACTGGTTTTGATTTTAGCAGCCCTTGCGTATATGGATGTTTCGGATTTTGAAATATCTCTAGTACCGGTGCCTCTTCAATAACTTTTCCACCATACATAACGACAACATAATCGGCCATTTCTGCTACAACACCTAGATCATGTGTAATTAATAAAATGGACGTTTTAAATTCCTCTTTTACTTGTCTTAGTAAGTCTAATATTTGCGCTTGAATCGTAACGTCTAGAGCTGTTGTCGGTTCATCTGCAATTAATAACTTTGGATTACAACTAAGTGCAATAGCAATCATAATACGTTGTAACATACCACCGCTTAATTCGTGCGGATAAGAATGGACAATTTCATCAGCACGAGCAATACCAACTTTACGAATTAATTCAATTGCTTTTTTGTATGCTTCGTTTTTGCTAAGTAGTTCATGCTCTCTTAACGTCTCAACAATTTGCTCTCCAACAGTAAAGACCGGATTAAGTGATGTCATCGGTTCCTGGAAAATCATCGCGATATCATTTCCTCTTAAACTACGAAGTTCTTTCTCTTTCATTCCTAAAAGACTTTTTCCTTCATAAAGAATATCACCACCAACGATGCCGCCAGATTCAGCAATAAGTCCCATAATAGATAAAGCCGTTACACTTTTCCCGCAACCTGATTCGCCTACTACACAAACTGTTTCACCTTCTCGAACTGAAAAGCTAACATGATTGACAGCCTTTACTGTACCTTCTTCCGTCTGAAAGTGTGTTTGTAAATCCTTTAGCTCTACTACTGCTCTACTCATGCTTTCTCACCTACCGCTTCATCTTTGGATCTAATGCATCACGAAGTGCATCGCCAAGTATATTAATTGATACAACTGTTATAAAGATTGCAAAACCAGGCGGGATCCATAACCACGGACGCTTTTGGAAATCGATTAATGAGTTTGCTGCACTAATCATATTTCCCCACGATGGTGTAGGCGGGACAACGCCAAGTCCTAGGTAACTTAGTGCAGACTCTCCTAAAATAGAACCTGCAACACCTAATGTGGATACAACAATTAATATCGGCAGAACATTTGGGATTAAATGATATACAATTTTCCGGTAATCGTTTATCCCGAGTACATCAGCAGCTTGCATAAACGATTGTTCTCGCAGCGATAAAATTTGACCTCGTACGAGGCGTGCAAGTCCTGGCCAACCTACTAAACTTAAAATGATCATAATGACATAAAGACGATAATCAGATGGTACTTTCCATTCTGATAAAATAGCTCCCATTATAATAAGTAACGGTAATCCTGGCATCGACATTAAAATATCCGCGAGACGCATTATAATATTATCGACGATACCACGGTAGAAACCTGCAATCGCTCCTAATAAAGCACCTAGTATAACGGATAACACCATTGAGGCTAAGCCAATTGTTAATGAAATCCGTCCTGCTTGCATAAGCCTCGTTAAAATGTCTCTTCCTAATTGATCTGTGCCAAGCCAATGAGAAAAACTAGGTGGTTTGTTAATTAACGTAACTTGTATTTTTCCTGATGCATACGGTGAAAAGAATGGACCAATAAAACAAAATAAAAACATAAAAACTAATGCGTAAAATCCTATAAGTGCCATTTTATTTTTCTTTATCCTTTTAAAAGCTTGCCTCCACGGCGATGATCCATTCCTTCTTTTCTTTTTTTCTTTTTTTTCCGTAGTTGTTGTAACAGTTTCCATCTCTTTCCCCCCCTTACTTCAACCGAATACGTGGATCAACAACTGCATATACAATATCCGCTAAAAAGTTTGAAAAAATTGTCAAACACGAAAGAAACATCGTAAATGCCATTAATACCGTATAATCACGAAAATTAAGTGCTTCTAATTGAATATTACCGATACCTGGCCAGTTGAAAATTTGTTCTATAATAATTGCCCCTGAAAACAACCCTGGTAATTCAAATGCAAGCAATGTAATAGCCGGCAAAATTGCATTTTTTAATGCATGTTTATAAATAACGGTCTTCTCCTTTAACCCTTTTGCTCTAGCCGTTCGAATGTAATCTTGCCGTACAACCTCTAACATACTCGTTCTAAAATAACGAGTTAATGAGCCAACTCCAAGAAGAGTTAAAATAAATACGGGTAAAACCATATGCTTTGCAACTTCTATTCCGTAAGCAAGCCCAGTTGAATTACTCCCAACATCAATCATCCCGCCTATCGGTAACAGCTTAAAGTCAACCGCAAACACTTTAATTAAAAACAAACCGATAAAGAATGAAGGAAATGACATCGCTGCAAATACACCAATTGTTACAAGCTTATCGAATAAAGAATGTTGCTTTGTCGCTGAAAATACACCGATAATAAGTGCAATTAGCCAAATAAAGAACAATGCAATAATCGCAACAATAAACGAATTCCATATAAATTTATTTAATAATGACGTTACAGATTCTTGATATTGAAGAGAAAAACCAAAGTCCCCCTGCAATGCATTACCTAGCCAGTGAAAATATCGCTCAACAATTGGTTTATTCAATCCATACAATTCCCTAAGTTCAGCTGCTCTTTCCGGTGTAATCTTCGGGTTTGAATCAATATAATCTCCTGGAAGAAGTGCGAACAGGAAGAAGATAATAATCGATGTCCCCAACAGTGTAGGAATCATTTGTAACAGCCTACGAATGATATATGTTTTCACCCTTTTTCTCTCCAATCTTATGCTTAAAATAGAAGAACATTTTTTCAAAGCGGCACACTACTTGCCGAATGAAAAAATGTCTTCTACTTATACATTCTTCTCGTTATTTTTCGATAGATAGAGCTGGTAAGTTTGCACTAATACTATTGTATTTTTCAGGGTCAATTCCTTTTATATTCCCGTTATAACCAGTAATTGTTCTACGATAGTTTAATAGAATTACTGGTGGATCATCACTTAATTCTTTATACAGTTCTTTATAGATTGGTTTACGTTTTTCAATATCTACCGTTTCAATACCCTTTTGAATTAACTCATCTACTTTTGTATTTTTATAACCAAGACTCTTCTCATTGACACCCGACAAATATTCACCAGCTGTTTCACTCGGATCACTTGTAATTGGTGTCGAAACAGAAGCTAAATCATAATCACCTTTGTTTACCTTCGAAAGCATAGTATTAAAGTCCATAAATTCAGGGTTAAATTCTACACCTATTTCTTTATAATTCTCTTTTGCAATCGGAATTAATAAATCGCTATCTTTAGCCGAACTTGGGCCGAAATAAGAAAGCTTTAATTTTTGACCATCTTTTTCACGAATTCCATCCGAACCAACTTTCCATCCTGCTTCATCTAATAATTTTTTCGCTTTTTCTTTGTCGTATTCATATTTATTAACTCCTTCTTCCGTATAAGCCCAAGAAGTTGGATGAATTGGTACATTAGCTACCGTACCGTATCCTTTCAATGCTGTATCAACATATTTTTTACGATCTAATCCGTAAATAAGTGCTTGACGAACCTTTTTATCCTTTAAGTACGGCTTATTATTATTCATATAAATATAGCTAAATGACGCTGCTGTTTCGATTTGGATATTTGCAAATTCTAAAGCCTTAGCCTGTTCAAGAACTTCGTCACCAGTACCTAGGCCAGTGTAGTCAACCTCACCTGTTTGGAATAATTGAAGCTTCGTATCACCAGAAGTAATTTTATAAATGAAGTTTGGAATTTTTGGTTTACCCGCATAATAATTTTCATTTGCTACAAATCGCACTTCTTGCCCTGGGATATACTTTTCAAATTTATATGGACCCGCAGCTATCGGTTTTTCATATAACGCTTTTAAGTAATCTAAGCTTGTATTTTGTTTGTAATCTTTTCCATAATAAGCTTTTGATAATACCTCTCCACCTAAGGCTGTTAGTGCCTGTGAATTAACTTTTTTAGTTGTAATTTTAATTGTCTGTGGATCAACAACTTGAATTCCTTCAATAGAAGTTGCTTTTCCTTCTTTATATTCTTTACCACCTTTAACAGCATATTGAGAAATGTCTTTGTCACCCTCATATGCCTTATCATGTAAAAGCGTCAATGTGAACGCTACATCATCTGCTGTTAATGGTGAACCATCGCTAAATTTCAAATCTTTACGTAAATGGAATGTATATGTTAACTGATCAGAGGAAATATCCCACTTCTCAGCTAATTCTGGAGTTGGTTTTCCTTGTTTATCTGTAGATACAAGGGATGCAAAAATAACTGAAGTGACGTTTCCATCCCAACCATTTTGTTGGAAATATGGTAAAAATACGCCGCCTGGTTTACTAATGCCAACTACTAACGTATCTTTTCTATTCTTCGCTTTATCTGGTACTTTCGTCTTATCTGTCGCAGCAATATTTTCAACTTTTATATTTTTTAAATCTTGCTGTTTTACTGGTTCTGTAGAAGCCGTATCCTCCTGTCCCCCACAAGCAGATAACACAAGCGAACTACTCAGTAATACCGAAAATACACCAGCCCATTTTTTTGTCTTTTTCTTCATTGTCCCCACCCTAACTTTTTTTTAATAATTACACCTTATGAACTGCTTGCCTAATGTATGCCTCCCACAGCAACATTTTATAGCCAATCGGAAAAGTCGGTTTTGGTTATAAAAAAATAGTTGTTTTTGAGGGGTAACAATCTTATTCCGACCTTTCCGGTAGACTTTATGGTTATTAACTTATATCTTTCAGTATATTTTGTCAATTATTTCTATATAAATATTTCGATAATTCTTTCGAAATTATTGAGCAATATTCAATTTAGGTAAACTTAACAAAATACCATTATAATTATCTTCTTGTAATCCTTGAATTCGTGCATTATGTGCAGACACGACTTTACTATTGTTTAAGAAAATAACAGGTGGATCTTCACTTAACTCTTGATATAGTTTTTTATAGATTTCTTTTCGTTTTTCAATATCCAATGTTTCTAATGCCTGCTTAGCTAATTCATCTACTTTCGGATTATGATATCCATCATAATTACGCTTACTTGTCGAAACAAACTCCTCAATTGTTCCGCTCGGATCATCAATCATCGGTGTGGAGACCATCGCTAAATCATAATCTCCTTTAATTACCTTGGAAATCATCGTATTAAAGTCCATGTATTCAGGATTGAAATCTACCCCAATCTTTTTATAATCCTCCTTCATAACGGGGATCATCACATCATTGATTTTACTTGCAGAAGAAGCAAAATAACTTACCTTCAATTTTTGGCCATCTTTTTCACGAATACCATCTGATCCAGCTTTCCACCCAGCTTCATCGAGCAATTTCTTCGCCTTTTCTAAATTATATTCGTATTTATTGATTCCTTCTTCTGTATACGCCCACGAAACTGGTGTAATTGGTACATTAACGAGTGAAGCGTATCCTTGGAAATATGTATCAATGACCTTTTGACGCTCTAATCCATAAATAAACGCTTGGCGTACACGTTTATCTTTAAAGTATGACTTCTTATAATTCATTTTAATGTAACCGTATGAACTTCCCGTATACACATTAACATTAGCAAAGCCTAACTCTTTTAATTGTTCAATCGTCTCCGCATTTGTCGTGAAGCCATCATAATCTACTTCGCCCGCTTGAAATTGTTGCAGCTTCGTATCACCTTTTGTAATTTTATAAATAAAGTGCTCAATCTTCGGTTTACCTTCAAAATAATTTTCATTTGCTACAAAACGAACCTCTTGACCTGGAATATATTTATCTAGTTTATAAGCTCCTGCTCCCATCGGTTTTCCATATAACTCTTTTAAATACTCTAAATTCCCTTGCTTATATTCTTTACCGTAATAAGCTTTTGATATAACTTCTCCACCAATTAACGATAATGTTTGGGCATTTACCTTTTCAGTTGTAATCGTAATTGTTTTCGGATCGATGACTTGAATCCCCTCAATAGATGTAGCCTTTCCTTCTTTATATGCTTGCCCACCCTTTATTGCTGTTTGGCTTATGTCCGTTACACCACTATAAGTTGGATCATGTAGTAAAGTTAATGTAAATGCTACGTCATCCGCTGTTAACGGTGAACTATCACTAAACTTTAAATCATCTTTCAAATGAAACGTATATGTAAGCTGATCCTCCGAAATATCCCATTTCTTCGCTAGAATTGGAATTGGTTTCCCCTCCTTATCCAATCCAACGAGAGGAGCAAAGATAGCTTGTGTTATATTACCATCCCACCCATTTTCCATAAAATGCGGAAGGAATATCCCGCCAGGGCTCGGCATTCCCACTACAAAGGTATCCTTTCTTTCTTTTGCCTTTGCTGGACTTTTTGCTTTGTCACTCGCTTTAATAAACTCATCTTTTACTTTCGGCATCTTTGTTGCTTCATTTGTACTTGTCTCTTCTTGAGCACATCCTGCTAATAAAACCGATGTACTAAGAAACGTAAAAAGTAACCCTTTAAAAACCTTTCGCATAATTCTCACCCTTACTTTCCTGTTTTTTTATTAAGTGGTAACATAACGCCAATTCTGTAATTATCTTTACTTTACCTATAAAAATAGTATGAATTAATTTCAAGATTATTCCTTTTCACTAGTTATGTCAATCCTTGCTAATTGATGTCTTTCAAAAAATAAAAAACACCTTCTATTACCTAATAGTCCCGCATAGAATAATAACAATTAACTACCAAGAAGGGGGCGAAAATATGGACAACCTATTCCAATATGTCCTGCACTATGTATTATTAACAATCATAATAGTCGGGGCGTTATTACTATTCCCTTTCTTCCCAAAGTTCGTCCTCTTTTTAGCTTTTTTTATTATGCTCGGGATCGCTATTATAATTTCAACAAGGGAAGATACCACACAAAAAGAAAGCAGAGTTCAGCGCGTAAAGCTGTAACTCTGCTTTCTTTTTTCAGTCATAACGTATTCTTGTTAAACCAATTACGAAAAATACTCCTGCAAATAAAATGAGTATACCAATATATCCTCCTATATCAGCTAATGTACCTCCCCTTACAATTAACTCAGTAAAGCCACGCATCGCCCACGTTTGCGGAACAAAATTTGCCGCCGCTTGCATCCATGAAGGCTCAATTTCAATTGGCCAATAAAGACCACCAATCATACACGTTGAAATTACAACGATATTCCCTAGTGCGGACTGCTGTTCTGTTGTTTTCACGATACTTGCCAATAATAAAGCTAGACCAATAACCGCTAATAGCAATACTGAAACGAGTGTAATAACCCCTAATAAATTTCCCCACTGCACATCAAATAATGAATGCGTTAATATCATTAAAACACCAAATTGAATCCACCCTATTAAAAAGAAGGAAAGGATATATCCTGCTAGTATTTGAACTTTTGAAACTGGTGCCCCTAATAAACGAGACCAAACACCAAGTTGTCTAGTTTTCAAAATAGTTCCCGTCGCACTTAACATGACAATCATGACGAATAGAATTGAAAAACCTGCCGCTCGCCCTGTAACGTTATTTAACTTTTGATCATCGTGTAAAATCAATTCTTTTTGAATCGAAACAGGATCTATTTTTGTATAAATTGTTTCATACATCGTTTCCCACGAAGTGTTACTTTTCTTCTCAAAATCTCTTGCTGCACTAACTTCTATCTCCATCTTTTTTAATGCACTTGCTAATACTTGCTCTACAGAAGTTCCACCCGTAAAATCAGCACTGGCTTGAAATTGGATATTTTCTACTTTTCCATCTAGCATACTCTTTTGAAAATCTTTCGGAATGATGATTATACCAGATGCTTTCTTATCTTCGATCCTCTGTGTCCCTTCCCTATACGTTACCTTTTCTATAGAAATTAAATCACTTTTCTTTATTTCCTCATAATACTTGCCAGATAATACAGAACCATCTTTATCTACTAAACTAATATTTACTTTCTCATTCCCACTTCCGCCTAAAAGTCCACCGAATATGAGTGTAAAAATAATAGGCATTCCAAACATGAGTATATAACTTTGTGGCTTAATTAAAATTTGTTTTAATTCTAGCCAACAAAGCGCCCAAACTTTCTTCATCATTTCCCCTCCTATCTCGTACGTAAACGTAACGTTCCAATCATAACGGAGATAATTCCTGCACTACATAAACTTAAAATGACAGGGAATAGCACATCCCAAGATGTTCCCGACATAATATTTAAAAAGCTCGTAAGTGCCCATTTATTCGGAGCAATATTTGCAACTGTTTGAAGTGTATCGGGAAATACGTAAATCGGTAACATTGATCCTCCTAATATAGCTAGTATTTGAATACCGATTCCCCCCATTAAGTCTGCCGTTTTTTCCTCACGAATAAAAGCGGCGATTAACATAGATAAACCAGAAACACAAATTGCATAAGAAATTCCCAACACTACTATTTGAGACACATCTGCGCCCCATTCCACATGAAACATAAAGTGTGTAGCAACTATAAATATTCCAAATTGTATACAGGCAAATAGTAATGTACCTAAAAACTTCCCGAATAAAATTGAAAATGAGCTCGTCGGTGTACTGAACAAACGCGCCAACGTTTCAGTTCGTTGCTCTGTTACAACTGACTTTGCACCTACTGTTATGTTATATAGTAAAAACATGACTAACATTGCTGCTGCATAATATTGCATCGCTGCAACTGTTTTTTTTCCTACCGTTCCTTTTTGGATGTTACCCACACTTGCAGTTGCTATCGTCTGTAGACTTCCACTTACCTCTTTTGCAACTTGTGCTACATCACTCTGCTGAGATTTTGCTAATTCTGTTACAACACTTTTAGTAGATACTGCGACTGTTTGAACACGTTCTGAAAAAGAGCGGATCATTGACTCAGCAATTTTTGCTTGTATATCTTTTGATGGGTCTATAAGCACCTTTGGTTCTTTTAATTTTCCATCTTGTACTTGTTCGCTCCATTTATTTGGGATGGCAATTCCTACATCTATTTTCTTTTCCTTTAACATATCTTCAAGCTCTTCCCGAGAGTTAACTACCTTTACTTTCACATCATCTTTTATTTCTTTAGATTGCAATACATCTTTTTGAAAGACATCTGCAAACTCATCCGTTCCCTCTTGATAATAGCCAATTACTGTTTTCGGTAGTCCACCACTCTCAAATACATTACTTAATGCTGAACCTAAAATGGCCGTTAATACAAGTGGCATAATTAACATCATCATAAATCCGCGCCGATCAATTAAACGGATTTTTAAATCTTTCCATGCAATAATGAAACTTCTCATCTCGTACTAACCCCCTTAATCACGAAGTGAACGTCCTGTTAATTGTAAAAAAAGTGCCTCTAAATTCGGTTCTTTTACTTCCAGTTTTAAAATTTGAGCTTTGTTTTCAACAACTTCTGAAACAACTATGCCAATTGCCTCGCCACCATTTAGTCCAATATCAATCGTGCTACTATCTTCGTCAAAAATAATCCGCTCAACAACAGGTAGTGCCTTCAACTTTTGTAGCAGTTCCGTACTGTAGCGATTTAATTGCAATTTCACCATAAACCCATCTGTTAGACGATTACATAGCTCTCTTTTCGTTCCTAGTGCAATTACCTTTCCATGATCAACGATGGCAATTCGCTCACATAAATACTCAACTTCTTCCATGTAATGACTCGTATAAATGACCGTCATACCTTTTTCATTTAACTTTTTAACAGTCTCTAAAATATGATTTCTCGACTGCGGATCAATCCCGACTGTCGGTTCATCCATAATTAATAACTCTGGTTCGTGCATAAGTGCTGCACCAATATTAATACGCCTTTTCATTCCACCTGAAAATGTTTCAATTTTATCTTTTCCCCGATCCTGTAAACCGACGTAAGCTAACACTTCCTCTGCCCGCTCTTTTGCAACTTTTCCATTTAAACCGTACATCTTTCCCCAGAAGATTAAATTTTCCTTTGCTGAAAGTGTCGGATACAGCGCAATGTCTTGCGGGACAATACCGATTTTCTTTTTCGCTTCTAATGGATACTCTTTTACAGATTTCCCACCAACTTTTATATCACCACTATCGTATGGAATTAACCCGCAAATCATTGATATCGTCGTTGATTTCCCCGCTCCGTTTGGTCCAAGCAATCCAAATGTTTCACCTTTTTTCACTTCAAAAGAAACATTCTTTACGATTTCCTTCTTGCCAAATGATTTCGTAATATGATCTATGACTAACATATTGATTCAGCCCCTTTGTATTCATCTACACTTTCATTGTAGAAAAATTTCTTCTTCTCTCCATCACCCTTAAGATAGAAATACAAAATAAAAAAGCAGCAAATTCTGCTGCTTTTTCACACTTATATATGCCAAAAGTCATGTGTACATCGTGACGCCATACCTTACTGCGTATATTGCTGCTTGTGTTCGATCTCTCAGTTCTAGCTTACTAATCAAATTAGAAACATGATTCTTAACAGTTCCCTCTGTAATAAATAGCTTTTCGGCAATCTCTTTATTATTTAACCCCAGTCCAATTGCTCTTAAAACATCTACTTCTCGCTCAGTTAATTGTTTTAGTTGTTCTGGTGGGTTACACTCTACTGCCACTTTCGTCTTTTTTAATTCCTCTATAATTTGCGCTGTTATATCCTGAGGAAGCACAACCCCGCCACTATACACCGTTAAAATTGCTTGCGCGATTGCATCTGTCTCCATATCCTTCAATAAATAACCACTCGCTCCTTGCTCTAATGCCTCAAAAATAAGCTCACTATCACTAAAAGTTGTTAACATAAGAACCTTTATATAAGGAAACTTTTCTCTAACTAAACGAGTTCCTTCAACACCATTCATACGAGGCATCCGAATATCCATCAAAATAATTTCAGGCTGTAATTGTTTCACCTTTTGTACGACTTCATCCCCATCACTAGCCGTCCCTACCACTTCCAGTTCCGGACGTAAATTTAATATCATTGCCAATCCATCACGAATCAGTGATTGATCATCAACAATCATAATTCGAATCATAACGCTCCCCCTATTACCCATGTTTTTTCTCGGAGTGGAAATTCGATTTTTAGGCGAAAACCTTTTTCTATTTCACTCTCAAATTGAATGATTCCACCATGCTCCTCTACACGTTCTTTCATATTAAGTAAGCCAAATCCAGGGCTTACTTCATTGACTCCCATACCATTATCCAAAATACATAACTTAACTTGTTCCACTGAACAAACTAAACTCACTTCACATAAACTAGCTTTTCCGTGACGTTTTGCATTCGTTAAAGACTCTTGCATAATACGAAGCAACGTAGGCTGTAGTGACAACGGAATCAAAACCGGATCTCCTTGTAATTGAAAAGATACTTGTACTTTCGTCACTTTAGAATATCCATGTAACATTTCACGCATATTCTCTATTATGTTCCCTAGTTTACTTTCCTCTTTTAAGGCATGCACAGAAGCTCTCACTTCTTGAAGTGATTTTCTAGCTAACCCATGGCATGTATGTAAAACCTCTTCTGTAGCGTCCGATTTTTGTTTCCATAAAACCTCCGCCAGTTGTAACTGAACAAGTAATGCCGTCATATTATGACCAACAGTATCATGAATTTCTCGGGCAATATCATTTCGCTCCCGAACAGCTGTCAATTCTTCTACCTCTTTTGCATATAGACGTAATTGCTCATGTGCTTCTTTTAAAGCTGTATGAGATAATGCTAATTCCCCATATTGCTCATCTACCATTTGCCGAGCAGCTGTAAGTTTTTTTATTAAGTTTCCAGCTAAAGCACTGAAAATGATAAACATAAAGTTAATTGCATTACTCTCCAATTCCAGACTCTCTGTATGTTGATACGTATGTAGTATATTTATAAACCAACAAAGAAAGAAAAAAGCGATAAAAAAATAAGTCATCCTTTTACGCCAATCATGAATAAATAATCCTACCGCATCAATTCCAAATATAATTAAATACAAACATGTCTCGGGAAATAAAAACCCTAATAACGCTGTGACAATACCGTTTGTGAGCAAGGTATAAAAAACAAGTTTCCTACTCCCTTTTGCTTTTACAAGCAAAATATGATTCACAATATAAATAAAAAGTGCAATACCGACAAAAATTTGTAAATTTTCTGTTTCACGTGAAACATGATTTGCGTAAACTAAGCAAATCATGACGATTGTAGCAATCCGCGCATATCCTAACATAAAATTCTCCCCACGTTTTAGTGACCTAAAGTTCATTCTATTATCACAGCAGCAAGAAAATTATACCAATTTTTCTGCTTTCATTATACTAAAAAGAGCAAGCCCTCCCCCAAAATATGAGGAAACAACTTGCTCTTTTTCATTCTATTTTCTTTACTCCACAATATTCTCTAACTCATTATATAACTCCGCTCGTAAAAACTCTTTTTTCGTTTTTTCTTCATATAATTGTTCAAGCATTTCAACATCAACTACATTTTCCATTTTACATTCGAGTGCATATATATCTTCTTCTATATGCATTAACTCATTTTCAACTGCCTCTAAATCCCTAGACTTCTTCTTTTTTATAGGCATTACTTCTAACGCTTTATTCCCTTGCTGTTGCTGCTTCTGTTTTACTACCTGTTTCTCAATTCTTTCTTCCCACTTTTGACGAGCCCATGCATAGTTCCCTGCAAACTCAAATAATTTGTGCTCATCAATCCAATATGTCTTTTCAAACAATTTATTTAAGAAATAACGATCATGTGAAACAGCTAAAATCGTCCCATTATATTGTTCAAGGGCCTCCTCTAAAACCTCCCTTGATTCAATATCAAGATGATTCGTCGGTTCATCTAAAATAAGAAAGTTAACATCTTGATACATAAGTTGCGCGAGCCTTAACCTCATTTTTTCTCCACCGCTAAGTTGCGTTACTTTCTTAAAAACAGCTGGACCATAAAATAAGAAACGAGCTAATATATGTCTTGCTTCTCCCTCTGTTACAGCCACGCAATCTCTGAAAGCTTCCAATACATTGTTCTTCATATTCCCGTATGCATGTTGCGATAAATAACCAATTTTCACACTACTACCAATCCGAATTTCTCCAGCATCTTGCTGCATTTCTTTTAGTAATAGTTTTAATAACGTAGTCTTTCCTGTACCATTACGTCCAACGATAGCTGCGCGCTCCTGAAAACGAATATGCAAATTTACTTTCTCGAATAAAGACCGTTCATCAAATCCTTTACTCACTTCTTTCATTACAACAACATCTTTCCCGCTTCTCTCTTGCCCTTCAAACTGAAGTCCCATCTGTTTTCTATCCAAAATGGGTCTCTTTAGTTTCTCTATGCGCTCTAATGCACGTTCCATATTTCTGGCTCTCTTATGCAATCCTTCATTCGGCGGATTCGCTTGATTTGCCCATTCACGTAGACGCTTAATTGCTTCTTTCATTTTCTTTATTTTCTTTTGCTGTTCTTGATACGCTTGAAATTCTTGAAGCAGCCTTTCTTCCTTTTCCTCAACAAACTGTGAATAGTTCGTATGATATACGTGAATTTCTCCATCTTCTAAATCAAAAATTTTCGTTACAACTTCATCAAGGAAATAGCGATCATGCGAAATGACCATAACTGTTCCTGTATATTCTTTTAGAAATTGCTCTAACCACTCGACTGCAAATAAGTCCAAATGATTTGTTGGTTCATCTAACAAAAGTAGATCTGGTTTCTGCAATAGCATATACGCAAGGCTTACTTTTGTTTGTTCTCCACCACTTAACTCTATAAATGATCTTGGAAATAGTTCCGTCACCTGTAGACCATTTGCTACCTTCATAATATTCGCTTCTATTTCATAACCACCGAGAAACGCGTACCTTTCTTGAATTACTCCGTATCTCTCCATCAATTTTTGTAAAGCAGATGATTCCTGTTCTTCCGCCATATTTTTTTCTAAAGCATGCATTTCTATCTCCAACTCTTTTTCCTTTTTAAAAGCGGAGCTTAATACATCATATACATTCATTTCATTATTAAATTTTGGAATTTGTGCTACATGACCGATGCATGTACCTTTCTTCATATGAATGGCTCCTGCATCCAAACTCTCCATTCCTGTTAGAAGCTGAAAGATAGTTGTCTTCCCACTACCGTTACGACCAACTAATCCAATACGTTCTCCATTCTTTATTTCAAGCGATATATTTTCAAATATGATGTTTCCACCAAAAGATTTCTTTACATTATTTACACTACAAATTGTCATTTTCCGTACTCCTTTCAATATAAAAAACCATGGGAAAGAAACATTCCCCATGGTTTTTGTCATAGAAAAAGGAAGCCAAATAGCTCCCTTTTCACACGTTTATCAAAAATGGGTGAAGAGACTTCTATCGTTCAATAGCTACTATGCAATTGTTAAAAAAGGGCATACGTATCCCGTTAACAACTGCATCATGAAAAATCGCACGACAAATATAGATATAATCTAAAAATTTTGCGCGCGTAGCTAAAGAACATTTCATCTCATTCACTCCTTTCGTACGGAATTTAATACTTACTTCTTTATTATACTTCCCCGATTTATGTTTGAATAGTCATTTTTCTGAAAATAATGAAGATAGACTAAACATTTCAATAAGTGACATCAAATCTTACAAAACTGTTATGTTCACGTAATGGAAAGCGATAGTACGAAAAGATGCCTCCCTATACAATAAAGATATAAACAAGAGAGACAAAAACAAGGAGGAAACAATCATGATGAAAGAAATCGTAAAAGCAATCTTTGAGGTATTAGTGAACGGACAAGCAGTTGTAAAAGAACTAAACGAACTATAAAAGGGAGGAAAGAACTATGATGAACATGGTAAAAATGATTTTACATGCTTTAGTTGATGCGAAAGCAGTTAGCCAAGAATTAAACCAACAATAAAAAGGGGTATATGAATATGAAGAAAGCCATTATTGTAATCGCAAGTACAGCAATTGCCTTATACACAATAAAAAATAGAAAAAAGAAACAAAATGAAAATGCTCTATATTATCCATACACACTATTAAAGAAAAAATAAAAGACAAGGTACCCTATTGCAATGAGGATATCTTGTCTTTTATTTTTCCCTATTCCCTTTAAAGGATTTCCTTCTCCTTTTCCCGAATGTATTAAGCGGGATTTTTACATATATTTTAAAGGGGCATATACAAATGGATACACAACAACTATATTTTTTAAACGATATCGGTAAACAAAAACCAGAAAGCATTCGGAACAGAAGCGCTGCATGTCCTTTTTGTGACAGAGAAAATTTAACGGATATTTTAGCAACTGAGGGCTCTATTATTTGGTTAAAAAATAAATTTCCTACATTAAAGGATACCTTTCAAACCGTGCTAATCGAAACAGATAATTGCGAAGACCATATCGCAACATATACAGAAGAACATATGAGAAAACTAATTCGCTTCTCTATTCTCCATTGGTTAAACTTACAGGAAGATGAAGAATTCACTTCTGTGATTTTATACAAAAATCATGGTCCATTTTCAGGCGGAAGTTTGCATCATGCACATATGCAAATTATCGGAATGAAACATGTAGACTATCTTGAAAATATTGAGGAAGCAAATTTCCAAGGGGTAATTGTTCAAAAAAATGAACGCATTGAACTCAATATTTCAGAGCGTCCTATTATCGGCTTTACTGAATTTAATATCATCATTGAAGATATTGCATTTATAGATGAAATGGCCAATTATATTCAGCAAACTGTACGTTACATACTGACAGATTTCCATAAAGGATGTAGTAGTTATAACTTATTCTTCTATTACTTAAACAGGAAAATCATTTGTAAAGTTGTTCCTAGGTTTGTCGTTTCACCGTTGTATGTAGGATATAAAATACCGCAAGTTTCTACAAAACTAGAAGATGTGAAAATACAACTAGCGCAGTATTTCACGAAAGAAAAGGATGAAATTGTTCATAAAAAAACAGAGTAGGTATAGAAAACCTACTCTTTGATTACACCTTTATTTCGATAGTATACATCCTCTAATCCGATGTTATACTTCATATTGTTATCCGTCCACTCTGGTCCTAAATTCCCTGGCCATCCAGATGTATTCGCTATATATTTCAGTAATGCAAAATCAGTCAAACCTTTTTGCACCCCGCGCTTATAACCTTTCATTAAATGCGGCATTGCAATTTGCGCATTTGTACGTGGATCTTTCAGCTCTTCATCAGTTAAATGATCTGGCGCAAGCCCACCACCGCGGTGTAATTGAAACAATCCGAATGAAGTTCCGTTATCTCCAACACTTCTTGGATTTAACCTACTTTCATGTTCGGCAATTGTAAGAGGTATCCATTCCGGAAGGTTTACTTTCTTTGCTTCCTCTATAATGATTTGTTTCATCTGTTTTGCTTCTTCTGAATCAACATAGCTTGTTTCATTCATTAGCTTACCCATTCCTTCAGACTTTCCTTGGAAATATAAATACACTCCAAGAACAACTAAAAATCCCACAAAGAATTTCTTCACTACCTCTACCTCTTTCTCCGCTGAAATTTGTCCCCTTTCAGCCTTCCTTTTACAATTACCAACACTCTATCATTCTCTTACCTTTCAATCATAGCAAATTACTATACATATTATCATCATGCTTTAGACCGATTTTGCGAAAAAACATATGGTAAATACGTGCAAAAATGTAACTTACATGGACTATAACTTATTTCTTGTATATAATTGTAAATTGAATTCTATATATAGAATAGGAGCATAAATAAATGAAAAGAACTCTACTAATCTTTTTCAGCATTTTACTACTCATTCCTATACATACCTCTGCACAAACATCATCAAAATCAAAAGTACTCGTTTTGTATAGTACAGAAGACAACAAAATTACAAACAATGTACAAATCCTTAATACTCAGTTAGGGCACTTTACAAAAGATATAACAGTAAAAAGCTTAAAGGAAGTAAAGGAAAGTACTGAATCATCTTCTTATACACATATTGTTTATATCGGAGAGAAAAAAGAAGATTTTTCTATTGCAGCAAAACAATTTCTAGAAAACTTCTCAGGTCCCATATTAGTTTTAGGACAAAATGTTGAACAATTATCTAATCGTTTTTCTTTCATTACCCCGAAAGAAACCGATATACGAATTCACACTATAGAATATCCGACTAACCAGTTAAAAAATGAATTACATGAAGAACGCTTAATGAAGAAAATTGAAACAAAAGGAACAACTCTTGCTTACGCCTTGAGTGCTGATGGAACTCATCCGTTAATCATTCAGCAAGGAACATCCTATTATGTTGCAACTCCAAACCTTTTCGATTGGATGTCTCATTACGTCGGTGAAATGTTATTTTCTTATTTCGGACAAAAACCTGAAACAAATAAAACTTCAGCTTATTTACGTCTTGAAGACGTTCATCCAGCTGTAGATGTAAAGCAATTAAAAGAAATCGCTGAATTACTAAAAGAGAAAAAGCTCCCTTATATGATTACCGTTATCCCTGTTTACAAAGATCCAGACACAGGAAAAACAGTACATTTAAAGGATAACTCTGAATTAATCGATGTTTTACACTTTATGCAAGATAATGGTGGCTCTATCGTTATGCATGGTTACACACATCAGTTTTATGATAGTGAAACTGGCGAAGGTTTTGAATTTTGGGATGTAAAAACAGATCAACCAATTCGCCAACCAAACCATGAAAAATCAAAAACAAAAAAAGATTTTCAGTCTACAGAAGACTATAATAAATACGTAAAAAACGGGAAAGCCTTCGAAGAAAAATATATTAAAGATCATATTGAAAAAGGGATTACAGAGCTTGTAGAAGCTAAATTATATCCAGTTGCCTTTGAAGCTCCGCACTATACAATGTCTCAAAAAGGATATGAAATACTATCACAATATTTTTCAACTTATGTAGGACAAATACAACTAAACGATACAACTTGGAAATCAATGCACTCACCAGCTTATATAAGTACACCGTCATTTTTGCATGGGATGAAATTAATTCCTGAAACTGTTGGCTTTATTGAAGAAGGGAAGCCACAAGCTATAGCAAAAATGAAAGAACGTGCTTTATCTATCACTAAACTATCTGATGGAATTATCGGTGCATTTTATCATCCTTACTTGGGCGTTGAACCATTAAAAGAAGTATTAAAAGAACTAGAAAGTATTCCAAACATAGAGTGGATTGATTTACAAAAAGACATGAATGAAGTAAAAATGAAAGATATTCATATTACTACTAATAAAGAAGGCATTCACGTTGAAAAACCAACAAGTGCGAATGACATAATTGATTATATAAAACAATATGGGTTCTTCCTTATAATTGGGTTCATTATAATTGTCTTTCTTTTATTATTAAGACGTGCGAAAAAATTAGAGTCATAAAAAAAACACCAAGCGAGATGCTTGGTGTTTTTTTATGACTCACTAACTTTATAAAATCGCACCGTATTCGCATATATTTGCTCAGTAACTTTCTCTACTGATATTTTTTTTATTATACTAATTTCTTGTAATACATCTTTTATCATATAAGGATGTGTCATCGTATCCTTCTGAAATTCCCACGGCCCATCTGTTTCTACCATCATATATTCAAGCGGATAATACGAAACTATTTTTCTAATTTTCTCCTTATGTAAAACATCCGGTGTGATAGAAATATAATAACCGTTCCTCATCATCCGTTTCATTGTCTCTTCACTTCCTTTAAACCAATGAAAGTGTGCACGCGAAACTTTATATTCTTCAAGTAAACCACATACAGTGTCAGTATCTTCATAAACCGCATGCAATATAATTGGTAAATCGTATTTACTAGCTAGTTCCACAAACTTTTTTAACACCGCTATGTATGGATCAATAGCAATATTTTCATCTTCTTTCCTTAAATAATATGGGAGTCCCACTTCACCAATCGCAACAATTTCATCTACATGATCTTCAATTAATTTATAAATTTTCTCACATTCCTCTTTATGAATCGGCTGCTCCGGATGAAAACCTATTGCTGGATGTACAAAAGGATATCGCTTTGCTAAAGATAAAGTTTCTAGACATGATTGATAATTCATAGATACTGCAATAAGCCCTTGTATCTCTTTACTGTTTTCCACATCTATAAATAATCTACTTTTCTCTTCATTCTCATATTGATCAACATGTATATGGCTATCAATCAATTTCATCTTTATGCCCCCATAAAAAAAACAAGAAAGGGTTTTCCTTCTTGTTTTATCATCTATATTAGTTAACAATTAAATTTGTTATTATATCAAATAATCCAATACATACTACGGCAACAGTAAAGTAGCTACAGAAATCTTTAATTGGAAACTTCACTACTTCTTCTTTACGCATCCCAGTTTTCTCCCTTCTTAATATATCCCTAATTATTTTTTATCTATTTGTATCTATTATGCAAAAAATATGACAAATTTACTATCGAATTAACTTACGTAAACCTTACAATGTTGTAAGGTTTGAAAAAAGGCCTCATCTTAAGCTAAGATGAGGCCTATTCAAAGTTAGTTGGTTTTTCGTTCTTCATTAACATTGCGAATCAGAAAGTAATAAAATGAGACTTTCTAGTTACACTATATTAAATTTACTATCTTTTAACTATCGAATTGCATTACAGGAGTCTTACATATTTGTAAGCTATGTGTAATGTAATTCGATAGTTCCCCTTACCTATACTTTGTACAATAAGGTTAGAAAGTAAGCCAAATAAGAAGAATACTCACATAACCAAATTACATTGCTAGTAGCCGACTCTTCTTATACCTTTCACTCATGCTACTACAATGTACCCCCTTCCCCCTTATATAATAAGAAAAGCCTTAGTCCATATGGACTAAGGCTTTTTCACGGATCTAAAATACCCCTACCTAGTATTTTTATTTTCGACAAAAAATAGGCGGGGGTATAATTCGCTATCTCATCGTTAAAAGTTTACTCTTCGCATTAATAGGAATATTTCCAGCTTCAATTTCTTCAATTGCCTCGCCGTAGCGTCCTTTTGCGTACACCTTTAATGCTTCATCTCTCTTTAACATATGCTTAACAGTCTTCTTTATTTTTTGTTCTCTTCCACGTTCATCAAATGCAATAAATTCATATTCATACCATTCATCACCGACATGCTGACCAATCGCATCCACAATTGTATAGTATTCTTTCGTCGTATAAAGCGGATTATATTTATCAATAACCGGTCCAAGTTTCGTAGGTAGTAATACTACTACTATCACTACCATGGCTATTACAGTAGTAATTATTTTTTTCTTCATAATACTGATCTTCCTCCTCTGCAGGATACTTATACATCCATTCTAAAGAGCAGGAATTTAATCTACCATTCAATCCCATTACATTACCCTTACATTTTTGTAAGAATAAAGTGAAACTTTAATCAGCCCTCACCAATCGGGCGTTTACGGGCAGTTGATCTCCCACCTAACTTCTTTGCTCCAGCTGAATTTTGAGGTGGGAGTTCTACTGCCCGTTAATGCGGGATAAAAAAAAGATGAACGAATTTTCTCGTTCACCTTTTAGCTTGCTTTAAAGCCACCGCCAAGTACATCACGCACATCGTGAATGACAACGAAGGCATCTTCATCAACTCTACTAATAACTTGCTTTAACTTAACAAGCTCTTGTTTATTAATAACGATATATAAAACTTCTTTATTTTTACCAGTATATCCGCCGCGTCCCTCTAATACAGTGACACCGCGTGTCATGTTTTTTGTAATAGTTTCACGTATTAAATCCGGTTGATTTGAAATGATTGTAACAGCTGTTTTTGTATCCATACCTTCCACGATGAAATCAATTACTTTCGCTCCGACAAATACAGCTACAAGTGTATACATTGCCTTTTCTTGTCCTATTATAAATACAGAACCCGCAATTACAACGATATCAATAATAAGTACGCCTTTACCAACGCTCCAACCTAAATATTGATTTGCTAGTCGAGCTAAAATTGCCGATCCTCCTGATGTACCTCCAGCTTTGAACATACAGCCTAATCCGATACCTACAAATACACCAGCAAATAAAGCTGCTAGTAACGTATCACTATTTACTTGATATTCGATATGTTCTGTAACATATAAAAACAAAGAGGTTTCCACAATACCTATAATTGTGTAAACCATCGTTTTCTTATCAAAAAATTTATAACCTACAGCTAATAAAATTGCATTCAAACCAAAATTCACAATTCCTGGTGACCAATCAAATAAATAGTACGTAACAACCGTTAAACCAATAATTCCACCCTCTGATAAACGGTTTGGAATTGCAAAGTAATTAATACCAATTGCGAATAATAATGAACCAATTGTAATTAGTGTTATTTCCTTTATACGTTGATTAACCATAGTTCATACCTCCCCCCATTTGACATTGTATCACTATCTCCTAGAGGTTTAGAAGTTGTTTTTATTCCGCATTTTCCCTCACAAAGACCAAGATATTATGTTTAAACAAAGGGGTGATTAATTATTCATATTAGCTCTAACTGTACGGACAAAGCGCTCCACATTCCCACTCTGAATATACTTAGCTCTAATGGTTTCACGATTACAAGTACATTCGAAATATGGACGGAAATCTATGTCATCTATATGCAAATATGAATACTCTTCAAATATCGCAGGATAGCACGAAAATTTCCCGTAAAATAGAAGACGTCTAGTAGTGGCAACAAAAATCCCATGTTGATAACATAAAGTAAAGTCATCCTTTTCAAATATCCCTACGACAAACGCTAAAATCTTTTCGTCATCCTCTACATATTTTTTCATACTTAATAAAAGTTCATTCATGCATATTCCTCCAAATTCTATTCATTGTTTTAGCACTTGAAAAGAATCCATGGATTATTACAGACCGGTGTAACTCTTTTATAAAGTATGAAACGCGTTTCCTGTCAAAGACATTTCAAAAAATAATCCGTTATGTGATTATACACATAACGGATAAATACTAAACCGTCGAGCGTTCCACAAGTTTATACGGAATTTCCATCTTTTCTTGTTTAGAACCCTCATCACTTACTTGCCTATAAAACATTTCAAAAGCCGTCTTACCTATTCCCTTTAAATTTTGGTCAATGGTTGTCAGTTGTAAAACTTGAGAAATCGGTTGATTATCAAAACCAATAATCGCTAAATCCTCAGGAACTTCAATACCTAATTTTTCAACTTCTGTCATGATCCCAATAGCAACTTCATCTCCTGCCACTATTAATGCTTCAGGAGGATTCTCCATCTCCTTGAATTGATGTGCAACTCTTACACCATCTTCTAACGTAAAGCATTCTGTGAAAATCCGATCTTCCATCACTTCTTCATCTATTAATTGTAGCTGTTGTTTATAAGCATCAAAACGTTTCTTACTACTTGGCCCTAACTTTCTTCCCGTACAATATCCAATCTTCTTATAACCTTTTTCAATAAGGTAACTCATCCCTAATTGAAAGGCATTAAAATGATCTGTATATACACTCGATATGCTTTCAATATCATTATCCTCACAAGCAATAACCGCCCCATACGCTGCATAAGGCTCTATAGTTTCCCACTCATTAGCACGAGAACAAATGATAAGACCGTCTAGTTGCTTTGTTTTCAACATATGTAAACTTTTCATTTCTTCTTTTTTATTGTAGTTCGTTTGACAAAGAAGCACCCTGTAATTATGAGCTAACGCAACTTCCATCATTCCACCCACCATCGCATCAAAAGACGGATGATTAATATAAGGTAAAATCACGCCAACAATATTCGTCTTCCCTTTTGATAAATGAACAGCATTTGCATTTTGCGAGTAATTCAATTTCTCAACTATTTCTAAAACAACTTTCCTTTTTTCTTCACTTACATATGGATGATCATTTAATACCCTCGAAACAGTCGTAACTGAAACCCCAGCCATCTTTGCAATATCTTTAATATTAGCCATACACTCACCTCTACTTTTAACTTAATGAATCACATGAACATATGTCAAATCTTCTCATCATGACACTTTCATTCGTTTTTCTTACAAAAGTGTAATTTTCCTGTAAGCTAATTCGATAGTGACTCTCCGCAACATTTCATATAATTAAGTCAGAAACAGGGCAACAACCATTTGAAAAGGAGCGGATCTATATGATGAACAAAATGAAAACGAACAATTTCTTAAATACAATGAGCTTGGTATTTTCCGCTCTTATCGATGCAAAAGCTGTTGCTTCTACATTAAACAAGTAAGGAGAATGCATTATGAACAACATCACTTTTAATAAATTAGATTTTTTAGGACTAGCTAGCGGCACGGTTCTTCTTACTGCTTTCATTTACGCTGCTACACTATAACTTCGTGTCCCCTTTCCCCTTTATATAAATAATAATAGAAAAGACGACCGTCTATGCACGATCGTCTTTTCTTATTTTTGATTCGGCTGCAAAACTTCCTTTAGTTCTTCAAACTTTGCATTTAATTCATCTGTCATCATTTTCATAGCCGTTTTTCGGTCTATTTGTTCTTCAGCATCGATTTGAATTGGATCTCCAAAAACTAATCGCGCTTTTTTTCCTTTTATCAATTCTTTTATACTTGATGGACCAACATAAGCTGCCGGTATTAACGGAACGTTAGAACGCATTGCAATCGTAACAGCCCCAGCTTTTAGTGAAACGTCTTCTGATGACCTCGTCCCACTCGGAAAAATCCCTACTACTTTTCCTTCTTTTAATAAACGTGATGGAATTTTTAATGTGCTTGGCCCTGGATTCGCACGGTCTACAGGGAATGCATTTACATTTTTAAAAAACCAATTTTTAAATTTCCCTTCAAACAATTCTTTTTTTGCCATGTAATGAATTTGGGTTGGGTACATTCCTGCCGCTAACATTAAAACATCCATAAAACTTGTATGTGTACACGCAACAACGTAAGGGCCACCTTCCGGTAATTTCTCTCTCCCTTGTACTTCTACCTTCCCAGCCATTTTAAATATATATTTCAACGAAAATGTAATTGGTTTATACATTTGTTTCGTTCCTTTCTGAATATCCGAAGTATAATCATTTTCTTACAACGATTATAACACTAAGTTTTAGGAGTTGGTAATAAAAATAAGTATTTATTGTTAAATTTCAATTCTTACAAAAGTGTAATTTTCTTGTAAGCTAATTCGATAGCGGCTCCCTCCACTATCTTATACAATTAAGTCAGAAAGTAACAACAACCATTTGAAAAGGAGCGGATCTATATGATGAACAAAATGAAAACGAACAATTTCTTAAATACAATATGCATGGTATTCTCCGCTCTTATCGATGCAAAAGCTGTTGCTTCTACATTAAGCAAGTAAGGAGAATTTATAATGAATAACATGACTTTTAATAAATTAGATTTTTTAGGACTAGCTAGCGGCTCGATTCTTCTTACTGCTTTCATTTACGCTGCTACGCTTATATAACTTTGTGTCCCCTTTCCCCTTTATATAAATAATAATAGAAAAGACGACCGTCTATGCCCGGTCGTCTTTTAATTTTTTCTTTCCTTCAAGTCTTTTAAAAGCTGTATCAATTCAGCTTGTTGTTTTATATTTTTACGACCGTTTCGATTAATTGCTGCAAGCTCGCAGGCAACTCCAGCAGCAAAGAAAAACAATAAACTTTCTAACATATAAAATCCTCCAGTTGCCTATTAAACAGCTTGACGCAATTGCTTTTCTTGCAAAATTTGTTTATTTATATTTTCTTCTTTTCTCTGACAAACATTATTACGAATAAGCGCTGCAATAACAAATAATGTTCCTACAATATCAAATGTTGTTATTTTATACCCTTGCATCATCATAATAACTAAAGTAGTAATTGGCACAAAGTTAATAAATAAAATACCATTAATGGATGATAAGATTTTCACACCGTAGTTCCAAGCAAGTAGTGCTACGATACCTGGTAATGTCATCATAAATAACAAATCATACTTCACAATAGAAATCGTTTCCATACTTGGAACAGATACATATCCAAGCACTGTAATGACCACAGTTATAATCCCTGTGACAGTTGTACCCAATACACATGTCAAAGTAGAATAGCGTAATGTTGACCAATCGCTACACGTTTGACCACCCATCGTATAAATAACCCATCCTACAACACCAACAAATATAAATGCTAGCGAAAACATGTTATCTTTCAATGTTAAAAAGAAACTCATATCACCTTTCGTAATAACAAATACAGCCCCTACAAACGCAATAATCATGCTCGTTATCATATATTTCTTCGGCTTTATATTTTTATATCCCCATAAAATACAAATTGAAATCATTGGCATAAGCGCCTCCATAATAGAAGCTACCATTACACCTGATTTTCCCATTAACATTTGTCCTAGAAAAATTAATACATTATATACGGTAAAAGCCATTGTTCCAAAAAAGACGAGTAACTTCCCTCTTCCTTCTAAGCGAAATGCCTTCTTTCCTTCTTTCATTAGCAATAATACAATCAATACAATTGCTACCGCACCATAACGAATAAACGAAAAATAAAATGGATCTATGTATTCTAGAGCATGATCAGCAACCGGAAACATCGCTCCCCATGACATACTTGCAATTAAACATGCCAAAGCACCTATTATCATTTGACCTTTTCTCACCACAATCCCCCGCTTCTTTCTATTTGCACAAAGAGAATTGTAAAAGAAAAAATATATCACGTAAAATGATTCAAAATGATGTTAACTATCATTTATAATGATAGTTAACATCAAGGAGGAGCATAAAATGGAATTACGAGACTTACAAATCTTCCAGAGCGTTGCCGACCGCGGTAGTGTAAGCGGCGCAGCAAAGGAATTAAATTACGTACAATCAAATGTAACCGCACGTATTAAACAATTAGAAAACGAGCTGAAAACACCTCTCTTTTACCGTCATAAGCGAGGCATGACTTTAACAGCTGAAGGAAGAAAAATGCTCGTTTACGTTCATAAAATTTTGCAAGATGTTGAAGAGCTAAAACAAGTGTTTTTAGATAGTGAAACACCATCTGGTATATTAAAAATCGGTACAGTCGAAACAGTCAGTACATTGCCTACCATTTTGTCTTCTTACTACAAAAGCTATCCAAATGTCGATTTATCATTACAAGCTGGTCTAACGGAAGAGCTTATTAGAGAAGTACTCGATCACCAATTAGATGGCGCCTTTATATCAGGTCCTATTAAACATCCACTAATTGAACAATACGATGTTAGTACTGAGAAATTAATGCTTGTTACACAAAATAAAGCTTTTCATATAGAAGAATTTACTACGACGCCCCTACTCGTTTTTAATCAAGGATGTGGATACCGTTCCAAGCTTGAACGATGGCTTAAAGATGAAGGTTTGCTACCAAAAAGAATTATGGAGTTTAACATATTAGAAACTATATTAAATAGCGTAGCGCTCGGTCTTGGGATTACACTCGTCCCCCAGTCTGCGGTGCAGCACCTTTCTACAGCAGGTAAAGTACACTGTCATCCAATTCCGGAGAAATATGGTAGTATTTCAACTGTTTTCATACGCCGTAAAGATAGTTACATGACCAATTCGATGCGAAGCTTTTTAAAAACAATTGAAGCACATCATCATATCAATATGCTTTAAAAGACATTCTTACACGAATGTCTTTTTTTCTTACAAAAGTGTAAGTCTTACGTAAGCCAATTCGATAGTTGCAGGCTGCTATATTTCATATAATTAAGACAGAAAGCAGGGCAACAACAATTCGAAAAGGAGCGGATACGCATGATGAACAAAATGAAATCAAACAAATTTTTCAATACAATGGGCATGGTGCTATCCGCACTTGTCGATGCAAAAGCAGTTGCAACTACATTAAACAAATAAGGAGAGATTATAATGAACAACATTACTTTCAACAAATCAGACTTTATCGGACTTGCAAGTGGAGCTACTCTTCTTACTGCATTCATTTATGCACTTGCTCAAAGTCTTATTTAACACTTTGTTTCCCCCAACCCCTTTATATATAGAAAAGGCTGCTCGTCTTATAGACAAGCAGCCTTTTAGTTTGTTTCATATATAATTTGGCCTGTTTTGCTTATATCATATCCACCAATTGCTTTTAATTCATTGTGAAACTCTTCAGATTGCAAAACCTCTTTTATAACCTCAATAAGTTCCTCATTTTCTTTATTCTTCAGAAGTACTAAATCATACTGTTCTTTCATTATTGGAATAAAGTCTACGTTCACAATTTGGGAAAACTTTTCTGAACCTACCCCAATATCAGCTTTTCCATTCGCGACTTGCGAGGCAACGCCAAGGTGATTCGATTCTTCCCATTCATACCCGTTAATATCTTCTTTACTTAATTTTTGAATTCGCAATTGCTCATCCACTAACACCCTAATACCAGAACCTTTTTCTCGATTTACAAATCGTATAGATGACTGAGCTAAATCAGCCCATGTTTTTATATTTTGTGGATTCCCTTTTTGCACATAAAACCCAACATTTCTTGCTAATAAATTCATCATAATATATGGTTGTCCAACTAAAATACGTTTTACGTAAGGAACATTATATGTACCCGTTTCACCATCAAATAAGTGTAAACTAACGACACTTCCTTCTCCTTGGTACATCTTCACTAAACTCGTTAAACTACCTTGATACGCTCTCAATATATTAGAATTTGGCAATCGATTTTCTATATGCTTTGCCAACATATCTAACGTTAGTTCTTGACCACTAATGATGCGTGTATTCGAACTACTAATTTCGTCCTTCTTTACAGGAGTAAATTGTACCTTCCCTGTTTTCATTTGCTTTATATATTGTTCTAAATCAGCTGCATCAATGCGCATCTGTCTACCAACTCTATAAGAAGGCAGTTCTCCTTTTTTAATTAAGTCGTATACAGTTAGTTTTGATACTTTTAATCGCTTTGCTACTTCTTCCGTTGTGTAGGAATGATAATCCATAGACGATTCCTCACTTTCTTCCTTCATTGTAACAAAGAAAAGAATATTTCTCCTAGTTTTTAAAAACAACTATATCGTTCAAATTATATTCAATTATAACTAGTTATATTTAGTTATATTTAGTTATAATTAGTTTAGTAAACGAAGGGGGATTTTTTATGAACAAATTTACATTACGATCCATTGGGGTACTTATACTTTCTTTTCTTCTTATATTCAGTGCAGCTTGTTCAAGCGAAGAAAAGTCAGCTGCTAAAGAGGGAAAATCAGTGGAGCTGACTATATCAGCGGCTGCAAGTTTACAAGATTCACTAAAAGAAATTGAAAAACAATATAAAGAGAAAGAACCAAACATTAAACTTTCTTTTAACTTCGGTGCTTCTGGTGCACTTCAACAACAAATCGAACAAGGTGCACCTGCTGATTTATTCTTCTCTGCAGCAGAAGATAAATTCCAAACCCTTGTTAAAAAAGGATTCATTAATGAAAAAGAAGGGAAAAACCTTCTTGGAAATGAACTAGTTCTAGTCGTTCCAAAAGATAGTTCTCTTACAAAATTTCAAGATTTAAAGGATGTGAAAATCAAGAAAATCGCACTTGGTACACCCGAATCTGTACCTGCAGGAAAATATGCAAAAGCTTCTCTCACACATGAAAATCTTTGGAATGACGTTCAAAATAAAATCGTATTTACAAAAGATGTTCGCCAAGTGTTAACATATGTAGAAACAGGTAATGTTGATACTGGTATTGTATATAAAACAGACGCTCTCGTTTCAGACAAGGTGAAAATTGTAGAGGCGGTAGCGGCTAATTCTCATGAGCCAATCCACTATCCTTTAGGTGTTATAAAGGAATCTAAGCATAAGAAAGAGGCGACTTCATTCTATGAGTATTTGCAATCAAAAGATGCACAATCTATCTTTAAGAAATATGGATTTACAATCCTGCCATAATTGCTATGAGCTTTGATACAATTTTGTCACCTGTCTTTCTATCCTTGCGAGTAGCTGCATGCGCCACCATTATCGTTACGATCTTAGGAACGATTATTGGACGAGCATTAGCGCGCTCCTCGTGGCGATATAAAGTACTACTAGAAACTATTTTCTTATTACCAATGGTGCTTCCACCAACTGTTATCGGCTTTTTTCTAATTATCATTTTTGGAAATAACAGTCCCATTGGAAAGTGGATTGAATCATTATTTCAGCAGTCCATTATGTTTACATCTACTGCTGCTATCATTGCTTCTACAGTCGTTGCATTTCCGCTCATGTATCAATCAGCAAAAACAGGATTTTCCATCGCGAATGTGCAAATTGAAGATGGTGCGCGCGACCTTGGTGCGAGTGAATATCAAGTTTTTCTACACGTTACACTCCCACTTGCATTCCCCGCGCTACTTAGCGGTATGATTTTAAGCTTCGTTCGCGCACTCGGGGAATTTGGTGCTACTTTAATGTTTGCAGGAAATATACCTGGCAAAACACAAACGATTCCAACTGCAATTTATATGGCTATTGATGCAAGTAATATGCAACTCGCTTGGACTCTTGTCATCATAACAATTAGCATGTCATTACTATTTTTATTATGTATTCAAATCATTAACAAGCGAATTACCACTTCCTAAAGCAGTTTTCGACAAAAGCTGCTTTTTTTATTTCCCGAAAAATAAAATGACCTAAATAATGACTGAATTTTATTTCTTATTTAAATATACATTTTATTTGAATTCACTTTCTAAAATAGGTAATTTCCTGTTATTATATGAAAGTGTTTCAAAAAGTGAAGAAATGAAAACGCATTTATATCGTAAGTTCTTCATCCTGTTTTAGCGATCGGTAATCTTCTACTCTATTAGTGGGGCATTACCGATCGTTAGAACGATATGTAATTATATTGGTATAGAAAACCGAAGGGAGTCTTGTAATGGACATTTTATTAGCGCTTCTTCCTGCAATCGCATGGGGAAACATCTTATTAGTAAGCGTAAAAATGGGCGGTGGTGCATATAGCCAAACGGTAGGTATGACAATCGGTGCTCTATTCTTCGCAACAGTTATGTATGTATTTACTCAACCAGCTTTAACAATGACAGTCTTGATTGTTGGTTTTATTTCAGGTTTATTCTGGGCTTTAGGACAAGTAAACCAATTAAAAACAGTTGAAAAACTAGGTGTTTCAACTACTGTAACGATTTCTACTGGTATGCAACTTGTTGCAACTTCTATCTTTGGGGTTATCGCTTTCCGTGAATGGACTACTACAACAACGATTGTTCTGGGAACGATTGCAATCCTATTAATCGTAGTTGGTGTTGTATTCACATCACTAGATGATAAAGAAAATGCACAGCCACCAGGACAATTGAAAAAGGGACTTCTTACTTTAATTGTTTCTACTTTCGGTTATCTTGTATATGTAATTATTATTCGTTGGTATAACATTGATGGTTGGTCTGCTATTTTACCACAGGCAGTTGGTATGTTCGTTGGTGCGGTTGTACTGACGTCTAAACATAAACCATTTAACAAATATGCAATGCGTAATGCTTTATCTGGTTTACTATGGGGAACAGGAAACTTATTCTTACTTCTTTCATTACCACGTGTCGGAGTAGCGACAAGCTTCCCATTATCTCAAACTGGAATCGTTATCTCAACATTCGGTGCGATTGTCTTCTTAGGTGAAAAGAAAACAAAACGTCAATTGATCTTTATTGGACTAGGTAGTGTTTTAATTATCGGCGGCGCTGTATTGCTTGGTATGACAAAAGCATAAATTCACACTATATTTACCCCCCCTGAAACGTATATGCTTCAGGGGGTTTTTTGATTACAATTATTTTCTAAATATAATTATTTACACGTTCTCGCTCTTTATGGTTTTTCTTCCATTCAAGCAAGCCATCGATACATAAAAATAGATTAATAATAGCTAATACTAACATGACGTATAAGCCCGTTGAAATATAAATCACAATGCTAACTATGTTATACAAAATCCATAAATGCCAATTTTCTAAGATTTTTCGGCTCAGCATAAATTGAGCTACTAATCCTAATACAGCGTTTAAAGCATCTAAATATGGACTTGTCGATTCTAAATAACGGACTTGATAATATCCCCAACCAATCCAAGCAACTAAAATAAAAAGTATATAAATAATCCATCCTTTCAAATCTAAGCGAACTGTCGGCTTTACCTTCTCCTCTCCACTACGCGCAATCCAGTAATACCAACCGTACACATTAAATATAAATTGGAAGGCTGCTAATACTGCCATTGCGTATAAGCCTTGTGTAGTGAAAATATACAGAAATACCGCAACTGTAATCATCCCAAATAAAAAGTTTGATACCTTTTCCCTTGCAAGTAACCAAACATTAATAATCCCCATAACCGATGCGAAAATTTCAATATAACTTGATCGGATATAGAATCCAACTAATATGCAAATAATACTAGAAATGAGTAAAAAAAGTGGACTTCTAACCATATTTATCTCTCCCCAGATATGTAATAAACTCCCTATCAACAGTATAAGAAATAACTCTTATACTTACTATAAATTTTCTCCTGTAAACCCCCCCACTCATCTATTCCACTTACGATAAGCCGTTTCTTTTTACAAAATTCTCTTAAAAATGGTATCGTTTTTTATAACATATTCTCATCAGAAAGGAATAAAGGATATGCCTAATAAACATCGAATTTTATTTATTGGTGCCGGTCGTATGGCAGAAGCTATATTTACTGGACTACTTACAACAAGTAAAGAATACATCGAAGAAATTATTGTTTCCAACCGAAGTAACATAGAAAAACTAACGCAATTACAAACTCAATATGATCTATCGATTACAACAGATTGGAAACAGCATATTAAATCTGTAGATACAATCGTTTTAGCAATGCCGCCTGTCGCACATGAACAGCTATTAGCGGATCTATCCCCTCTTCTAACTAATCAATTTGTCGTGACAGTTGCTGCCGGAATCGGACCATCTTATCTAGAAGAAAGACTTCCCCAAGGGACACCTGTTGCTTGGATTATGCCAAATACAGCTGCTGGGATTGGAAAGTCTATCTCCTTATATACGACGGGACATTCTGTAGATGAAACACATCAAGAAACGTTACAACTTCTTTTAAAAGGTATCGGTACCTCACAGTTTTGTACCGAAGAGGAAGTTCACCAACTTACCGCAGTTACTGGTAGTGCACCCGCTTTTCTCTATCACTTTGCTGAAGGTTTAATTGAAGCAACGAAAAGCTATGGGATTGATGAGGAAACAGCAAAACACCTTGTCATTCAAATGATTGCTGGCTCTGCCGCTATGCTCCAGCAAAATCAGGATCCAGCTATGCTCCGCGAACAAGTAACAACACCAGGAGGTTCAACGGCTGAAGGCTTAAAAGTTCTATATGAAAATAATTTTTCAGAAGTCATTCAACAAGCAGTTGAAGCGACCAATAAAAAAGCTAGGGGGAATTAATATGACTTTAACAAGTTTAAACGACTATACAACATTACATAACGGCGTGAAAATGCCTTGGTTCGGCTTGGGTGTTTTTAAAGTTGAAGATGGTACAGAAGTAATTGATTCTGTAAAAGCAGCTATAAAAAATGGATACCGTAGTATCGATACTGCTGCGATATATAAAAACGAAGAAGGCGTTGGACAGGCAATTCAAGAATCTGGTATTCCTCGTGAAGAGTTATTCATCACTTCAAAAGTGTGGAATAGTGATCAAGGTTACGAGTCAACACTACAAGCATTTGAAACTACATTAGAAAAATTAGGTCTAGAATATTTAGATCTATATTTAGTACATTGGCCTGTAAAAGGAAAATACACTGAATCATGGAAAGCTTTAGAGCAGCTTTATAAAGATGGTCGTGTTCGTGCTATCGGTGTGAGTAATTTCCATATTCACCATTTGCAAGACGTATTTGAAATTGCAGAAATTAAACCAATGGTTAACCAAGTGGAATACCACCCACGTTTAGCACAAGAAGAATTACATGCCTTCTGTAAAGAACATAACATCCAGCTTGAAGCTTGGTCACCATTAATGCAGGGGCAGCTACTTAATCACCCAACATTACAAGAAATCGCTACGAAATATAATAAATCGACTGCACAAGTTATTTTACGTTGGGATCTACAAAATGAAGTTGTAACAATCCCTAAGTCTATTAAAGAACACCGCATTATTGAAAATACAAACATCTTTGACTTTGAATTAAGCTCGGATGATATGAAAGCAATTCAAGCTTTAAATGAAAATCATCGCGTTGGTCCAGATCCAGATAACTTTAACTTCTAGTAGGGAAACCACTGCCATATGCAGTGGTTTTTTTAAAAAAATAAAACTGAAAATTTAAACTATATTCCATTTGATTGACACTTCATTATCTAAGGTGTAAGATTTTGAATTATCAAAGAAACACAAAAATTAATAAAATTTATTTGTTTACTCATTGTATCAAGAGAGGTGGAGGGACTGGCCCTTTGAAACCTCGGCAGCAGGTTCATTTTGAATACTGTGCCACTTCCTGCAAGCTTTGTGCTTGAAAGATAGAATGAGGGACTTCGTTTATATACGGGTGCATAACTTGTACGTAAAAATCCCTCTTTCTCAATACGAAAAGAGGGATTTTTTGTTTTTCATTTCCCTCATCATCATCCAATCTTATTAACTATTTAGGAGGAAAATCAAATGAAAAAGAAGTTTGTACCCGGTATTGCATCAGTTGTAGGAGTAAGTATTTTATTATCTGGTTGCGGTAGTTATAAAAACGAAGCGAGCGGAGCAAATGCAAAAGATGAGGCACCTAGTAAGCAAGTTTTAAACTTATCTTCTCCTACTGAGATTCGAACAATGGATACGGCTCGTGCTACAGATACTGATTCTGGTCAAGTAATGAGAAACGTATTTGAAGGTTTATACAATCTTGGTGAAGGTAATAAACCTGTTCCTGGCGTTGCGAAATCTCATGAAGTAAGTGCTGATAAAACGAAATACACATTCCATTTACGAGATTCAAAATGGTCGAACGGCACACCTGTAACAGCGAAAGATTTTGTCTTCGCTTGGCAAAGAGCTGTCGATCCAGCAACAGCTTCTGAATATGCTTTTTTATTCCTGGATATTAAAAACGCTAAAAAAATTAATAGCAAAGAACTCCCATCCGATCAACTTGGTATAAAAGCAGTTGATGACCATACGTTTGAAGTAGAATTAGAGCGCCCTGTTCCGTATTTTATTAGCTTAACGGCGTTCCCAACATTTCTACCAATCAACGAGGAATTCTTTAAAGCACAAGGTGATAAGTACGCTTTAGAAGATAACAAAATCTTGTACAACGGAGCTTTTACACTAAGCGATTGGAAGCATGAACAAAGCTTTAAATTTAAGAAAAACCCTACCTATTGGGATAAAGATAATGTCAAACTCGAAGAAATCAATTTCAACGTTGTGAAAGAGAAATCAACAGAAGTAAATTTATTCGAATCCAAACAATTAGACCGTATAAAACTAACATCTGACTTCGTTGATAAATATAAAAAGGATGCTAACTTTAAAGAACGTCCGAACGTAGGGGTACAGTTTTTACGTATGAATCAGCAAAACAAAGTACTTCAAAACGTTTCTGCACGCCAAGCAATCGATCAAACAATTGATCGAAAATCTTTTGTAAATACGTTATTAAATGATGGCTCTACACCAACCTTTAGTCTCGTGCCGAAAAACTTTGCAAAAGGGCCTGATGGAAAAGACTTCCGTACTGCAAACGGCGATTTAACAAAAGTTGATACAACATCTGCACAAGAATTATGGAAGAAAGCAAAAAAAGAACTTGGTTCTGAAAAGATAACATTAGAATTATTAACAAGTGATGGTGACCTTGAGAAGAAAACTGGTGAGTTCCTAAAAGGACAACTAGAAAAGAATTTAGATGGCTTAACGGTAAATATAAAACCGCAACCACGTAAACAACAAGTTTCACTCTTATTAAAAGGTGACTACGAGATTGGAATTGACGGTTGGAGCCCTGACTTTGCTGATCCAATTACATTCCTTGAACTATTTACGACGAATAACCCTTACAATTTAGATCATTACTCTAATAAAGAGTTTGATGAGACAGTTGAAAAAGTTAAAACTACTTTGGCTGGTGATGAAAAAGCTCGCTGGAAAGCGTTACTAGCATCAGAAAAAATCTTATTTAAGGACTCTGTTATCGCTCCTCTTTACCAAAAAGGAGAATCTTATTTAGAGCGTTCTTATGTGAAAGGCATTGTGCAAGTAGACTTTGCAGGTCAATTAAACTTCAAATGGGCAAAAATTGAAAAATAAAGTGAAACTTTAATCAGCCCTCACCAATCGGGCTTTTACGGGCAGTTGATCCCCCCTAACTTCTTTGCTTTCACTGAATTTTGAGGCGAGGATCTTACTGCCCATTAATGCGGGATAAAATGCAACTTAGATCATCGTGTTCTCACCCACCCCCATTGTTTTTTTAGCAAAATATATTAAAAGCAGATTCCCTAATATGAGGAAATCTGCTTTTTCAATATATTATTCCAAGAAATTAACACTCCACTTTTTATTATTGACATATAGTTCTTTCCAGTGTTAATATTCTAAATAATCAAAGAAACAAAATATTTTATCATCAAAATGTAATGTCTACTAAGTTGAAACATATAACGATAGATTATAGTTCAACATGTATATACATATAGAATACCTGATTACCTATATCCACATATTTATAATAGGTTTTCTCTCCTTCTATAGCTACACTTCAAGACATGGACATTATGACGTTACGAACAACACATTTAGGGAGGAAAGAACAATGAAGAAAAAAGTTGTACCTGTTGTTGCATCTGTTTTAGGGGCAAGTCTACTACTAACTGCTTGCGGGGGAAATAAAGATAATGCAGGCGGAGCAAAAGCGAACGATAAAGCACCCGATAAACAAGCGATTAACTTATCATTTGCTTCAGAAATTCCAACAATGGATGTTGCAAAAGCGACGGATGGGGAATCCATGAATGTAATGAGAAATGTTTTTGAAGGTTTATATGCTATAGGAGAAGATAATAAACCGATCCCTGGTGTTGCTGAATCGGTTGACATTAGTCCGGATAAAACAAAGTATACTTTCCATCTTCGTGATTCAAAATGGTCAAACGGTACTCCTGTTACAGCAAAAGATTTTATTTTCGCTTGGCAACGTGCCGTTAACCCTGAAACAGCTGCTGAATATGCATTCTTATTCTTTGATATAAAAAATGCGAAACAAATAAACCAAAAAGAAGTAGCAATCGATCAATTAGGCGTTAAAGCTCTTGACGATAAAACTTTAGAAGTACAACTGGACCGCCCTGTTCCCTACTTCTTAAGCTTAACGACATTTGCAACATTCTTACCAATCAATGAAGAGTATTTAAAATCTCAAGGCGATAAATACGGTTTAGAAACAAATCATTTAATTTACAATGGTGCTTTCACATTAGATAACTGGAAACATGAACAAAGCTTCCAATTGAAGAAGAACCCTAACTATTGGGATGCTAAAACTGTAAAACTAGAAGAAATCAACTTCAATGTCGTTAAAGATAAATCTACAGAAGTTAACTTATATGATTCAGGACAAATTGATCGTGTTGCTTTAACTGCGGAGTTTGTTGATAAGTATAAGAACGATTCCAACTTCAAGGAACGCGCTGAAGTCGGTATCCAATTCTTACGACTAAATCAGAAAAATGCAGTATTAAAAAATCAACATGCACGCCTCGCTATTAACGAAGCAATGAATAAAAAAGCGTACGTAGAAACAATTTTAAATAACGGTGCAATTCCAGCAGAAGGAATGGTTCCTGCGAAATTCGCAAAAAGTCCAGACGGTAATGACTTCCGTAAAGAGAATGGAAATCTAGTCAAAGATGATGTGAAATCTGCAAAAGAAAACTGGAAAAAAGCGAAACAAGAACTTGCTACTGACAAAGTAACAATTGAACTATTAACAAGTGATAATGCTTTAGCTAAGAAAACTGGTGAATATTTAAAAGGTGAATTAGAAAAGAATCTAGATGGATTAACAGTGAATTTAAAACCTCAACCACGTAAACAACAGTTAAAACTACTATTAAGTGGTGATTACGAAATTGGAATCGATGGCTGGGGCCCTGACTTCGCGGATCCTATTACATTCTTAGATCTATTCACAACAGATAGTGCTTATAACTTCGATAAATACTCTAACAAAGAGTACGACGAGCTTATTCGTAAAGTAAAAACTGATTTAGCTGGTGATGAAAAAGGTCGCTGGGAAGCAATGAAGCAAGCTGAAAAAATCTTATTACAAGATGGTGCTGTCGCTCCTTTATACCAACAAGGTCGCTCTTACTTACAACGCTCTTTCATTAAAGGACTTGTAACAACTGACTTCGGCGGTGAATTTAACTACAAGTGGACAGAAGTTGCAAAATAATAAACACTAGTAAAAAAGGTATCCCACGAAGGATACCTTTTTTACTTTATGCTTCTTTAACTACAGAACTTCCCCTCTTTACTATCACTTTTATACCTATAGTGATTCCCGCTACCAATTGTGTAACTAGTATAATAAGTAATAATGAAATAATATTTTCCGCTAAATTAACTCCACCAAATATTATTGTGTAATAACCATTCGCTGCATATGTTGCGGGAAATAATCCCGAACGGCAAACCTGTTTTTCCAATGCAGTGATAAATACATATGTATTAATACTAAGAAGACTAAAAGGACGATTATCAACTCTCTTCATAGCTCTCTTTTTGTATTGAACCAAAACTCATCATAAATATAACCATAAATATCAAATATGTTCTCCACGTCAAAGAAGGTATATGCCCTGACCAAAGATAACTAATTAAATAGTTGATTCCCATAATACACGATGATACTACTAAACTAATACTTATCAATTTCACATATTTGAGCATATCTTTTCTCCTTACTTTTTAATTTTCTATTTCTTCAAATTGCAGATTCACCGGCTCTTCTAGGAGTGTTTCATAAAAATTTTCTGCCAAATCTGTTGAAGGAATTTTTTCATCCACTTCATCAAAACGAATACTATCTAGCCAGACACAGCCTTCTCCTGATAATAAAACACCAAATGCAATACCAAGTGCTTCTTCTTTTATATCTAGTACAACCGAGTATGATTGCCAGTTATTCGTATTTTTAATTGGACGATTTTGCATGTTATCCATAGCAATAGGCTCTGTATCTTTTCCGTCTACTCGCATCCACAATCCTGCCCAGTCTTTTACATTTTCACTCTTAATAAATGCTGTTAAACGCAACCTCTTACCTACATATTTATCCGCTCGGAACATTTGCATTAATGTTGAAAACCCTCCGTGTGTAACGTTCTCTTTTCCTTTTATGCAGATACTTTTCCTTGATGAACAACTTCGTAATCTAAACCCATCTCATATTCAGCAGGATGACTTCCACTTAATACCCATCCTTTCGGTATACCTTTTTCCATTGAAACGCCCTCTCTTTCTATATAAAATGACTGGAAATATTTCCGATATTTTTTTGGTGGTAATTGAAACATTCTTTTAAAAGCTCTAGTAAATGCCTCTTGTGAGGAAAAGCCATTTTGCACTGCAATATCAATGACTGCTCTTTCAGTCGATACTAAAGCCTGTGCAGCATGAGTTAATCTTCTCTTACGAACATAATCCGTTACACTCATCCCAATATAACTTTGAAAAATACGATGAAAATGGTACATCGATACTGCCCCGTGAAATGCCACTCTTTCTGTTGTAAGCTCTTCATGTAAATGATTCTCTATATATTCGATTGCTTTTTTTATCATCTCTTTATACTCTTCATGCATTTCAGTACCTCCTTACAACTTCAATTTACCATATACATACAAATCATTTTTGATTTAAATTGCGGATTAATTCTTAAAGCTATAAGTAAATAATTTATTTTCAACACATACATAATTACATGAAATTGGGAAAAACTTGTATAGAACAAATTTACATAAGGAGGAATTTATAATGAGAATTTTACTATCAATTTTATTAGCTCTTATGCTAGTACCTGCATTAACAGGATGTAAAGCTCCTGCAAAAGAAGACACAACTTCTAATAAAAAGACTACAGAAGAGGCAAAAAACGAAGCTCCTGCTGATTTAAAGCTAAATTTCAATGAATTTGATTTAAAAGCGGACTATCAGGATACAAAGAAAGACTACGAAGCTGATTATAAAAATGTAGCAGCCGATAAAAAAATGGAAGCAAAAGTTGAAGACCATAAAGCAGATGTAAAATTAACAGGTGATGAAGCTATTACAAAATTAAGCCCTCTTCTACAAGAATTAAAATTCGATAAAAACACACCAGATCAAGAAGTAATCGATCAAGTAGTAAATGTATTCAAACTTGATAAAGACTATCAAAAATTCGCTTTAGAAGTTGTCTTCTCTGACGGAACGAAAAAAGAATATAAAAGAGAAATAAAATAAAGAAGTAGGCGGTTGCCTACTTCTTTATTTTTTAATTTTTACGTATCTTAGTTCTGGACTAGAACCGATAATGAATTGGACGCCAGATACTGATGATTTTTGTAAATACGAAGAGCTTGGGAAAATAATTGGGATTAATGGTGTATCATCAAACATAATATCTTCTGCTTTATGCAATAGGTCAAAGCGCTTATCTTCGTTTTGTTCAACTTCTGCTTCTTTTACTAAAGCGTCAAATTCTTTATTATGCCATTTTGCATAGTTGTTTGGACCATCACCTGCATATAAATCTAGTTTAGTAATTGGATCTAATAGAGAGCCGCCCCATCCCATATAAGCTAATTGGAAATCACTTTGCTTGTATGTGTCGATGTAACTCTTCCACTCCTTATTCTCTAATTTAATATCTACACCAAGATTTTTCTTAAACATTTCCTGCATTGCTTCTGCTACTTTTTTATGTTGTGTATCTGTAGTGAATTTTAATGTTACTTCAGGTAATGTAGACCAACCTTGCTCTTTCATGCCCTCTTCTAATAATTTTTTCGCTTCTGCTGAATCGAATTTTACGTAATCGCCTTTTTCTTTACGGAAATCACGACCATCTTGTGTTTTTGCTCCTTCTGGAACGAATGCATATGCTTCTTGTGCATTATTTTTATACAATTTTTCAACGATAAACTTACGATCAACCGCTAATGAAAATGCCTTACGTACTTTCGCATTTGTAAACGGCTCTTTTTCTACGTTAAAGGAATAAATATAAGATGAGAATCCTGCAACACGCTTATATTCTTTGTTTCCTTTTTCTTTTTCAATCATCTCTTGTGGTAAACCACTTAGTAAATCTAATTCTTTTGACTTGTACAATTGGTACGCTGTTTTAGAATCTGGAATAATACGAAACTCAATTTCTTTTAATGTTACCTTTTTATCATAGTATTCTTTATTTTTTTGTACTGTAATAGCTTGGTTATGCTTCCATTCTTTTAATGTGAATGGTCCGTTCGTAATTAACTCTTTTGGATCTGTTTTTAATTTATTATTATCATCAATTGATTTTTTAGATAATGGAATAAATAATGAACTTGCTAATTTTTGTTTAATAGAAGCAACTGGGTGCTCAAGTGTTACCTTTAATGTTTGAGGATCAACGACTTGAATACCAACTTGTCCTTCTTCACCTTTTCCAGTATTATATGCCTCTGCTCCTTTAATAAAATACATTTCTGTCGCATTCATAGAACCCGTTTTCGGATTTAATAATCGCTTCCAGGCAAACTCAAAATCATTTGCTGTAATAGGAGAACCGTCCGACCAGTTAATATCTTTCTTTAAATGAATTGTATATTCAGTTCCATCAGCGTTTACTTCTTCTTTCTCTGCTAATTCATTTTGATATTTCCCGTCACTATCTTGCGTATATAAACTTGAAAACAATTGCCCAATTACATAACCTGACGTGCTATCTGTCGCAATGGCAGAATCAAGCGTATACGGATCGCTACTAATATTCGTTACTAATCGATCGCCTTCACCCTTACCAGCACTTGCCTTTTGCGTCTCTTTCTTACCGCAAGCAACAGAAGTAATTGCTAAAACAGTCATAATGACAAACAGTAAAAACTTCTTCATCCTACATTCTCCTTTAACCTGAAATTTTTGGTGTTGATGCTAATAATGTTTTTGTATAAGAATGTTGTGGATTACGGAATACTTCGTCCGTATATCCAAATTCAACAAGTTCTCCTTTGTATAAGACAGCCACTTTTTCACATAAATAGTGAACCATCGGTAAATCATGCGCGATAAATAAATATGTATAGCCTTGTTCCTTTTGAATCTTTTGCAACAAGTGCACAATTTGGATTTGAAGTGAAACATCTAATGCTGAAATTGGTTCATCAAGGATTAAAACTTCTGGCTCACATAATAACGCTCTTGCAATAGCAATACGTTGACGTTGTCCGCCGCTAAATTCGTGTGGATAGCGATCAATATATCGTCTATCTAATCCAACACGCTCTAGTGCATCACCTGCGACTTTATCTTTCAATCCTTTATCGCCTAAACCGAATGAAATATAACCTTCTGTTACAATATCGCGTACTTTCCAGCGCGGATTTAATGCCGCTGTGGAATCTTGAAAAATGAACTGTACTTTCTGTAAGAAATCCCGCTTATGAGCTGACTTCAGCTTGTGAACAACTTGACCGTTATAATCAATTTCACCAGACGTTGGACGCTCGATCCCAGCTATGAGCTTACCAAGTGTTGTCTTTCCAGAACCACTTTCCCCAATAATGCCAAGCGTTGTTCCTTTCGGGATAGAAAGTGATATATCTTTTAAAGCTGCGATTTCTTTATTTTTACTTCCATACGTTTTCGTTACTTGCTTTACAGTAATTAAATCTGTCGTCATGAGGCATTCACCTTCTCTTTTGATTTCGCTTTATTATGCTCCAGAATATGTTGCCAGCAATGTGAGCTATGCTCCTCAGAATATGTCGTTCTCTCTGGGAAGCGATGAATACATTCTTTTATCGCTACTGGGCAACGATTTACAAAAGGACAACCAAAGCTATTTAATGTTTCAATGGAAGGTGTCGTTCCTTCTATAGCACGTAATACTTTTTCGGAATCATCCATATTCGGAATTGCTTGTAATAAACTTTTCGTATATGGATGCTTAGGTGAACCTATTACTTCTTGTATCGTCCCTTTTTCAACGACACGTCCTCCGTACATTACCACTACTCGATCAGCTACTTCACGTACAAGTGCCAAATCATGTGTAATTAATAAAATACTCGTATTTTGTTTTTCTTTTCTTGCTTTTAACAACTCCATAATTTGCTTTTGAATCGTTACATCTAATGCTGTTGTAGGTTCATCTGCAATAACAAGCTTTGGGTGACAAGCAAATGCAATTGCTAAACAAATACGCTGCCTCATACCTCCGCTCAACTGATACGGGTATTGTTCAAAGCGTTTCTCTGCTTCATGTATCCCTAAATCATTTAGTAAGTTAATCGCAATTTCTTTCGCTTCTTTTCTCGATTTCTTTTCATGTTGCAAAATTACTTCTGCAATTTGTTTGCCTACCTTCATCGTTGGGTTTAAAGATGAAAGCGGATCTTGAAAGATAAAGGAAATATCTTTCCCGCGAATTTGATTCCATTCTGATTCTTGTAAACCAGTTAATTCCTTTGATTTGAAAGATACATTTCCATCATCAATATGAATTGATTCTTGATTTAAGCCGATAATAGATTGTGCTGTAACACTTTTCCCTGAACCACTTTCTCCGACAAGTGCAACTATTTCACCTTCGTTAATAGAAAAGGAAACATGCTTCACAATCGCTTGCTTACTATTCTCTTTTTCAACGGCCAACGTTACGTTTTCTAAAGATAAGATTTGTGCCATGTTTTTTCTCCTTTCGATTACGTTTTACGATTTTCGGATCAATTGCATCTTGCAAACCATCACCAATCGCATTAAATGCGAACATGATGAATGCAATCATGATTGCCGGGAAGAATAGTTGCCACCATTCTCCGCTTAGTAACGTCCCAAGTGCATCGTTCGTCATCGTGCCCCAGCTTGCCGCCGGTGATTGTACTCCAAGTCCGATAAAGCTTAAAAATGATTCTGAGAAAATAGCTGCTGGAATGGTAAATGATAAATTTACGATAATAATCCCTGTTAAGTTTGGAATTAAATGCCCATATATAATTTTCATATGAGGTGTACCTAATCGCTCTGCTGCGATAACAAATTCTCTTTGTTTCAATGAAAGTACTTGCGCCCGAATGAGACGTGCCATGCCAATCCATCCCGTTAACGCAAGAGCTATAATAATTGTAAAAAGTCCTGGTTTCATAATGATTAATAGTAAAATAACAATCAGTAAATATGGGATACCGTATAACACTTCAATCCCTCTTATAATCCACTCATCAATTAACGTTCCAAGACGATTACGTCCTCTCACATATCCACTAAAGCCACCAATTAGTACACCTAGCCCAATATCAAGAGCTGCTGCCACTAATCCAACTGTTAGTGAAATTTTCCCTCCAGCCCAAGTACGCGCCCATATGTCTCTTCCTAAATCATCTGTTCCGAACCAATGCTCACTACTAGGTGGTAAGTTTGTTGCTTCTTTTACTTGTTCACTCGCAGTAAATGACGTTAAACTTTCGCCAATAAGCGAGAAAACAATAATTAGTAATAACGTCACTGCCCCTAAAACTGCTATAGGGTTTGATATAAACTTGCGAAACACTTCCTTTTTCCGGCTAATCGTTTGCTGATCTTTATTTATCGTTAATTCTTTTTTCTCTTCATTCGTTAATAACTGGTCATTAATTTCATAAGCCCCCATTTAAACATCACCCTCCTTACGTAATAGAACGAATGCGCGGATCAACAATACGATGAATGATATCTGTAATAAAAATACATACAATTAATAGCGCACTATAGAAAATGGTTGTTCCCATAATCACCGGATAATCTCGGTTGAAAATACTGTCTACAAAATATTTTCCTAAACCAGGAATTGAAAAGATTTTTTCAATAACGAAAGTCCCTGTTAAAAGTCCAGCCATTAATGGGCCAACAAATGTAAGTACCGGAACAATCGCATTTCGAAGAGCATGTCTTATAATGATTTTCTTAATTGGTATACCTTTCGCTCTCGCTAGCTTAATATAATCACTCTGCAACACTTCAATCATATTAGAGCGAACAAATCTTGTAATAACTGCGATTGGTCCTAACGCTAATGCGAAGGAGGGTAATACAGTATGCTCAAATGTTCCCCAAGACGCCACTGGTAGTAATTCAAATTGTATGGCGAATACTTGTATAAATAGTGGTGCTAAAATAAAACTAGGAATAGAAATACCGAGAATCGCAAGCAAGCTCACACTATAATCAATCACTTTCCCATGATATAGCGCGGCAAATGTACCTGCGGCAATTCCGACTAACAATGAAATAACAAGTGCTTGTAAACCAATAATTGCCGATGGTCCAAAACCAGTTGTTATAATTTCCGATACACCTTGACCTGTCGATTGAACAGATTCGCCAAAATCAAAATGAACTACCCCATCCAAATAAGCAACATACTGATTCCATAACGGTTCATCAAGGTGATACTTCGCTCTCATGTTTTGTATTACTTCTTCAGGAAAGATTTTCGCATCTGATGAAAACGGATCACCTGGAATAATATGCATAATTAAAAATGTTACTGTCGTAATGACCCATAGCGTGAATACCATAACCGATAGTTTTTTAATAACATACACTTCAATAACCCCCTAAACAAATGAATTTACTTTGTTTTATTGACATATTTGTTGCCATTACTCCTTCTCTACTTCTTAAAACACAAAAAGCCTTGATCTTAAAAAATAAGATCAAGGCTTAATAAACGAAGGCCCATCACTTATCTTTCAAGACTTGCTTGCTGGAATTAGCACGGTGTTCCTGTTACAGAACCCGCTGCTGAGGTGTCATAGGGCCAGTCCCTCTACCTCTCTGGATAAGTAAATTGCTATATTATTATTTGGTTCAAATTGTATATTTTGAATTATAATTCTGAAAAAATGAAAAGTCAATCAAATTGGATATATTTAGAAAAATCAGTTTTCTATTATATTAGTTATTGAAATTACAATCTTTCGCTTATAATAAAAAGAAATTATATTAAAGGAGTTATAAGATGGATCCACTACTTCTGGCTACTATAAGATTGCCATTAACAATCGTCATACTCGTCATCATCGGCTTCTATAAACTCTTCATTAAAAAGAAAAGCATCACTTCTTTTTACACTCCATTCGATAATATTACTGGACAAACAATTTCAGAATTTCACGAAGAACAGAAGATATTAGTATCCGAGGATGAAGACGGAGATGGTAAAAAGAAAAAATAACCTTGCGCATGCGCAAGGTTATTTTTTCGCCTCTGTTTGAAAGCGTTTATAGTATGTCGATGCTGTTGAAAAATTAATTTCTATATCACGAATCAACGATGAATCTTCTTCTTTAGCTAACTTCTGTAATTTTTTCATCGCTTGTTCTGCTTCATTTAAGAAACCAACATATAGTTCATGTTCGTCCTCTTTCGACTTCGGCACACGAATTTCTTTACGCATATGATCAATATCTTCTAACATGCCCGTCGTTACCTTCTGCACTTCTTCTTTATATTTAGCATTCGTTATTTCCTTACCGCCCTTTTCTTTTGCCACTTCCCATAACTGTAATGCTTTATTAATTTCTTTGTTCATCTTCATATCATATTTTTCATGTATTTCGCGATACACTTTCATCTCTTCTGTTTGTTCAGTAGATTGCTCTACCTTTTCTTTCGGTTCTTTCGTATCTTTATTTCCATTACACCCTGCTAGAAGGAGCATACTTCCCATTACAGCAATACCCAAAACCTTCTTCATCTCTTCTTCTCCTTTTATCTACAGCTATTACTCATTATAGTTTCTTTTATCTCCACTTGTTATTATACCGAGAACACCTTACTTTTTACACTTAAGACGAGATCTTAATATACACACCAACATTTTTGTCACAGTATCGTCACTTTATGCAAATAACTTTTGCATCACCTTACAACACTGTATAAGTTATTTCAAAGAAATGAAAAAAGAGCTGATTCAACACATGTTTGAATCAGCTCTTTTTTATAAATTAAGCCTCTAAATTTTGTCTTTGTTGCAGTTCAAACTGCTTCTCACTTCTTCTGGCCATAAATAGATAACATAACACAGCACCAATTTCACAAAGCGCTATCACAACCCCCATCGGTAATGCGGTATTGCTTCCGCCAATACCTACTAATGGTGCAACAAGTGCTCCTGAAATGAACTGTAATAAACCTAGTAAAGCTGATGCTGTTCCTGCTGCTTGTTTTTGATTTCTCATCGCTAACGAGAAGCCGGTTGTTGATACAACCCCAACACTTGATACAACAAGAAATAGCGAGCATAAAACACCGATTAGCCCTATTCCTAATACGATTGTAAGTAGTAATGATAGACCGCCAACAGCCGCAATAATAATACCAGCAACAAATAAAGTTTTCTCATTAACTTTCCCTGCTAAACGGCCCGTAACCTGACTAGCAATAATAATACCGATACCGTTAATCGCAAAGAATAAGCTAAATTGCTGTGGTGATGCTCCGTATATGTTCTGCAACACAAACGGTGAACCAGAAATATAAGCAAACATTGCAGCTGTTACTAATCCTTGCGACAATGCATACCCCATAAATAAACGATCTTTCAGAAGCTTTCCGTATGTTGCAAGCGTTCCTGATAATCCACCTGTCTCTCTTTCTTCAGGAGGTAATGTTTCACGTAATACGAAAGTAGCTGATATTAGCATGAATACACTAATTGCTCCAAGAACGATAAAAACGCCGCGCCATGATGTGAACTGTAATAATTGCCCTCCAATAATTGGTGCCAAAATAGGCGCTGCTCCGTTTACTAACATAAGCAGTGAGAAAAACTTCGTCATTTCAGAACCTGAATACATATCACGTACCATTGCACGTGATATAACGATACCAGCAGATCCTGAAGCACCTTGTAAGAAACGTAAAAGCACTAAACTCCAAATCGATGGTGCAACAGCACAAAGTAAAGAAGAAGCAACATAAATAATAAGAGCGATAATAAGAGGTTTGCGTCTTCCGTAAATGTCACTAATTGAACCAATAAATAACTGCCCTACTGAAAGCCCAAGCAGACAAGCAGTTAATGTAAGCTGCGCGAGGGATGCACTCGTTTGTAAATCATCCGTTAACTTTGGTAAAGAAGGCAAATACATATCAATAGATAATGGCCCAATTGCCGTAAGTGTCCCTAATACAAGAATCATCCATAACCTGTTTGTCTTTACAGGTTTATATATTTCGTGATTAACTCCATTCACTTTTTCCATTCACCCTTTCATATAAATACTTAATCGTAACAATTATAGTTACAACAGGAATATACGTCAAGTATACCGTATTTTCCTGTTTAATAATGTAAAAAAAGCGATAGAATCTCTATCGCTTTACTTTTTCAAATTACTATTTGTAAATTTAGATACAGATGCCATCATTTCTCCTGTGTCTAAATATGTGATTTGAATTGGATCTCCTACTTCTGTAAACATTGCATATGGGAATTTCTTCGCCGGTACCATGAATACTTTTTGCTCGTTTTCTAATAGTACGTACACAATCGTATTTTCACCTGATTTTTCTTTATACACACGTTGTACAGTACCTTCTTTTTGCGCTTCTTTCCCATTTGAAGTCGGTCTAAATGAATCACCACTTCCGCTCAGCGCATTTTTATAATTCTCAAGTGCTTCTTTTTGCGTTGAACCTGTTGCAAACACTTTTGCATTAGAAGCATATATGACAGTATGAGCACGTACTAATCCTCCGTCATCAATAACAGGTACAATCCAAGAAGGTTTACCGTACACGTTATAAATAACCGGCATCGTTCCGTGCCATTTCTCTCTCTTAAAGGAATTATCCACTACTTCTGTAGCAGCCGAACCATCCATAATTCCCTTTACTTCTTTTCCATTATAGTAATACAACTTACCTGTACGCGCATCAATAAGCGAATAGCCTAGTGCAGAATCTACTCCTTCTTTCGGAGAGGTGAAATCAGTAAAATAATATAACGTTCCATCCTTACCGAAGATTGGTGTAACTCCTTCTTTCGTTCCCCACTCAGTCGGAATCTTCATATCCGTTTGTGAGAATTTTGTATTCCAAAATCCGTGAATATATTTACCAAAATACGTATTTAATGTAGATGCAGTCTCGTGATTTAATACGCCATCAACGAATTTAGGTGCCTTTCCTTTGTCGTATCTTTTCACTTCACCTGTTTGTGCGTCTACTACGACAACGCCTTCTACTTCAAACCCTGATCTTCCTGAAATAAACTCGCCGTATGTCATTGTATAATACGGTTTTCCTTTATCATCAACTTCAAATTTTGGTTTCCCTTTAAAAACTAAATCTGGCTCTGCTTTTCGAACGACACGTTCTAATTTATTACCGAAAAACATGCTTGGTACATACTTCATTTTATATCCAAGATGTAATTTCGCTTCCGCATCAGGATTTGTACCTGACATCGTTACGTAACCTGGAATTGTTTCCGCTTTACGTGCTTTAAAAAATCCTGAAACTTCTATCGGTGCTACATATAAAGCCTCACCATTTACCATTTGTGGCGTTAATTCCCCTAGCTCAAAATAAGCTACTTTCGGAATATCACCAAATACCTTTTTCATTTTATTTTCCGCTGTTTTAGGCGGAACTGTAAACGGTTGGTCATTTTCAGTAAATGGCTCTGAGATATCTTTCTCTACCTTCACGACCGAATCATATTTCTTTTGCGAGATTACTATATCGTGCAAATAACCAAAATAGCCGTAACTTGCGAGTAAAAGGAACATTAGAAGTCCTTTTAACGTACCTTCTAATTTCCCTACCTGCTCTTGTGAGAATAAAACAAGCCCAATTAAAATCGCTACTGCAACAGAATAATGAGTAAGAATAGAATCTGCTCGATCATCAATTAGCCAGAAATATTCATAGATTGCAATACCTATCCAAAATAAAACAGGAATAACTAAAATAGATGATTTCTTACCCTTTACAACTTTCTCATTTCCTCCTTTATCCACAGCGCGAATTTTATTACCGCTTCTAGTCCATGGAATCAAAAACAAAGTGAGAATAGCTAAAACTATAAATTTCATCAAAGGCAATGTCCCCTTTTCTTTTGTCTTCTCCATAAGTATAACAAATAAAGGGTAATCAGGTAAAAATGGGAATGGAAATACTTTTAATTACTTATCACCGCGGCTTAATACAAATCCACTAACTACATATAAAACTGAAGCAATGTAAAAAATAGTCCCTATCGTAAAGAAATCCACTAGGTAACCAGTTGCAATTATAGCTACTCCGCCCCCAATTGATGTCCATACATGGTATTTTCCAATTTCGTAACCAGCTTCCTTATGCGCTACCTTTCGTGCTAACGATGTCTTCTCCGTATTACGCTGCACAGCACCTAAAATACCCATTAAAATTTGGAGAATGTATACATGCCAAACTTCTGTTGCAATAGGGAAAAAAAGCATTAATATAGCCATGGACCATGCGTATATAATTAATAACTTTCTATCACCTACCCTATCAGAGATTCTTCCAACTAACGGATATACTAGAGCTGAAGTTAAGGCAAATAAGCCGTACGCCCAGCCAAATTGCGAGAAACTATTTCCTACATTTCGAAGCAATAGTATATAAAAAGGAAATACCATACTACCCGCCATCATAATAATGCTTTGTGAGGCTACAAATCTTCTATATGTCATTTGCTATACTCCTTATAAAATAAATTCACAAACCTTTCCTCTGGGTCTACTTCCTTCTTCTTCTGAAGGAATTCTTCTATGCGAGGATACGCTTTCTTTAGTTGCTCCTTTTCCGGATAAGAATAATACGGTAAATAATAACTTCCATTATGCTTTAACGTAACATCAATCATCTTTTGAATGACCACTTTTGTTTTCTTTATTTCATCTTCAGAACGCCCTTGATTAATTAGAAGCACAAGCGCAAACATATCATCTTTCGCATAAGATAGCACCGCATTCTCATTCTTTTCTACATAGCGGATTGTAATGTTAAGAAGGTTTAATTCCTCTTCATTTAAAACGCTTCGCAAATCATCTATATACGCTGCAAAACCATCTATCGGTACAAAGTACTCTTGTAAAACTTCGGTCAAGTTTGGATTATCGTATTCCATAAAAGTACTATCAGATCTCATTACGTTATTTCGCGTTTCGTACTTACCATCTGTACGTTCAAAATAACTTCTTTGTATGTCCCAAAATGCGCCCTTTCCCCAGTCACTATAACGTGATAACCCGAGCAAAAATTTCGGCGCAGCTATAATATTTTCTTCTTTTAATTTGCTGTACTCTTTCAACTTCTGTTGATCTTCTGCCAGTACATAATCTGTCACATACATCTCTTTTAAAAATGAATTTGGGGCAACAGAAATACGTGCTAAATGCATACGTATATTCTCATCCCTTCGCACTTTATTCTTAAAGTATGAAGAGTATTCTTTATAATCTAGTACTTTCGTATGCGTTTCATACAATTCATCGTTTGTTAACTGTAGCGTCACATCTAAAATCACACCAAATAATCCATATCCCCCAATTACATACGGAAACAAGTCAGCATTTTCTTCTCTATTTACATTACGCACCGTACCATCTGCCATTAACAATCTGAACGACTCTACTGTATCAATCAATGCTTCATGACGAATATCACGCCCATGTACATTTACACTTAATGAACCACCAACAGTAAAAATATTTTGAGATTGCATCACTTGAACTGCAAGACCATATGGATTGATTTTCTTTTGAATGTCATTCCATGTGACACCGCTTTGCACCCTAATCCTCTTCTTCTCCGGATCGAATTCTAATATTTCATTATATCCTTTCATATCAAGCATCGTACCGTTCGGATAATACGTCTGTCCGCCTTGGCTATGTTGCATACCTGCAATAGAAATCTTCTCTCCAGAAACATTTGCATCTTGCACTAACTGTTTTAATGAACGTTCATCCTCAGCATTTTCAACACGTTTAATTTTCGTTGGAAGCAACTTTCCTACATCGCTCATAATAGGATGTTCTAGTTGCTCTTTATATGTATTTATAGATGTCGCAAGCAACACTGTATAAGCTACAATGACCACCGCTATCTTTCTTTTTTTCAAATGACACTCTCCTCTTCCACAGTTTTCCCTCTTCATATTGTACCTATTTTCCTAAGAAGAAAGTATAAAAAAGAGAGGACACCTTATTTTAGGTCCCCCCTGATCAAAACTGTTACTTTGCTGCCGGCAATTGTATTGGGTCAAACTTTTCGTACGACGTATATTTTGCATTCGTAATAATGTGTGCCTTATCCTTACCATTACTACTCATAATCATATCTATCTTCGCTGATTCATATTTAAAATCTTTTGTAATGATATATTCTGCATCCACTTCTTCTATCTTCGCATTTTGTGCTTGTAACATTTTCTTCTGCGTTTCATCCATGCTAGTTAACATACTTTCTGTTTCTTGCCCTTTTAATGTAAATTTCAGTTTATATTTATCTCCGCTTTTCTCCATCTTCATTTTATCTAAAACTACTGCTGGTACTTCTAAATTATCTATAATATCTTGAGTCGCTTTCATTCCACCAGCGTTTAATTGCTCCTCTGGTACGGTTATAACTTCTCCTGTATTAGGGTTTTTCACCTCACCAGCAACTTTACCATCCACAGTATACACTACAACATCTGTACCAGAAATATTCATTTCAGAACGAGAATTCTTTGTCTTTGGCTCTAATTGCATCTTAGCCTTTAATATATCCATCTCTGTTCCCTCAGCTTTTAACCCTACATCATATGTCATCGTTACATTTTCTTCATTTTTAAAAGCTTCGTTCGTTTTCTTGAAAACATCCTTCGCTTCTAATTCCTTTTCTTTTTGCATGGCTTCTTTTTTCGGTTCATCAGTCTTTGTTGTTTTCTCATTGCTACACCCTACCCCTAGACTGATTGCAAGCACTAAACTTGAAATAATAATAGTTTTTTTCATAATATCGCCCCCTTTCCCAAAATAATATCACCTCTTTTCCTACGAAATCTATATAATTTTTAATCTTTATTCGCTATATAGCGACATGTTTAATGAAGGTTTTAAATATGATGTAAATAACAACAACTCATTTCAGGAGGTCATTATGAAGGCGATCATTTGCACACAGTATGGACCACCTAACGTTCTTCAGCTTCAAAATATAGAGAAACCTACACCTAAAAAGAACGAAGTATTAATTAAAATTCACGCAACAAGTGTAACGACTGGAGATTGTAGAATACGCGGCTTTAATAGCCCCCTCTTATTTTGGATTCCTATGAGGATCATATTAGGTTTCAGAAAACCGAGAAAACCTGTACTCGGCGTAGAGTTATCCGGTGAAATCGAAGAAGTAGGAACAGATGTAACTCAATTTAAAAAAGGTGATCCAATTTTTGCATTAACAGAACTAAACCTCGGTGGTTATGCCGAGTACACATGCGTACATGAAAGTGGATTAATAACATTAAAACCTACCAATGTGACGTATGAAGAAGCGGCAGTTATTCCTTTTGGCGGAACTTCAGCATTACATTTCCTGAGAAAGGGCCGTATAAAAAAAGGGCAACAAGTGCTCATATATGGTGCCTCCGGATCAGTAGGAACAGCTGCTGTACAACTTGCTAAATATTTCGGCGCGACCGTTACGGCTGTTTGTAGTAATTCAAATTTTGAACTCGTGCAATCTTTAGGAGCTGATAAAGTAATTGATTATACGAAAGAAGATTTTACTAAGCAAGGCAAATGCTACGATATTATATTTGATGCAGTTGGGAAGTATAAAAAATCCCTTTGTACAAATACATTAACACCCAATGGAAAATATGTATCTGTTAATGGAATGATGGCCAAGGTAAGTAAAGAGGATATGATTCTATTAAAAAAACTAGTCGAAACGGAAAAACTAAAGCCCGTTATTGATAGAACTTACCGATTAGAAGAAATTGCTGAAGCTCACATGTATGTGGAAAAGGGACATAAAAAAGGGAATGTTTCAATTATCCTAAAATAAAATATATTCAGAAAATAATATTGACAATTCTTTTTGTAAGATTTACTATTAGTACCATATTAAAAAACTACATACACATACTCTTATCAAGAGTGGCGGAGGGACTGGCCCGATGATGCCCGGCAACCGAGCTTATAACGTATAAGCTAAGGTGCTAATTCCTGCAGAACGATTTTCGTTTTGGAAGATAAGAGAGGAACCTATTTTGTCTATTCGGCACCTCTCTTATTTTTGAGAGGTGCTTTTTATTTTGGAACGTATATTAAGGGGGAATTATAGATGAAAAAGGTGTCATTAAGTATTGTAAGTGGAGCGATATTATTGTTAGGTGCATGTGGTGCTAATTCTGATAAAGAGGTAAAAGCATTAGATGAGAAAAAGATTACTGTCGGCGTAACGGGTGGACCGCATGAACAAATTTTTGAAAAGGTAAAAGAAGTGGCAGCAAAAGATGGTCTCGAAATTGATGTAAAGGTATTTAATGATTATGTAGCGCCAAACGTATCTTTAGATGAAAAAAGCCTCGATGTAAATAGCTATCAAACTAAATCTTATTTAGACGTATTTAAAGCTGAACGCAACATGAAATTAACTGAAGTATTTTCCACAGTAACATTCCCTATGGGTGTATATTCTAAAAGCTTAAAAGATGTAAAAGAATTAAAAGAGGGCGATGCAATCGCTGTCCCAAATGATCCAACAAATGAGCTTCGTGCTTTAAAGCTATTTGAAAAAGCAGGTGTTTTAAAGGTTGATCCAAAAGCTACAGAAAAAGCGACTGCAAAAGATGTAATTGAAAACCCGAAAAATTTAAAGATTGTTGAATTAGAGGCATCTCAATTACCAACACAGCTAAGTGAAGTAAAGGCAGCTGCAATTAATACAAACTTTGCATTAGGTGCAAAATTAAGCCCAGCGAAAGATTCTATTTTCCGCGAAGGAAAAGATTCACCATATGTGAATTGGGTCGTTGTTCGTACTGAAAATAAAGATGATGCTGTTGTTAATAAATTAAAAAAAGCTTATCAATCTAAAGAAGTAAAAGATTTCATTGAGAAAAAATTCGATGGTTCTGTTTTACCGTCTTGGTAGGAGCTGACTATAATGATTGAATTAAAAAACGTCTCCAAAGTATTTACAACAAAAAAAGGGAATGTTGAGGCTCTTAAATCAACTTCCCTTAAAGTAAAAAAGGGCGAAGTATTTGGAATCATCGGATATAGTGGCGCTGGTAAAAGTACATTAATCCGTTGTGTAAATTTATTAGAAAAACCAACGACAGGAGATATCATTGTAAATGAACAAGAGTTAACAACCTTATCGACAAAAGAACTCCCAAAGGCGAGAAAAAAGATCGGCATGATTTTTCAAGGATTCAATTTACTTAAAACCGTTACCGTTTATGAAAATATCGCACTACCCTTACGTCTATCTGGTCTTCCCAAAAATGAAATTGAAAAAAGGGTAGAAAAGTATTTACGCATTGTTGATCTCTTTAATAAAAAAGATGCCTATCCAAGTGAATTATCTGGTGGTCAAAAACAACGTGTAGCGATCGCTCGCGCACTATCTCATGAGCCTGAAGTTTTATTAAGTGATGAAGCAACGAGCGCATTAGATCCGGAAACGACTGATTCTATTCTTGATTTATTATTAAAGATCAACGAAGAAATCGGAATTACGATTTTGCTAATTACACACGAAATGAATGTCATCCAGCGTATTTGTGACCAAGTTGCTGTAATGGAACATGGATCTGTCGTTGAAAGTGGAACAGTGAAGGACATTTTTACAAATCCACAACATGTAACAACGAAGAAATTTGTAAATAGCGCGTTTGCAGCTAAAATTCCAGAAGAGGTACAGAAAGAACTACAAAGCACCGGGGAAATCGTAACACTTTCATTTATAGGAACCGCTTCAGGAGAACCAGCGTTAGCTGTCGCTACAAAACGTTTCCACGTATATCCTAATATTTTATCAGGCAATATTACACAGTTAAAACATGAGGCATATGGAAAACTGATCGTTCATATGCAAGGTGAAAAAAGTGAAGTACACCGTGCCTTATCATTTTTACAAGAACAAGGGATCATCGTAGAAGGAGGTAGAACAGATTATGGGAAACAAGTCCTTTTTGGATGAGTGGGGTAACGTAATATGGGAAGCAACAATTCAAACATTTCAAATGACATCTATTTCACTACTTATCTCTATTCTTATTGCATTACCACTCGGTGTCACACTTGTTTTAACGAGACCTGGTGGACAGCGAGAAAATAAAATTATCTATCCTATTCTTAATACAGTTATTAATATCATTCGTTCTCTTCCGTTTATCATTCTATTATTCTTCATTTTACCTTTTACAAAGTTTCTAATGGGAACGTCCATTGGCGTGCAAGGTGTTATCGTACCACTTGTTGTCTTCACAGCCCCTTACATTGCCCGTTTAATGGAAACTGCTTTATTAGAAGTGGATCGCGGTGTCATTGAAGCATATCAAGCAATGGGAGTCTCTACTTTAAAAATCATTTGGCACGTTATGGTTAAAGAAGCTCGCCCGTCTCTCGTACTTGGATTAACAATCGCAACGATCGGCTTAATCGGTGCAACAGCAATGGCTGGACTTGTCGGTGCTGGCGGCCTTGGTGATTTAGCATATCGATTCGGACATTTACGCTACGAACCTGAAGTAATGTATGCAACCGTCTTTATTTTGATTATCCTCGTTCAAGGATTACAGTCTTTAGGGAATGGTGTTGCACGAAGATTGAAGAAAGATTAAAAAGAAGGTATCTCATTGAAATGAGATACCTTCTTTTTAATTATAAAATTATCTCTTAAATCCACCTTCTGAATGAATAACTTGCCCTGTAATCCATTCGGCTTCTTCGTTCACTAAAAACTTAATAAGCCTTGCTGCATCCTTTGGCTCACCAATTCTGCCGAAAGGAAACATCGGTCTTAATCCTTGCTTTATCTCCTCAGTCATCCATCCTGTACTAGTTGGACCTGGATTAATTGCATTCACTGTTATCCCTAAATGGGCCACTTCCGCTGACAACGTACTAGTAAGAGCGTCAATTGCTCCCTTCGTTGTTGCATACGCTAATTCTCCTGCCATAGGTCCTTTAAATTGTCCCGACGTCATATTCACAATTCTACCACCAGATTTCTTATCAAAACCTTGGGCAAATTGACTACTTAACAATGTAGTCGCACGAACATTTACCATGTAGTGCTTATCTAGTTCTTCAGCAGTCAAATTAGAGAAATCATTATTTGTAGAATATGCTGCATTATTAATTAATATATGAGGGTACCCTAATTGTTCAGTAACTTTATTTATAAGCTGATTTGATGCATCATTCTGAGTTAGATCTAACTCCATGCTCGATACTTTGACACCGTTTTGTATCAACTTTTCTTTTAATTGTATTTGTTCATTTTTATCAACGCCCCAAGGCATCTCTTTATCGTATTCTGTCCAATACGTAAAAAATATATCGTATCCAGCCTCTGCTAACTCCGTGCAAATAGCTGCTCCTATACCGTCTAGACGACTTACACCTGTAACAACTGCTACTTTATTTTTTAATTGATTCATCATATACTCCTCCAAAGTTAAAGGACGCATATTTTATATAAGAGATATAAATTTCCCCACATAGGCATCTATCCTTACAAAAGGGATGTACAAAACAAATATGCATTCCTTGAATGATTTATAGGTAGCTAAATAAACCCTCACTTACGAGAGAAAAATTCATCTATCTAATTTCTAATCATTACAAGTTCATCCACATATCTATTTTGCCTCCTTTTGATATATCTCCATTATTAGTCTACCAAAATAAATGAAATGTTACAAAAAATAAAACAATTACTCCTAACCTATTTTTGTTCACATTTCCTCCATTGTGAATTTATTCACAATGGATATATAATAAACATGTAAATACAATACATTGGAGGGATTTCAATGGTTATCAATTTTTTAAGAACTGATAAACGCGCTACTTTCATATTATTATTTTTACGACTTTACATAGGATATGCATGGCTTGCTGCTGGAATAGGAAAAGTTTTTGGACAATCTTTTGACGCAAGTGGTTTTCTAAAAGGAGCTATCGCTCAAGCATCAGGTGACCACCCTGCAGTACAAGGTTGGTGGGCAGATTTTCTTCAACATTTTGTTCTTCCAAACGCAGACCTATTTAGCTTTTTAGTTCAATGGGGAGAAATTTTAGTAGGGCTAGGTTTGATTTTAGGTGGATTAACAAAAACAGCTGCATTTTTCGGCATCATAATGAACCTTTCATTTTTATTAAGCGGAACTGTTAGTGTAAACCCAAACCTGCTTATTTTAACTATGTTCATTTTAGTTGCAGGACAGAATGCTGGACGTATTGGATTAGATGGTTATGTTTTCCCAAAACTTTTCAAAAAAAATAACCGTGAAGCATATAAATTAAGTAAAACTGCATAAGAATAGTTCATCTTTTAAATATAAATAAGGAAAGAGCCTACATTCAGGCTCTTTTCTCATTTACACCAAAACATTTCACAGTTTGCCTTATCCGCAATGTTAAACTCAATCATATATAACCGAATAAATGTGTACGACTTTATTTCAAGCACCTAAAAAGCTTAAAGACTAAAACAAGCCATTATAAAACCCTAAATTCTTTCATACTTTCTCCAAGAATATAGTGTGAAAACCACATCAAATTCTGCTTCATAATAGCCACATTAATTCCTGGCTGGTCAGAACTATATGCCATTCCTTTAAAAATAATTAATTCTGTATTAACTTCCATATCCCTTAACCCTTGATATAGCTCATATGCATTGGAAGTTGGAATCCTTGCATCCTTTTCGCCATGTTGGATTAAGGTAGGCGTACAGGCTGATTTAATATATGTCATTGGCGATGTTTTTGTATATATATCTGGATCATTCCATGGAGTATTTCCTAAATGCATTCTAATAAAGTAAGGGATATCTGTATTTACATAATGGGTACTCCAGTTAGTAATTCCGCCCCCAACTGAAATAGCTTTAAATTTATTACTAAACGTAGAACAGAAGGCTGATATATATCCTCCGTTACTCCATCCCATAACTCCTACTCTATCTTTATCTACAATCCCTTGCTCAACTAGTTCATCCACTCCAGATATAACATCCTCGTAGTCAGCAATTCCCTGTTTTCTATAGTTGGCTTTTAAGAACTCATTACCATAGCCAGAACTTCCTCTATAGTTTGGCTCTAAAACTATAAAGCCTTTTTCGATAAACTGCTCAATCGGATATTTCTCATTAAAACAGTCTGAGAATATCGGAAAAGATGCCCAAGCTGGTCCACCATGGATTACTACTAATAAAGGATATTTTTTGTTGGCATCAAAATCTACTGGGGTTGATAAAACACCCTCTATTTCAAGACCATCACTACTTTGCCATGAGATTATTTCCCTGTTACTTTTCAGCTTCCCTTTAAAAAAGCTATTTTCATCCGTTATTTTTTTATCGTCTAAATAGATTTCAAAGGTTTCATTTGTTATAGCCTTACTATAGGATATATGATTTCCATCCCTTGTTATAGAAGCATCCATTATAAAGCCATCTACTTTGTCACCTAACATTTCCACAGTGCCATCCTCACATAGCAATCCAATACGATAGTTAGTTTTATCCTGCCATCTAATTAAAATCCCCTTATCTGTCCACTGTAATGGCATAACCGTACTATCAAAATTTGTTAGAGGCTGAATTACCTCTCCAGTATTCATATCATATATCTCTAATGTACTTTCTTGTATATGGTTTCTATAGTAATCCTTCTCTCTTATGCTTGCTGAGTAACATATTTTGCTGCCCTCAGGAGAAAAGCAAACGCTCCCGCCCAACAACTTATCTACATTCATCTTTTGTAGTTCCTCAGCTTCAACATCTAATATGTATAGATCACCATTCATATGATCGTTTAGGCTTGGTGTAGCCATAAATACAACCTTTGTCCCATCATTTGAAATATCAAAGTTATGTATATAAAAATCCTTACCATCCGTTAGTTGATAAACACCGCTAATCTCACGTTCCTCTTTATCATTTTGTATCCCTTTTTCTATTTCAATGTAATATAAACAATTATTCCGATGTTCCTTACCTGCATGTTGGAAGTCCCCATATAGCTCTTTACGTTTCTTTATTTCCTCACATTCTTTTGACTGTGCAACATAATAAAAACCTTTACCAGTAGGCTCCCATTTGAATGTACTGACCCCTTCTTTCTCATCAGTAATTTGTAACTCACTATAACCATCTATTGACTTAACAAAGATTTGATTTTTCTTATTATCTCCGTCACCAACTGGGCTAAGGTATGCGATATCCCTAGAATCTGGGGACCATAATGGGTGTATACTATCTATATCCCCAGTTGTTAATAGGTAACTCTGCTCCTTATCTTTTTCATATATCCATATATGATTCCTATATGTATTGTCTTTCCAGTTAGCTGTCTTCTTAACAAATGCTACGCCTTTGTCGTCATCACTTATATTTGCACCTGATAAGGTTGGTAATGAAATAATCTCTTCTATACTTAAATATGTTTTTTCTTTCACCTTCATTAATAAACCCCCTTGTAATGTCTAGTAATCTAATTTGTTCAATAAAGTGAAACTTTAATCAGTGTTTTTTTCCATCAACGAATATCTGAAATAACAACAGAAAATTCAGTTAAATAAAAGTAGTTCCGTCCCAAATCCGATAAAACCTCATGCTATCTGCCGGTTTTTATACTTTTTAAATCCCACTGACCGATCTAATGAGGGATCATCTTGAATTTCAAGACAAGGCTGATAATCTCTCCCACTGCCAGTTCCTTGCCCCTCTTTAATCCACTTATCGATTTTAGATGTTCTTTTTTTCGACACAAAAATGCCCCTTTAGATAATCATATCCAAAGGGGCAAAGCTTCACAACTTTTTTATAAACGTCGTGACTTTATTTTAAATTTACAATAATCTAGTTACTCTACCAATCTCCTACTCAACAGTAACAGACTTAGCTAAGTTACGTGGCTTATCAACGTCACATTCGCGGTGAAGCGCTGCGTAGTATGAGATAAGTTGGAATGGAATAACTGCTACTAGCGGTGCTAGTGCTTCGTGTACAGCTGGTAATACGAAGCTGTCACCTTCCATTTCTAAGCCTTTCATTGAGATGATACATGGGTTAGCTCCGCGTGCTACTACTTCTTTCACGTTACCACGAATTCCAAGGTTTACGTGCTCTTGTGTAGCAAGTGCGATAACTGGTGTACCGTTTTCGATTAAGGCAATTGTACCGTGTTTTAATTCTCCTCCAGCAAATCCTTCTGCTTGGATGTAAGAGATTTCTTTTAGTTTTAACGCACCTTCTAAACCTACGAAGAAGTCTACGCTACGTCCGATGAAGAAGCAGTTACGCGTTGTTGCTAAAAATTGTTTTGCTAATGCGTCCATTTCTTCTTTTTGATCACAAAGTACTACCATTGCATTTGCTACAAGTCCTAATTCATGTGTTAAATCGAAATCAAGAACCTCACCTTTTGCTTTTGCAATGTCAGCCGCTAAGATTGAAAGTACTGCAAGCTGTGCTGTGTATGCTTTCGTCGATGCAACTGCGATTTCTGGTCCTGCATATAAAGGAAGTGTATAATCAGCTTCACGAGAAAGCGTAGAACCAGGTACGTTTGTAATTGTTAATGCTTTATGACCCATTTCATTTGTTTGCACAAGTACTGCACGGCTATCAGCTGTTTCACCACTTTGTGAAATATAAATGAAGAATGGTCTTTCTGTTAATAATGGCATGTTGTAAGAGAATTCACTTGCTACATGTACTTCAACTGGTACTTTCGCAAATTTCTCAATGAATTGCTTTCCAACAAGACCTGCATGATAACTTGTTCCACATGCAATGATGTAAATGCGATCGCTATCTAAAATTGCGTTACGGATATCTTGATCTAATTCAATTTCGCCATTTTCATCTTGGTACTTTTGAATAATATTACGGATTACAAGTGGTTGCTCGTCGATTTCTTTTAGCATGAAATGAGGATACGTTCCTTTTTCAATATCACTTGCGTCTAATTCCGCTGTAAACGGTGCACGTTCAATCGTTTCACCTTGTAAGTTTTTAATTGTAATGCTTTCTTTTGTTACGATTACCATTTCTTTATCCATTAACTCGATAAATTGATCTGTAACTTGCAACATCGCCATAGCGTCGCTTGCAATAACATTAAAGTTATCACCAGCACCTACTAATAGCGGGCTTTTGTTTTTAGCAACATAAATCATGTTTGGATTTTCAGCATCAAGTAGTCCGATTGCGTAAGAACCATGTAAAAGAGATAACGTTTGACGGAACGCGTCTTCTACACTTAGTCCTGTACTTACTTGTTGTTCCATAAGTTGCACGATAATTTCTGTATCTGTTTCACTTACGAACGTTACATCTTGTAAATATTCCTTTTTCACTAACTCATAGTTTTCAATTACACCGTTATGAACTAGTGTAAAGCGTTTTGATGTACTTTGATGCGGATGCGCGTTTAGTTTGCTTGGAACACCGTGTGTAGCCCAGCGTGTGTGACCGATTCCCACGCTTGCTGCTACGTTCTCTTCTACGACTTCGCGAAGTTTTGCAATACGGCCTTTTTCTTTGTATACAACAACACCGTTCTCTGCTTGTACTGCAATACCTGCTGAATCATATCCGCGATATTCTAGCTTTTCTAAACCTTTTAATAAAATTTCCTTTGCATCTTGCTCTCCAATAAATCCTACGATTCCACACATGTTTAGTCGCCGTTACAAATGCTTACACTGCTCTGCGAACATGTAACGACATAGTCCGATACCATTTTTATTTATACTAAAAAACGGATTACATATTGCTAGCCCTGTAAGCTTGTAACGGCTTTCACCTTCCTCTCGATTGGGTTAAAGTCCGTATATACTTATACAGCTAGTATTCATCCGTTCCTCTTCTCTCATCACACTTTCACCTTTGTCCACTAAGTCACCTTAATGTTTTAAGTAAAAGATTGCGGTTGTGATGAACAACCGGGAGTCATCCGCCGAAATCTCGATAAACTCCACCTCGTCAACTACACTACTTGTAGTTCTGGCGCTTTTATAATTTACAATATTTCCTTTGAGAAAAAGAACAAGACCATCGTATAACAAACAATATAAATCGTCAATGAAATTTTTTTCATTATCTATAAAACATATGAAAAAGGAGCACTTCTTGTGCTCCTTTTAAAACAAATTTGGTAAATTATTCAGCTCCAACTTCCGCTTTCACAACTTCTACAATACGATGTACATACCCATCACAAATTTCTTGTGTCGGTGCTTCTGCCATTACACGAATAAGTGGTTCTGTTCCAGATGGACGAACAAGAATACGACCGTCTCCGTTCATTTCTTCCTCTACAACACGAATAATTTCTTTAATTTTCTCGTTTTCTAATGCTAGTTTTTTATCTGTTACACGAACGTTTACTAGTAATTGTGGGAATTTTGTCATCTCGCCTGCAAGCTCAGATAATGGCTTTTTCGTCATTTTCATGATGTTTACAAGTTGAAGTGCACTTAACATTCCATCACCAGTTGTAATGTAATCAAGTAAGATAATATGACCTGATTGTTCTCCGCCCAGGTTATATCCACCACGTTTCATCTCTTCCATTACGTAGCGATCACCAACTGCTGTTTTATCACTTGTAATATTGTTTGCTTCAAGCGCTTTGTAGAAACCTAAGTTACTCATAACTGTTGAAACAACTGTATTATGTTTCAATTGACCAGTTTCTTTCATATACTTCGCGCAAATAAACATAATTTGATCGCCATCAACGATGTTTCCTTTTTCGTCTACTGCGATTAAACGGTCTCCGTCACCATCAAAAGCAAGACCAATGTCAGCACCTTTTTCTTTTACTAATTCAGCTAACACTTCTGGATGCGTAGAACCTACTCCAGCGTTAATATTCATACCGTTCGGTGAAGTTCCCATTGTTGAAATATCAGCTTCTAAATCTGCAAATAAATATGGAGCTAAAGAAGATGTAGCACCATGTGCACAATCTAAAGCAATATGTAACCCAGAGAAATCTTCCTCTACAGTTTGTTTAATGTATTGTAAATATTTTTGTCCACCTTCAAAGTAATCACTCACTTGTCCAAGGTTAGTACCTGTTGGACGTGGTAGCTCATCAACTTCTTTGTCTAATAACGCTTCAATTTCTGCTTCTTGCTCATCTGTTAATTTAAATCCATCTGAACCGAAGAACTTAATTCCATTATCTTGTACTGGGTTATGAGATGCAGAGATCATAACACCTGCTTGCGCCCCTAAAGCTTTTGTTAAATAAGCCACACCTGGTGTAGAAATAACACCAAGGCGCATTACTTCCGCTCCAGTTGATAATAGGCCTGCTACTAAAGCTCCTTCTAGCATATGTCCAGATACACGTGTATCACGGCCAATAATTACTTTTGGACGATCTGTATCTTTTGTTAATACATAGCCGCCAAAACGTCCTATTTTAAAAGCTAATTCAGGTGTTAATTCCTTATTTGCAACCCCGCGTACTCCGTCTGTACCAAAATATTTACCCATTATTATTCGCTCCTTTTTCGTGCTCTTTTTGATTATCTACTGTTGGTTCTTGGCTCGTTTCTTGGCCATTTTCTTTGTCTTTTTCTTTTTCTTTGTCTTTTTCTTTTTCTTTTTCCTGATCCTTTTCTGGATTAGGTTCAGGATTTTTTGGTTTTTCAGTTTGATTTTCTTGATTGTTTTTTGAATCTGGTTGTTCAATATTACCCTGTACTTCTTTATCCGGCTTTTCTTTCTTCACAATTGTGACTTTAGCACTTTTTTGTTTTGCTTCTATCGAAATATTACCAGGACCACTCACTTGAATAGAAACATCTGTCGTCCCCGGAGATACATTTTGCAGATTAATCGCCGCTGTTATTTGAGCAGCTGTTATTTTATCTACTATACTTGCTTCTCCTGAAATATCAACGCTTATCTTTCCATCTTGTGGCGAAAGTAGCTGCGCAGTAACATCATTCGGAATTCCACTTTTTTGAATCGGGATACCATCAATAGTTTTACTTTTCGTTTGTTTTACCTTTTGTACCCCTACGGAAACCTTCACTTGATTTGGTTTTGCACTTGTTACACCTTTTGGCAATAAAACAGAGGCATCGAATGTTGTAGAATCCGTCAATTGACTAAAATCTACCTCGACCCCCTCTATAGATTGTATATTATCCAAAATGTCTTTTGGACCTGCTATCGTTACTTCTCTCGGCTCAACGCTAATATTTGTAACAGTCAATCCTTCTGGCAAACTCCCCTTTTTCGTATACGTCACAGGAACAGTTTTTTCAGTATTATTGGCCGTAGCTTGCGTCGCCACATTCAATGTTACACTAATTTTAGATGGACTCGTTCTTACATTTAAACGTTTTCCTTCTTTATTGTATAATGTAACTTCGGCTGTTTTTGTAACAGTTTTATTAACACCTTTTAAATCAATATACGCCTTAGCAGATGAAATACTTTCGATTTCTTCTTTCGTCCCAACTACCTCAACAGTATCAGGTTTAATGTTTGATTTTTCGAGAGTAGCACCCGCTGGCATCTGATCCTCATTTGATAATTTTAAGTCTACATGAACATATTTTCTCGCTTTTTCATGAAGAGTAACTTTGATTGTTGCTGGTTGGACTGTTCCTTTCACATCATCTGGAAGCCCATTCGCTTTTAAAGAAACTTCATAAGTTCCTTTTTGACTATCTCGCAAATCAACTGATATATCAAATTGTTTTTTTGCTTTTGCTGTAGCAACTGCTGATTTTGGACCTTCCAACTTCACCTTAACTCCACCTGATGGAATACCACTTACAATATATTTCTCTTCATCATACTTCAGGGTAATAGGATAATCAGTTAATGTTTCTTTCGTTTCATTTACGAAAGGTAATATACTCGATGTCGTATTTTTTTCAGTTAAAGTTGCTGACATGAAAAGCATACACGCCAATAGTAATGAGATTCCTTTTAAAAACCAATGATTCTCCATTAACTTATCCATGACGCTTTCTCCTCCAATTCCATAAAGACGAAGAAGTCGTTTTTTCGTTCCCACTAAATTCTGCTAACAACATGTCCTTCAGCTGTTCTGTCTTCAAATCACGATGTAACTTACCGTTTTTCGTTAAAGAAATTTGGCCTGTTTCTTCCGACACAACTACTGTAATACTATCAGTGACTTCACTAACTCCCATTGCAGCGCGATGCCTAGTTCCTAACTCCTTAGAAATAAATGGGCTTTCTGATAACGGAAGGTAACATGCTGCTGCTTTAATTGTACTCCCCTGCATAATTACTGCTCCATCATGAAGAGGGGTATTAGGGATAAAAATATTAATGAGTAATTCCGATGATACATTTGCATTTAGCGGAATACCCGTTTCTACATAATCATCCATCCCAGTCTCTTTTGACAAAGTAATTAGTGCACCAATTCTACGTTTTCCCATATATTCCGTTGCTTTAGCTATCGCTGTTGCAACAATTTCAGGTTCATCTTCCCCCTGATTTCCCACACGCGAAAATAAGCTACCCCGTCCTAGCTGCTCAAGTGCTCTTCTCAATTCTGGCTGGAAGATAATAATAACGGCTAAAAATCCCCACGTTAATACTTGTTCCGTTAGCCAATATAGCGTATGCAATTCAAGTAAAATACTAATCATCCGGACGACAATAATAACTGTAATACCTTTTAAAAGTTGCACAGCCTTCGTGCCCCGAATTATAAGAATTAGCTTATATATAATAAACCATACAACAGCAATATCTAATGCCGTACTAAGATATTTCAAAATGGTCGTATCTTCAAAAGGCATGCTAACCCTTCCTCCTACTTACGAGCAATTCTATCCATATATTGAAATATTATTTTATGCTCTATCTGTATGTATTTCCAACAACTAGTTAATTATACCATACATGAACCAAACGACAATTACAAACGCCCCCCTTTAGCTTAAATTGGTAAGATGTCAAACTTTCTTATCCTACAGTATAATATAAGTCATTATTATACGCCTATTTTCAAATAAAAAAAGCAACTTCTCAGTTGCTTTTCTTACATTTATTTTAGTTTTTCACCGAACAAAGAACCCATTAAAGCAACCGCTGTTGTTGCTGTTCTGTTTCTCTCATCTAAAATCGTATTTACTTCAACAAATTCAGCAGATGTAACAATATCAGCTTCTGCTAACATCTCCATCGCTAAGTGGCTTTCACGATAAGATAGACCACCAATTACAGGTGTTCCAACTCCTGGTGCGTCATGAGGATCAAGCCCATCTAAATCTAATGATAAATGAACACCGTCAGTATGAGATAAATACGCAATTGTTTCTTCCATAACAGCCGTCATACCCATACGATCAATTTCATGCATTGAGAATACTTTAATGCCTTCTTCACGAATAAAGTCCTTTTCTCCTTCATCTAATGCACGTGCACCTATAATTACAACGTTCTCTTTTTTTACTTTCGGGTATGCCCCGTATAAATCTACAAGTGAAGAATGTCCATAACCTAAACTTGCAGCAAGTGACATACCGTGAATATTTCCAGATGGTGATGTTTCTTCTGTATTTAAATCACCGTGTGCATCATACCAAATAACACCTAAATTTTTATAATGTTTCGCCACACCAGCTAGCGTACCGATAGCAATACTATGATCACCGCCTAATACAAGTGGAAAACGACCTTCTTCTATAATATGATCAACCTTAGTCGCTAGTTCATTACATACAGTTGCAACTTGAGTAAGGTTTCGTAACTTTGTATTTTCATCTACTTCTTTTTCTCTCTCTATACATATATCTCCCATATCTTTTACGTCATATCCAATTTGTTCAATTCTTTCAACTACCCCTGCATAACGGATCGCGCTTGGTCCCATATCAACCCCGCGACGCATCTGTCCTAAATCCATTGGAACTCCAATAACTGAGATTTCTTTTTTCATAGATAGTATCCCCCTTTTATGCCTTCACTAAATATTTTAAATCTTTTATATAGTCTGACTCAACTCGACATTTTTCTGCATGGATATACATTTTATTCACTTATATTTACGTTGGACTCCCGATTTTTAAACTATTCTATGTATAAAGTTAACTTAATGAACCAACTAACTTTTCTATCAGCTAATATTTTTATCCGTGCCTTTCTCCATCAATACCTAGAATTACACAAAACATCCTCAAATAACTGAATTTAAAAAACACTTCTACACTTAGAAGCGTTTTTCTGATGCTAGTTTCCACACTGCTGCAATATTTCTCGCTGTCATTTCTATATTCTCTTCTGCCCTTTTATATGCCTCTTCTAATGTCATTGGACTTGCTGTAATACTAAATACTGCATCAATTCCCTTTTCATAAACAATTGTATAGTTCGGAGATACAGATCCACCAATAGCAATTACAGGAATATGACGGCATTTCGCCCGCTTCGCGACACCAACAGGAGCTTTTCCATAAGCTGTTTGTTCATCTATCCTTCCCTCACCAGTTACAATAAGATCGGCACCCTCTATACACTTATCAAAATTTGTATAATCTAATACAATTTCAATCCCTTTTCTTAGCTGTCCCTTTAGTACTGCAACGACAGCGGCTCCCATTCCTCCAGCTGCCCCTGCACCAGGTATTAGGGACACATCAAAAGATACGTACTGTTTAAGTATATTAGCATAATGTTTTAAACTCCCGTCTAGCTCTTTCATCATCTCTACATTCGCACCCTTTTGTCTCCCAAATACAAAAGACGCTCCCTTTGGTCCAACTAATGGATTGTCGACATCACATGCTGCTTCTAGCTTTATATCCTTCAAACGTGTATCCATACGAGAAAGGTTAAGAGCAGTAATCAAATGTAATGTTCCTCCAGAGGGCTCAATTACTTCACCTTTCCTATTAATAAACTCTACGCCTAAAGCAGACAACATACCTGCCCCACCATCATTTGTAGCACTTCCTCCAAGCCCTAAAATAATGTGTTTAGCTCCTTGATCTAATGCATGTAATATCAGTTCACCTGTCCCTTTTGTCGTTGTAATAAGTGGGTTTCTCTTTTCAATTGGAACGTGTTGTAATCCTGATGCTGCCGCCATTTCAATAAATGCTGTCTCCTTATCCTTAGACATTCCATAATAGGCTTGCACACTCTCCCCAAGCGGCCCTGTCACATTAAGTGATATAATTCCCCCCATTGTAGCACCAACAAGAGATTCGACCGTTCCTTCACCTCCATCTCCAATTGGTACTTTAACGTACTCTGCTTTAGGAAAAACTGCTGCAAAACCCCTTTCAATAGCTTCACATACCTCTATAGCTTTCAGGCTTTCTTTATATGAATCCGATGCAATGACAACTTTCATAATTATCCCCCCTTATTCAATCCCTTTTTTTCATTTTAAACGATATACGGAAAAGTTTCCTTTTTGAGTGAAATTTAAACACAAAAAAAGCTTACATCATTTGATGTAAGCTTTTCCTATTTATATGGAGCCTAGCGGGATCGAACCGCTGACCTCCTGCGTGCAAGGCAGGCGCTCTCCCAGCTGAGCTAAGGCCCCTTAGTAATTAAGCGGAAGACGGGATTCGAACCCGCGACCCCAACCTTGGCAAGGTTGTATTCTACCACTGAACTACTTCCGCGAAAATGGTGAGCCATGAAGGATTCGAACCTTCGACCCTCTGATTAAAAGTCAGATGCTCTACCAACTGAGCTAATGGCTCGTAAATGGCTGGGCTAGCTGGATTCGAACCAGCGCATGACGGAGTCAAAGTCCGTTGCCTTACCGCTTGGCTATAGCCCATTAATATTTACTAGTATGGTTATCTTTTCAAAAAAATAAACCCTCTCAGGTTATTTTAAAGAAAATGGTGGAGGGGGGCAGATTCGAACTGCCGAACCCAAAGGAGCGGATTTACAGTCCGCCGCGTTTAGCCACTTCGCTACCCCTCCGACATTTAAAAATATATGGTGGAGGATGACGGGATCGAACCGCCGACCCCCTGCTTGTAAGGCAGGTGCTCTCCCAGCTGAGCTAATCCTCCAAAAGTGGTGACCCGTACGGGATTCGAACCCGTGTTACCGCCGTGAAAGGGCGGTGTCTTAACCACTTGACCAACGGGCCAAAAAAAAAACAAAACTTTTCCCAAGCTTCCAACCGGGCTTGAACCGGTGACCTCTTCCTTACCATGGAAGTACTCTACCAGCTGAGCTATGGAAGCATAATGGCTCCGCAGGTAGGAATCGAACCTACGACCGATCGGTTAACAGCCGATAGCTCTACCGCTGAGCTACTGCGGAATAATATAAGCCTGGCAACGTCCTACTCTCACAGGGACAAGGTCCCAACTACCATCGGCGCTAGAGAGCTTAACTTCCGTGTTCGGTATGGGAACGGGTGTGACCTCTCTGCCATCATTACCAGACTTTTAACATTATACACATTCTTTTGAGAATGTCCAAAGGAATTTTAAATATATATTCCTTCAAAACTAGATAACATTAGCTTCATATTATATGGTTAAGTCCTCGATCTATTAGTATTCGTCAGCTCCACATGTCACCATGCTTCCACCTCGAACCTATCAACCTGATCATCTTTCAGGGATCTTACTAGCTTACGCTATGGGAAATCTCATCTTGAGGGGGGCTTCATGCTTAGATGCTTTCAGCACTTATCCCTTCCGCACATAGCTACCCAGCTATGCCCTTGGCAGAACAACTGGTACACCAGCGGTGCGTCCATCCCGGTCCTCTCGTACTAAGGACAGCTCCTCTCAAATTTCCTGCGCCCACGACGGATAGGGACCGAACTGTCTCACGACGTTCTGAACCCAGCTCGCGTACCGCTTTAATGGGCGAACAGCCCAACCCTTGGGACCGACTACAGCCCCAGGATGCGATGAGCCGACATCGAGGTGCCAAACCTCCCCGTCGATGTGGACTCTTGGGGGAGATAAGCCTGTTATCCCCGGGGTAGCTTTTATCCGTTGAGCGATGGCCCTTCCATGCGGAACCACCGGATCACTAAGCCCGACTTTCGTCCCTGCTCGACTTGTAGGTCTCGCAGTCAAGCTCCCTTATGCCTTTGCACTCTACGAATGATTTCCAACCATTCTGAGGGAACCTTTGGGCGCCTCCGTTACACTTTAGGAGGCGACCGCCCCAGTCAAACTGCCCACCTGACACTGTCTCCCGGGTCGATGAGACCCGTAGGTTAGAATTTCAATACAGTCAGGGCGGTATCCCACCAGCGCCTCCACCGAAGCTAGCGCTCCGGTTTCAATGGCTCCCGCCTATCCTGTACAAACTGTACCAAAATTCAATATCAGGCTACAGTAAAGCTCCACGGGGTCTTTCCGTCCTGTCGCGGGTAACCTGCATCTTCACAGGTACTATAATTTCACCGAGTCTCTGGTTGAGACAGTGCCCAAATCGTTACACCTTTCGTGCGGGTCGGAACTTACCCGACAAGGAATTTCGCTACCTTAGGACCGTTATAGTTACGGCCGCCGTTTACTGGGGCTTCAGTTCAGAGCTTCGCTTACGCTAACCCCTCTCCTTAACCTTCCAGCACCGGGCAGGTGTCAGCCCCTATACTTCGCCTTACGGCTTCGCAGAGACCTGTGTTTTTGCTAAACAGTCGCTTGGGCCTATTCACTGCGGCTTTCCGTTAAGAAAGCACCCCTTCTCCCGAAGTTACGGGGTCATTTTGCCGAGTTCCTTAACCAGAGTTCTCTCGCACACCTTAGGATTCTCTCCTCGCCTACCTGTGTCGGTTTGCGGTACAGGCACCTTTTATCTCGCTAGAAGCTTTTCTTGGCAGCGGGGAATCAAAGACTTCGCTCCATAAGGAGCTTCCCCATCACAGCTCAGCCTTCACGATAAGCGGATTTGCCTACTTATCAGCCTAACTGCTTGGACGTGCACAACCAATCGCACGCTTCTTCTATCCTTCTGCGTCCCTCCATTGCTCAAACGATAAAGAGGTGGTACAGGAATATCAACCTGTTGTCCATCGCCTACGCCTGTCGGCCTCGGCTTAGGTCCTGACTAACCCTGAGCGGACGAGCCTTCCTCAGGAAACCTTAGGCATTCGGTGGACGGGATTCTCACCCGTCTTTCGCTACTCATACCGGCATTCTCACTTCTAAGCGCTCCACCAGTCCTTCCGGTCTGACTTCACTGCACTTAGAACGCTCCCCTACCACTGATACCATTGGTATCAATTCGCAGCTTCGGTGGTGTATTTAGCCCCGGTACATTTTCGGCGCAGAGTCACTCGACTAGTGAGCTATTACGCACTCTTTAAATGGTGGCTGCTTCTGAGCCAACATCCTAGTTGTCTAAGCAACTCCACATCCTTTTCCACTTAATACACACTTTGGGACCTTAGCTGGCGATCTGGGCTGTTTCCCTCTTGACTACGGATCTTATCACTCGCAGTCTGACTCCTAAGGATAAGTCATTGGCATTCGGAGTTTGACTGAATTCGGTAATCCGATGAGGACCCCTAGTTCAATCAGTGCTCTACCTCCAAGACTCTTACACTTAAGGCTAGCCCTAAAGCTATTTCGGGGAGAACCAGCTATCTCCAGGTTCGATTGGAATTTCTCCGCTACCCACACCTCATCCCCGCACTTTTCAACGTGCGTGGGTTCGGGCCTCCATTCAGTGTTACCTGAACTTCACCCTGGACATGGGTAGATCACCTGGTTTCGGGTCTACGACCACGTACTAAACGCCCTATTCAGACTCGCTTTCGCTGCGGCTCCGCCTCTTCAGCTTAACCTCGCACGGGATCGTAACTCGCCGGTTCATTCTACAAAAGGCACGCCATCACCCATTAACGGGCTCTGACTATTTGTAGGCACACGGTTTCAGGATCTCTTTCACTCCCCTTCCGGGGTGCTTTTCACCTTTCCCTCACGGTACTGGTTCACTATCGATCACTAGGGAGTATTTAGCCTTGGGAGATGGTCCTCCCAGATTCCGACGGAATTTCACGTGTTCCGCCGTACTCAGGATACATTCAAGAGAGAACGAAGTTTCGACTACGGGGTTATTACCCTCTGTGACGGACCTTTCCAGGTCGCTTCGTCTACCTCGTTCCTTTGTAACTCCGTATAGAATGTCCTACAACCCCAAGAGGCAAGCCTCTTGGTTTGGGCTAGATTCCGTTTCGCTCGCCGCTACTCAGGAAATCGCATTTGCTTTCTCTTCCTCCAGGTACTTAGATGTTTCAGTTCCCTGGGTCTGTCTTCCATACCCTATGTATTCAGGTAAGGATACCATACCATTACGTATAGTGGGTTTCCCCATTCGGAAATCTTCGGATCAAAGCTTACTTACAGCTCCCCGAAGCATATCGGCGTTAGTCCCGTCCTTCATCGACTCCTAGTGTCAAGGCATCCACCGTGCGCCCTTTCTAACTTAACCAAACTAAAATTAAAAAAATATGAGCTACACTGTTATCTAGTTTTCAAAGAACATACATTTAAACTTGAGAGATAGTTCTCTCAAAACTGAACGAAACAAAACAAGTCAACGTTTATTGATGAACTGCGTTCATCAATTCTCCATAGAAAGGAGGTGATCCAGCCGCACCTTCCGATACGGCTACCTTGTTACGACTTCACCCCAATCATCTGTCCCACCTTAGGCGGCTGGCTCCATAAAGGTTACCCCACCGACTTCGGGTGTTACAAACTCTCGTGGTGTGACGGGCGGTGTGTACAAGGCCCGGGAACGTATTCACCGCGGCATGCTGATCCGCGATTACTAGCGATTCCAGCTTCATGTAGGCGAGTTGCAGCCTACAATCCGAACTGAGAACGGTTTTATGAGATTAGCTCCACCTCGCGGTCTTGCAGCTCTTTGTACCGTCCATTGTAGCACGTGTGTAGCCCAGGTCATAAGGGGCATGATGATTTGACGTCATCCCCACCTTCCTCCGGTTTGTCACCGGCAGTCACCTTAGAGTGCCCAACTTAATGATGGCAACTAAGATCAAGGGTTGCGCTCGTTGCGGGACTTAACCCAACATCTCACGACACGAGCTGACGACAACCATGCACCACCTGTCACTCTGCTCCCGAAGGAGAAGCTCTATCTCTAGAGTTTTCAGAGGATGTCAAGACCTGGTAAGGTTCTTCGCGTTGCTTCGAATTAAACCACATGCTCCACCGCTTGTGCGGGCCCCCGTCAATTCCTTTGAGTTTCAGCCTTGCGGCCGTACTCCCCAGGCGGAGTGCTTAATGCGTTAACTTCAGCACTAAAGGGCGGAAACCCTCTAACACTTAGCACTCATCGTTTACGGCGTGGACTACCAGGGTATCTAATCCTGTTTGCTCCCCACGCTTTCGCGCCTCAGTGTCAGTTACAGACCAGAAAGTCGCCTTCGCCACTGGTGTTCCTCCATATCTCTACGCATTTCACCGCTACACATGGAATTCCACTTTCCTCTTCTGCACTCAAGTCTCCCAGTTTCCAATGACCCTCCACGGTTGAGCCGTGGGCTTTCACATCAGACTTAAGAAACCACCTGCGCGCGCTTTACGCCCAATAATTCCGGATAACGCTTGCCACCTACGTATTACCGCGGCTGCTGGCACGTAGTTAGCCGTGGCTTTCTGGTTAGGTACCGTCAAGGTGCCAGCTTATTCAACTAGCACTTGTTCTTCCCTAACAACAGAGTTTTACGACCCGAAAGCCTTCATCACTCACGCGGCGTTGCTCCGTCAGACTTTCGTCCATTGCGGAAGATTCCCTACTGCTGCCTCCCGTAGGAGTCTGGGCCGTGTCTCAGTCCCAGTGTGGCCGATCACCCTCTCAGGTCGGCTACGCATCGTCGCCTTGGTGAGCCGTTACCTCACCAACTAGCTAATGCGACGCGGGTCCATCCATAAGTGACAGCCGAAGCCGCCTTTCAATTTCGAACTATGCAGTTCAAAATATTATCCGGTATTAGCCCCGGTTTCCCGGAGTTATCCCAGTCTTATGGGTAGGTTACCCACGTGTTACTCACCCGTCCGCCGCTAACTTCATAAGAGCAAGCTCTTAATCCATTCGCTCGACTTGCATGTATTAGGCACGCCGCCAGCGTTCATCCTGAGCCAGGATCAAACTCTCCAATAAAGTTAGTTTGTCTAGCATCTAAAAATAAAAATTGACGTTCACGTTGTTTGTTTCGTTCAGTTTTCAAAGAACTACTTAGTCGCTCATTTGCGACTTCCTTATGTTAACATCTTCATTTTTCGATGTCAACTAAGTTTTTTAATTTCTTTTTTGTCGTTTTCTGCGTTTCTGCATCAGCGACGTTTATTAATTTATCATATCCTTACTCTTAGCGTCAACACTTTTTAATAAAAAATTCTTTTTCTTACATAACGAATACATTCTTCCCTATTAGCAACTCTCCGAAATAAACAAAAAATGATTTTATACCTTTCTTCCATCGCCTTTTTTACAACGCTATGTATACGCTCATCTTCAAAATCAAATAAAAGTTCCTCTAACTCTCTCTTCAGTATGTATTCAATTTCTTTTTTCTCTTCCTTCGTCAACATAATCCCAAGCAAATTATCACCCCAATAACTCCTTACGTGTACCGATAAACGCCCCACTCATTTTCAATTATCAATACTGTATCATCAAAAAACAAAATTCTATCACTCATTATATCCACCACTTACGATATTAATCCCTTGTTCTCTTTTTTTAATTTAAAGCATATATGTAACTGAAAAGGATTGGACAAAGGGGCGTAATATTATGTTTTTCTTTTTTATTACGAGTAAAAGAACATTTAAACACATTAGCTTAATAATCGTACTTTCCTTATTTACAGCATGGCTACTCTTTTTAAAAACATATTCACATGAATCTGCTTTTTCAACTGCTACTGGCCCTAAAGTGATTTACAAAGGGGACACTGCAAAAAAACAAGTTGCATTCACGTTTGACATTAGTTGGGGGGACAAAAAAGCTATTCCAATCCTTAATACACTCAAAGAAAGAGAAATTAAGAATGCAACCTTCTTTCTCTCTGCTGCATGGGCTGAAAGACACCCTGATATTGTCGAACGCATCATGAAAGATGGACATGAGATTGGTAGTATGGGCTATAATTACACATCCTACACTTCACTAGAAGCAAATGAAATACGACGAGATCTTTTGCGGGCACAAGATGTTTTTACGAAACTTGGCGTAAAACAAGTCAAGCTATTACGTCCACCTAGTGGCGATTTTAACAAAACAACTCTTAAAATAGCGGAATCACTCGGATACACCATCGTTCATTGGAGTAACAATTCAAATGACTGGAAAAATCCCGGCGTAAATAAAATCATTTCCACAGTCTCTAGCAATTTAAAGGGTGGAGATATCGTCTTATTACATGCTTCTGATTCTGCCCTTCAAACAAATAAGGCTTTACCATTACTCTTACAAAAATTAAAGAGCGACGGATATGAACAAACATCTGTATCACAACTTATTTCCAACACAAGTACAAAAAGTGAAGATATTAAGTAGTTCCTTTCTACACGGTTCTTCACACATAAAAAGCTCTGCTATCTTTTGTTAAGATAGCAGAGCTTTTTTATCCTAGCATTTACAGACGATAAGAATCTGGATAATTAAAAATCCACTCTCCTCATTAAGCTGACTTACTCTTTTGTCCAATTAAACGATGCAATACAAGTAACTGATATGAATTACATAATAAAAGTGGTATCACCATTAAATATAACCAATCAGTATCATTAATCCGGAGCGCTGGTACCCATTCAAGAATTGTTACAACAACCATAAAGAACAGAGCGGGAACGAATGCTTTTTTATTCGTTTCTTTACTCTTTATATAAGCGACAATTGCCCCAAACACAAATAACATCCCAGCAACAAGTATGTTATTCCCTAATGAAACTTCCCCATTCGCAACAAGTACTGACCTTAAATAAACGAAATCAAACAATACGAACGCAATAAAGAACAGTTGCACTGTATTCCATAAAGAAGATGACCGAAACATCCCTAATCCAAAACGATGGATCGTTAAATACGCAAAGAACCCCATTTGACTTATAACACTAAAAATAAATCCTACGCCCATCAACCAAAAGGAAATTGCTAAAATCTCTTTTCCGTCGAAATTTTGAAAAAATTTAGCGTACTTGTCCCACTCTAAAACAAAACCAATAAAGACTGTGCTAATCCCACCAAGAAACAACGTCGTAAAAAATAGTCGTACCCACTTGCGGCTATTCACAACACATCCCCCATTATTCTTATATTTCTAATTAAATTGTAACAATGACAATTTCAAAAAGCTAGCCATGTTAATGTATAAATTCCTTAAAGAGATTTATATTAAAAAAAGAGAACTTTGCTGAAAGGAGCTCCAACTTATGAAACGGATGCTGCTCGTTTTGATTTCTTCTTTTCTATTTATAGCACTAGCGGCATGTGCACAAGAAAAAGAAGCAAAATCCGAACTTGATTATGATCAAACAAAAAAAATGATTGTTGATATTTTAAAAACCGATCAAGGAAAAAAAGCGATCCAAGATGTATTAACTGATGAAAAAATGAAACAAGCACTCATACTAGATGAAACAGTAGTAAAGAAAACGATTGAAGATGCACTGGTATCTGAAAAAGGGCAACAATTCTGGGAAAAGCTCTTTAAAGACCCTGAGTTCTCATCGAAATTTGCTAAAAGTATGGGAAAAGAACAAACAAACTTAATGAAAACTTTACTAAAAGATCCTGAATACCAATCAGGTGTTATAGAGATTATGAAAAATCCTGAAGTAGAGAAAATTATGTTACAAACAATGAAGAGTAAAGAATATCGTCAATATTTACAGCAAGTACTAACTGAAACTGCCGAAAGTCCTCTCTTCCAAGCTAAGATGATTGACATCATTAGTAAAGGTGTACAAAAAGCCGAAAAAGGTGGGTCTGATAAGAAAGGCGCAGGTGGTGAAGGCGGTTCTCAAGATGGGAACAAAGAACAATAATAAAAATTATAGAACTGAGTGGACAATGTATATATTGTCCACTCATTACTACTTTATTTTTGTGTAACAGCTGTTTTATCAATAACTGTCTCAGCTATCGTACGATAAATGAGACCCGTTGTATGTGTATCTTCATATACTGACGGCGCAAAGTCCTCTTTATTCCAATCAGGTTGTTGAAGTGGAATTCGGCCAAGTATATCCGTTTGGAGTTCCGTAGCCAATTTATCTCCTCCACCTCTTCCAAACACATACTCTTTTTCACCAGTTGCTTTACTTTCAAAATACGCCATATTTTCAACAACACCAAGAATACTATGTTCTGTACGTAAAGCCATGGCTCCAGCGCGCGCTGCTACAAATGCCGCTGTTGGATGCGGCGTTGTTACAATAATCTCTTTACAAGCCGGCAACATCGAATGTACATCTAAAGCAACATCACCCGTACCTGGTGGTAGGTCCAATACTAAGTAATCTAAATCACCCCACTCTACTTCTGTGAAAAAGTGATTTAACATTTTCCCAAGCATCGGTCCTCTCCAAATAACAGGTGCGTTATCTTCTACAAAGAATCCCATTGAGATTACTTTCACGCCTAGACGCTCCACTGGTATTATCTTATCCCCTCTTACGATTGGACGTTTTTCTATACCCATCATATCCGGTACACTAAAACCGTAAATATCCGCGTCGATGATACCAACCTTTTTGCCTAAACGAGCTAAAGCAATTGCAAGGTTAACAGAAACAGTTGATTTCCCTACTCCACCTTTTCCACTTGCCACTGCTAAAAATGTTGTATTTGAATTCGGTGATAATAAGGATTCACTTTTCTCTTCCTCTTGCGGTGGTGCAAACTGAGCTAATTCCTCTTCTGTAAATTCTGCAAAACGAAGTCCCACTGTTGTTGCTCCAAGTTCTTTTACTAACTTTACAATTCCAGACTGCAACTGCATTTGTTCCGCTGTACCCGTCTTTACAATTGCAATTTTAACACTTACATGTTCCTTCTCAGGCTTGACTGTCACCTCTTTAATTGCATTTGTTTCTTTTAACGTTTTATGTATAAACGGATCTACAATCCCTTCCAATGCTTCCACTACCTGCTCTTTTGTTACCATAATTAGCCCAGCCCCCTGTATGAAAAATAACGTATTGTTAATTAAATTTATCTCTCTTTATTTTTAAAATAAATGCGTTTACATTTCCAGTATAACATATTTTCCGAAAACTTCGTTAACGAGAGAAACTCGAAAAAATCCTCCTTATTCTGGAGGATTTCCTTTTTCCGTAAAATAACGTAATATACCACGATATATTGCAGCAGCTACTTTTTGTTGGTATTTCTCCGAATTTAACATATATCTTTCATTCACATTCGATAAAAAGCCCGCCTCAATTAAAGCACCTGGTGTTTTGGCATACTTCAATAAATACACGTGAGGAATTGTTTTAGCAGAACGATTCGTATTTTCTAAGCTTGTTCTCAATTCAGCTTGTATAAATTTCGCAGCCCGTTCATTTTCAATCGAAGAACGATAGTAGAACGTTTGTGCGCCTTTAGATCCACTACTAGTTAGGGCATTTAAATGAATACTCGCAAAAAAGTCTACATCAGGCTTATTAATGATCTCAACACGCTTTTTTAAATCCTCTGCTTTACGTCTACTATATGACTTTGTATCTTTATTAGCTAAATCATAATCTCCTTCACGCGTTAAAATAACTAAAGCACCTTGTTCTTGTAAATAATCTTGTACCTTTTTTGTAATCTCAAGTGTAATGTCTTTTTCTACAATATCCTTTCCACCAACAGCCCCTCCGTCTGGCCCACCATGCCCAGCATCTAGTACAATCACTTTCCCTGATAAGGGTAAATTCCAAGCTCGCCACGATTTTGTAATTTGAAATTCTTGTTTAACTAAAAAAAACAAAACAACCGCAGCGAGCGCAAAAGAGATAATTCGAATTCTCTTCATACCTTTCCTCCTCCAGCTAGTCCCTCTAATTACTTATATGGGACAAGAGGAAAGTTTATGCTTGTCTTAGTGTAGCTTTAATCGATATCTTCTTTCGCCTTTTTCATAGCCTTCCTGCCACCACAAGCCGATAAACTGCTGGCAAGATTCAAAAAGCAATTCCTCGTCTTGCAACTTAATTTCACGTATAGTCATACTCGTTAAAAATTGAAATAACGTTTCAGTTAATTGTTGTTCTTCTTCTAAAGCCCTATATTTCACATCAAAGAATGATTCGCCATGATAACCAAATTTACTGTATCTCGCTCCTAATAAATAAGATTCTATCCCTAGTTCAATGCAATAATCTTCATACTGACGATGAAGTTCTTGCATCTGAAAGGCATCACGAATATTTAAACGCAATGTTTTTAATGATAATTCTCGCAGCATCTTCCGCTCGTATTTTAACTGCTTTTCTTTTTGTTTTTCTTGTAAGCTGACAATGACATTCATAGTACTTATAAACCTCCCTAATACGTATTAGTCTAAACTTCTAAAGAAGAAGCATACGTAGGACGGTAGCACTAAAATATTCCAAGCTAAAAAAATTACAAAAGAAGAATTAAACATAAAAAAACCCCAACCAAAATGGTTGGGGTTTGTAGTTCGCAAAAATTAACGTTTTGAGAACTGAGGTGCACGACGTGCGCCTTTAAGACCGTATTTTTTACGCTCTTTCATACGTGCGTCACGAGTTAATAGACCCGCACGTTTTAATGTTAGACGGTATTCTGGATCAGCTTTTAATAAAGCGCGAGAAATACCGTGACGAATAGCACCAGCTTGACCAGTGTATCCACCACCATTTACGTTTACAAGTACATTGTAGTTACCTAAAGTTTCTGTTGCAACTAGAGGTTGTTTCACTACTTCACGTAATGCAGCAAATGGGATATAGTTTTCAAAATCACGACCGTTAATAATAACGCGTCCTTCGCCTGGAACTAGGCGTACGCGCGCTACTGAACTCTTACGACGTCCAGTGCCATAGTATTGAACCTGTGCCAAAGTAAGCCCTCCTTTAATTAATTATCCGCGAAGTTCGTAAACTTCTGGTTGTTGTGCTTGGTGTGGATGCTCTGCTCCAGCATACACGTTTAATTTCTTAGAAACTTGACGTCCTAAACGTCCTTTTGGAAGCATGCCTTTAATTGCAAGCTCTAACATTTGTACAGGGTAGTTTGTACGCATTTCTAGAGCTGTTCTTTGCTTAAGTCCACCTGGGTGGTTAGTGTGACGGTAGTAAATTTTATCGTTTAATTTATTACCTGTTAAATGAATTTTCTCAGCGTTAATAATAATTACATGATCACCCGTGTCAACGTGTGGTGTAAATGTTGGTTTGTGTTTACCACGTAAAATGGATGCTACTTCAGTAGATAGGCGACCTAAAGTTTGACCTTCAGCATCAACCACATACCATTTACGCTCAACTTCGTTAGCTTTTGCCATAAAAGTCGTACGCATGTGTTTCCCTCCTCGTTATCTTTTCCATAGAAAAAATCTATTGTTTATCTTAAACACGATTTCCTTCCGGGGCTAATCGTGGTTTTAGAAACAATACCATATGTTATGATATACTTTTGAGTTTCTAATGTCAAGCAAATGTTACACCAGGATTAGTTGTTATAGTTTACCTGCCATAAGTAAAGTCCATGACCTGGAGCCATCTTTCCAGAAAACTGGCGATTTTGTTTCGCTAAAATCTCTGGAATACTATCCGGATCAAGCTTTCCTTGACCTACGCTAAGTAACGTACCAACAATAATTCTGACCATATTATATAAAAATCCATTACCTACAAAGCGAAAAATTAATTCATCGTCTTGCTCAATTAATTCGATTTCATAAATTGTTCGTACTTTATCTTTTTTGTCAGTTTTTGCCGAACAAAAAGAAGTAAAGTCATGCGTTCCAATAAAATAAGGAATCGCTTTTCTTATAGAGTTTATTTCGAGTGGATATGGATATTGATATACATAATTTCTACGGAATACATCCGCAGTCTTTGATAATAATACACGATAGCGATATTCTTTTTTCTCGACACCGTAACGTGCATGAAATTCTTCTGTTTTCTTCTCTACCTGCCTGATAATAATATCATCCGGCAACATTGTATTTAAAGCATTACTCCATTGCCACTCTTCAAGAGACAAAGGTGTATCAAAGTGTATCACTTGTCCTTTGGCGTGAACGGTAGAATCCGTTCTGCCTGATGCCTGCACACGAACAAGTTCTCCTTTATGCAACTTCTGCAATGCTTTCTCTATTTCTTGTTGAACAGTCCGATGCTGTGGTTGAATTTGGTAACCACAAAAATGAATGCCATCATATGCAACTGTACATTTTATTCTTTCCATTTCTCTATTCTCCATTACGACCGCACCCATGCCAAAATACAAGCTAAACAAAGTAAGCTTACAATTGTTACTGTATCACTTATTTTCCAGCGTAGTTGCCTAAATTTAGTACGTCCTTCGCCACTTTTATATCCACGAGATTCCATCGCAATCGCTAAGTCCTCTGCACGCTTAAAAGCACTGATAAATAATGGAACGAGTAGTGAGATAATAGCTTTCATCCTATCTTTTATCGGTCCCCCGGCGAAATCAATGCCACGTGACGCTTGTGCTTTCATAATTTTACTCGTTTCATCCATTAATGTCGGGATAAAACGTAGTGAAATTGACATCATTAATGCGATTTCATGAACAGGAACTTTTATACGCTTGAACGGCTTTAATAACGTCTCCAACCCATCTGTAATTTCAATAGGTGTCGTCGTTAACGTTAATAATGTCGTCATTAAAATAATAACGAAGAATCGTATAGAAATGTATATTCCTTGCTCTAATCCTTTTTCATGTATCGAAAACCAACCAAGCTGGAATAGTACTTCCCCTTCTTTATTTGTAAAAATATGCAGGAAAAATGTAAAAAGAAAAATCCACAGAATTGGTTTTAAGCCCGAAAGTACATAACGAATCGGCACTTTTGCAAAAAATAAAGCAATGAGTGCATATAAAAATAAAAATCCATATGAAATCGCATTATTTGCTAAGAAAACAACAAATACATATAAAAAGACAATCAACAGCTTCGTACGAGGATCCAGTTGATGAATGAGTGACTGACCTGGAATATATCTCCCAATAATCAACTGCTGCATGATTCATGACCACCTTTTCGTAACACCTGTACAACTTCATGAGTAAGATCCTCTAAAGATAAGGTAGCCTTCGAAATTGAAATACCAAACTTCTCTTCAATTGCACGTTTATACTTTAAAGACATTGGAAGATCCACACCGATTTGTTCTAATTCATCAGCATATGAAAATACTTCCTCTGCTCTTCCTTGCAAAAAGACCGTTCCTTTATGCATGACCACTATTTGATCTGCATACTTAGCGGCATCCTCCATATTATGGGTAACAAGAATGACTGTAAGCCCCTGTTCCTTATGCAAATTGTAAAACATCTCCATGAGCTCGTGCTGTCCTTTTGGATCAAGCCCTGCTGTAGGTTCATCTAATACAAGCACTTCGGGTTCCATCGCAAGTACGCCTGCTATTGCAACACGCCTCATTTGCCCACCGCTTAATTCAAACGGAGAACGTGCTAATAACTCTATGTCCAATCCAACAAGCTGGATTGCATCTTTCGCCTTTTGTTTTGCCTCTTCTTCAGATACACCAAAATTAGTCGGTCCAAAACAAATGTCCTTTTCAACTGTTTCTTCAAATAGTTGATGTTCTGGAAACTGAAAGACAACCCCTACTTTTTTTCGTAGCGGCTTAAGCTTTTTCTCTTTCTTCCCTGCTGAAATTAAATGTTCACCAATTTGAACCGTACCATTTGTCGGCTGCAATAAACCATTTAAATGTTGAATCATCGTCGACTTACCTGAACCAGTATGACCGATAATGGCATAATAGCCCCCACTTGGAAACGACACGTCTACATCATAAAGTGCGCGTCTTTCAAATGGAGTTTTATATTGATAACGATGTTCTACTTTTTGGAATGTAATCTCCAAAGTTCGTTCACCAAGCTTTCCATTGTAAGATGCGTATTTTGCAAGTGAATTTCATTTCTTTTTAATAATTCTGCTATTTTCACCGAAAAAGGTACATCTAATCCAATCTCTTGGAGCATATGAGAGGATTTGAAAATTTGCTCTGGAGTACCTTCCTCTAATATTTCTCCCTTGTTCAAAATAATAATACGGTCTGACTGTGCCGCTTCTTCTAAATCGTGCGTAATCGATAATACCGTAATACCCTTTTGATCAACAAGTTGTCTGACCGTTTCTACTACTTCACGTCTCCCCTGAGGGTCTAACATTGAAGTTGCTTCATCTAGTATTAAAATAGATGGTTGAAGTGCTAGAACACCTGCTATTGCGACTCGCTGCTTTTGTCCACCAGATAACGAATGGGGTTCTTCATTTAAAAAATCTTCCATACGGACAAGTTGCAGAGCTTGTTCTAGTCTTTCTATCATCTGCTCCCTTGGCATTCCGATGTTCTCTAGGCCGAATACAACGTCATCTTGTACTGTCGTTCCAACAAATTGATTATCTGGATTTTGAAATACCATGCCAATTTGCTTTCGAACATCCCATACTGTTTCCTCTGATAAAATCATTGTATCATTTAAAGTAATTTTCCCTGATTCCGGTAAAAATAAGCCATTCAATAATTTTGCAAGTGTAGACTTCCCTGAACCATTTTGTCCAATAACAGATACCCATTCTCCTTCATATAAGGAAAACGAAACATCTTTTAATGCATAAGAGGCTGCCCCAGGATATTGAAATGATATATTTTCTGTCCGAAGTTTCTCTTTTTTCAATACAAGGCACCCTTTCTTTCGTCAAGTTAGCCTATTTTTATACTTAAAAAAAAAGGGCCATGACCAGTTACTTGAAAAGAACTGTCCTGCCCTTTTAATCATCATTATACTAACTCGATAATTACCATTGGTGCTGCGTCTCCGCGACGTGGACCAATTTTTGCAATACGAGTGTATCCGCCTTGGCGCTCAGCATAGCGTGGAGCTACATCAGCGAATAATTTTTGAAGTGCATCTTGACCAGTCTCAGCGTTAGCAACCTCATTACGGATGAAAGCTGCTGCTTGACGACGAGCATGAAGATCTCCGCGTTTACCTAAAGTGATCATTTTTTCCACTACAGAACGAAGTTCTTTTGCACGAGTTTCTGTCGTTTGGATGCGCTCGTTGATAATTAAATCAGTAGCTAAATCACGTAACATAGCTTTACGTTGCGCACTTGTACGGCCTAATTTTCTGTATGCCATTCGTAGTTCCCTCCTTTGTTGATGGGTTTAAATCCTCAGTCGTCTTTACGTAAACCTAAACCTAATTCCTCAAGTTTATGTTTAACTTCTTCTAAGGATTTACGTCCTAAGTTACGAACTTTCATCATATCTTCTTCTGTTTTGTTCGCAAGCTCTTGTACAGTATTAATTCCTGCACGTTTTAGGCAATTATAAGAACGAACAGAAAGATCTAGTTCTTCGATAGTCATCTCAAGAACTTTTTCTTTTTGATCTTCTTCCTTCTCGACCATAATCTCAGCATTTTGTGCTTCGTCAGTTAAACCAACAAAGATATTTAAATGCTCAGTTAAGATTTTGGCACCTAAAGAGATAGCTTCTTTTGGCCCGATGCTTCCATCCGTCCATACATCAAGCGTAAGCTTATCATAATTAGCCACTTGTCCGACACGTGTCTTTTCCACTTGGTAAGTCACACGTGATACTGGAGTATAAATAGAATCAATAGGAATTACTCCTATTGGTTGATCTTCGCTTTTATTTGCATCAGCTGGCGTATACCCACGGCCACGCTTTGCAGTTAAACGCATGCGGAAATGCGCATTTTTTGCTAACGTCGCAATGTGTAAATCTGGATTTAAGATTTCAACATCACTATCGTGAGTAATATCAGCAGCTGTGACAATACCTTCGCCCTGTACATCGATTTCCAACGTCTTCTCTTCTTCAGAGTAGATTTTAAGAGCTAACTTTTTCAAGTTTAAGATCATCGTCGTAACGTCTTCTACTACGCCCTCAACTGTTGAAAATTCGTGTAAAACGCCATCGATTTGGATAGCAGTTACAGCGGCACCAGGGAGTGAGGATAAAAGAATACGACGTAAGGAGTTACCCAAAGTAGTACCATATCCACGCTCAAGCGGTTCAATCACGAATTTGCCATACTTAGCATCTTCGTTAAGTTCAACCGTTTCGATTTTCGGTTTTTCGATTTCAATCATTAACTAAACCCTCCTTCAAAACGTCGAAACCCCGGTTAAACAAAGGAAGAACCTCTGTTTAACCGAAAGTCCCCCTTAGGCAGTTCCCGATTGTGCACAACAAGCGATGTTTCTGTACGAAATTTCTCGATAATGCATCATATCCATTATAGACAAAAGGGAAAATTCTATACAGAAAAATTACACACGACGACGTTTTGGTGGACGACATCCATTATGAGGAACTGGAGTAACATCTCTAATTGCTGTTACTTCTAGACCTGCCGCTTGAAGAGCACGAATTGCAGCTTCACGACCAGCACCAGGACCTTTAACAGTAACCTCTAAAGTTTTTAAACCATGCTCCATTGCAACTTTAGAAGCAGCTTCAGCAGCCATTTGCGCAGCGAATGGAGTAGATTTACGAGATCCACGGAAACCAAGTGCACCAGCACTAGACCAAGAAAGTGCGTTACCATGAGTATCTGTAAGTGTTACGATTGTGTTGTTGAAAGTAGAACGAATATGAGCTATACCAGCTTCAATATTCTTTTTCACACGTTTTTTACGAGTGTTTGTTTTACGTGCCATTGTTAGTTCAACCTCCTTTACTTATTATTTCTTTTTATTTGCTACTGTACGACGTGGACCTTTACGTGTACGAGCATTGTTTTTAGAGTTTTGACCACGAACTGGTAAACCACGACGGTGACGAAGACCACGGTAAGAACCGATCTCCATTAGACGTTTAATGTTAAGAGATACTTCACGACGAAGGTCTCCCTCAACTTTAATACGATCGATGATATCACGGATACGTCCTAATTCATCTTCCGATAAATCACGAACTCGTGTTTCCGAAGAAATACCAGCTTCTGTAAGAATTTTTTCAGCAGTTGTGCGACCAATGCCGAATACGTAAGTTAAAGAAATAACAACGCGCTTGTCACGAGGAATATCTACACCTGCGATACGTGCCATTTTGAATGCACCTCCTTCTGATTAACCTTGTTTTTGTTTATGTTTAGGGTTTTCACAAATAACCATTACTTTTCCACGTCTACGAATAACTTTACATTTTTCGCAGATTGGTTTAACTGACGGTCTTACTTTCATGTCTCGAACCTCCTTAAAGATTACGGAGTGCTATATTATTTAAAACGGTACGTAATACGACCACGATTTAAATCGTACGGAGATAATTCTACCGTAACTTTGTCTCCTGGTAAAATACGAATGAAATTCATACGGATTTTACCAGAAACGTGAGCCAATACGACATGCCCATTCTCTAATTCTACTTTGAACATAGCATTTGGCAACGTTTCAAGAACGGTACCTTCGACTTCAATTACATCATCTTTAGCCATTCAATAGTTCTCCCTTCTTCAAATCAGTAACATTTTACACTGCTCTGAAATCCCGGAGAGCCAGCTACTTATAAAGTGGTAAGGATTTCGTATCCTGCTTCTGTAAGAGCAATCGTGTGCTCAAAATGGGCACACCATTTACCATCTACCGTTACCACTGTCCAGTCATCAGATAGTGTTTTTACATATCGTCTTCCTTGATTCACCATCGGCTCAACACAGATGACCATTCCCGGCTTTAATCTAGGGCCTCTATTTGGTGGACCATAGTGCGGGATTTGAGGGTCCTCATGTAAGTCTTGCCCGATTCCGTGACCAACATACTCCCTAACGATCGAGAACCCATTCTCTTCAGCATGTGTTTGAACCGCATGCGAGATATTTGATAATCTTTCGCCTGGTTTTACTTGTTCTAGACCAAGATACAACGATTTTTCTGTGACATCAAGTAGCTTTTGAACAGATTCAGAAATGTTTCCAACTGGATACGTCCATGCAGAATCACCATGGTACCCATTGTATTTCGCACCAATATCGATACTAATGATATCGCCCTCTTCGAGCTTACGCTTCCCTGGAATCCCGTGTACAAGCTCTTCATTTACAGAAGCACAAATGCTCCCCGGAAATCCGTTGTATCCTTTAAAAGATGGCGTAGCACCATATTTTCGAATCGTCTTTTCCGCTATTTGATCGAGCTCTTTCGTTGTAATTCCTGGAGTAATATGTTGTTTCAACTCTTGATGAGTTAAAGCAACGATCCTGCCAGCTTCTCGCATGATTTCTATCTCGCGAGGAGTTTTGCAGATGATCATTACGCTAAGTCTCCGATGAGAACATCGATATCAGCAAATACTTTATTGATATCTTGCTCACCATTAATGCTTTGTAAGTAGCCAAGCTCCTCGTAGAAATCAAGCAAAGGTTTTGTTTGCTTAATATTTACATCTAAACGATTTGCTACAGTTTCTTCATTGTCATCAGAGCGTTGATATAATTCGCCACCACATTTATCGCACACATCAGCTTTTGCTGGCGGATTGAATTCTAAGTGGTAAGTCGCACCGCATTCTTTACAAATGCGACGGCCTGTAAGGCGTGTTAATAACAACCCTGAATCCACATTAATGTTTAAAACATAGTCGATTTTTTTGCCAAGATCTTTCATAATCTCTTCAAGAGCTGATGCTTGTGCAACAGTTCGTGGGAAACCATCTAATAAGAAGCCTTTAATACAGTCTTCTTGGCTTAAACGTTCACGAACAATTCCAATTGTAACTTCATCTGGAACAAGCGCACCTTTATCAATAAAAGATTTTGCTTGTAAACCAAGTTCAGTTTCAGCCTTCATAGCTGCACGGAACATATCTCCTGTTGAGATGTGAGGGATGTTATACTTGGCAATAATCTGTTCGGCTTGTGTACCTTTACCAGCACCAGGAAGCCCCATTAAAATCAAGTTCATCCTTGTTCCCCCTCAGTACATGAGCATGTAGGGAAGACAGTTCTTCCCACTTACTCACTGCTTGATAAACCCTTTGTAATGGCGTTTTACCAATTGGCTTTCTAGCTGCTTCATTGTTTCTAAAGCAACGCCGACAACGATTAACATACTCGTTCCACCAATCTGTGCAGATGGAGGAAGATTTCCCAATTTCGTAAAGATAACTGGTAAGATTGCAATCGCTGCTAGGAAAATTGATCCCACAAAGGTCAAACGATACAAGATTTTTGTTAGATATTGTTCTGTATTCTTACCCGGACGAATACCTGGAACATATCCACCTTGCTTGTTTAGATTCTCTGACATTTGCTCTGGATTAACCTGAACAAATGCATAGAAATATGTGAAGGCTACAATGAGCGCAACATATATGATCATTCCCACTGGGTGAGAATAGTTAAAGTTTGCAATAATCCACTGCGACACATCATGTTTCGGGAAGAACTGTGCAATAGTTGGAGGCGTAATTAAGAATGAAACAGCAAAAATGACTGGAATAACACCCGCACTATTTACCTTAAGTGGTAAATGAGTGTTTTGTGCTCCAGCATGATTCCCATTCCCTCCTGTTACACGCTTCGCGTATTGAATTGGGATCTTTCTAACAGCCTGTTGAATGAAAATAACACCAACAATAACCGCTAGCACAGCTAGTAAAATCAATGCAACTTTAACGATACTCATGAACAATTGATCTCCGATATTTTGAAACTGTTGTTGATACACTTGAGATATAACACTTGGGATCGCTGCGGCAATACCGCCAAAGATAAGAATGGAAATACCATTACCTACACCTTTAGCTGTAATCTGTTCACCTAACCACATTAAAAATGCAGTACCAGCAGTCAGTACCGTAGCAATGTATAAATAAGTGCTCCAACCTGGATTCAAAATTAATTGCCCACCTACCATACCGTTAAAACCGATTGACATACCAAACCCCTGAATAAACGCAAGAACAATTGTAAAGTAACGCGTGAATTGCGTTAGTTTACGACGGCCCATTTCGCCTTGCTTCGACCATTCCGAAAATTTAGGAACAACATCCATCTGCAATAATTGCACGATGATGGATGCTGTAATATACGGCATGATTCCCATCGCGAAGATGGAGAAGTTTTTCAAGGCGCCACCGCCAAATGTATTTAGGATACCTAAGGCATTTAATTGATCTTGTGCTTTCAGTACGTCTCCATTTGTAAATGGCACTGGGATAAACGTGCCAATCCTGAATACGACTAACATCGCTAAAGTGAATAATATTTTACGTCTTATCTCAGCAACGCGCATAAAGTTGGAGATTGTACGAAACATTAGATCACCTCAACTGATCCGCCAGCTGCTTCAATTGCTTCTTTAGCACTTGAAGAGAACTTGTGCGCTTTAACAGTTAATTTTTTCTCTACTGCTCCGCTTGCAAGAATTTTAACACCGTCGTTTAATTTGCTGATAACGCCAGTTTCCAGCAATAATTCAGGTGTTACTTCTGTACCATCTTCAAAACGATTTAACGTTGATAAGTTTACAATAGTAAACTCTTTACGGTTAATGTTTGTGAAGCCGCGTTTTGGTAAACGACGGAATAGTGGAGTTTGACCACCTTCGAAGCCAAGACGAACACCGCCGCCAGAACGTGCGTTTTGTCCTTTATGACCTCTACCAGCAGTTTTACCGTTACCAGAACCGATACCACGACCGACACGGTTACGTACTTTACGAGAACCTTCTGCAGGTTTTAATTCATGAAGTTTCATTCCCAGGCACCTCCTTATATTAATGAGTTATCCTTAAGCTTCTTTTACAGAGATAAGGTGAGAAACTTTGTTGATCATACCAAGAATAGCAGGAGTTTCTTCCTTAACTACAGTTGAATTCAACTTTTTAAGACCTAAAGCTTCTACCGTCGCACGTTGATCTTGTGGACGACCAATTACACTACGAGTGAGGGTAATTTCTAACTTTTTCGCCATTTGTTTTCCCTCCTTAACCTAGTAGCTCTTCTACAGATTTACCGCGTAATTTTGCAACATCTTCAGCGCGCTTAAGTTCGCTTAATCCGTTCACAGTAGCGCGAATCATGTTGATTGGTGTGTTAGAACCAAGAGATTTCGAAAGAATATCTTGTACACCAGCTAATTCTAGTACCGCACGAACAGGTCCACCAGCAATAACACCAGTACCCTCAGCAGCAGGTTTTAAGAATACTTCACCAGCTCCAAAATGACCGTTGATTGTGTGAGGAATTGTTGTACCAACTAATGGTACAGCGATTAGGTTTTTCTTAGCGTCTTCGATAGCTTTACGGATTGCGTCTGGTACCTCTTGTGCTTTACCAGTACCGAATCCAACATGACCGTTTTTATCGCCAACTACAACTAGTGCAGCAAAGCGGAAACGACGACCACCCTTAACAACTTTCGCGACACGATTTATCGTAACTACACGTTCTTCAAGTTCTAATTTACTTGGGTCAATGCGTTGCATCAATTTTCCCTCCTTTGACCATTAAAATTGTAATCCAGCCTCACGAGCAGCTTCAGCTAGAGCTTTAACACGGCCATGGTATAAGTAACCACCGCGATCAAATACTACTTCTTTAACGCCTTTCTCTACAGCACGCTTAGCAACTGATTCTCCAACTTTCGTAGCAGCTTCAGTATTGCTAGTACCGTTAAGAGCAAGGTCTTTATCAAGAGTAGATGCACTTACTAATGTTACACCATTTACATCATCAATAACTTGAGCGTAAATATGTTGGTTAGAACGGTACACGTTTAAACGTGGACGTTCTGCAGTACCAGTAAGTTTAGCACGTACACGTGCATGTCTTTTCTTACGAGTCGCATTTTTAGCAGCTTTAGTGATCATTCTTGTCACTCCTTTCTTTCACCTAACGGGTTTACTTAGCAGTTTTACCTTCTTTACGACGAACAACTTCGCCTTCGTAACGAATACCTTTACCTTTATATGGTTCAGGAGCACGTACAGCGCGGATGTTAGCAGCAAATTCGCCAACACGTTGCTTGTCGATACCTTTAATTACGATTTTAGTTGGTACAGGTACTTCAACTTCAAGTCCTGCTTCTGGAGTCATTTCTACTGGATGAGAATAACCTACGCTTAAAACAAGTTTATCTCCTTGTTTTTGAGCACGGTAACCAACACCGACTAATTCAAGTCCGCGTACGAAACCTGTAGTTACACCTTCAACCATGTTTCCGATTAAAGCACGAGTTGTACCGTGTAATGCACGGTGTTCCTTCTGTTCAGATGGACGCTCAACTGTTAGTGTATTTTCTTCAATTTTGATAGACATATCAGTTTTGAAAGTACGAGTTAATTCACCTTTAGGGCCTTTTACTGTTACAGTATTGTCTTCTGCAACTGTAATAGTAACACCTGCAGGGATTTCAAGAATCTTTTTACCAATACGAGACATGTGGTCACACCTCCGTTCGTTTTAAATATATATTACCAAACGTATGCTACTACTTCTCCACCAGTTTGTAATTGACGAGCGTCTTTGTCTGTCATTACTCCCTTAGATGTAGAAACAAGAGCGATACCTAATCCGTTAAGTACACGTGGTACTTCATCAGCTTTTGCGTAAACGCGTAAGCCAGGTTTACTGATACGTTTTAATCCAGTGATTACACGTTCATTGTTTGCACCATATTTCAGGAAAATACGAAGGATACCTTGTTTGTTATCCCCAATGTATTCTACATCACGAATGAAACCTTCACGTTTTAAAAGTTCAGCGATCTCTTTTTTGATTTTAGAAGCAGGAACCTCTAATTTCTCATGACGTACCATGTTCGCATTACGGATGCGAGTAAGCATGTCTGCAATTGGATCTGTCATCACCATGTGTTTTACCTCCTTCCCATTTGTGGGTTTTACCAACTAGCTTTTTTAACACCAGGAATTTGACCTTTATATGCAAGTTCACGGAAACAAATACGGCAAAGCTTAAATTTGCGGTATACAGAATGCGGACGACCGCAGCGTTCGCAACGTGTATACTCTTGTACTTTAAACTTAGGAGTACGCTTTTGTTTCGCGATCATAGATTTTTTAGCCACGTTTTCGCCTCCTCTACTTAGCGTTGGCTTCCATTATTTTTGGAATGGCATACCGAATTGTGTTAAAAGTTCACGAGCTTCTTCATCAGTTTTCGCTGTAGTAACGATTACGATGTCCATACCGCGGACTTTACTTACTTTATCATAATCAATCTCAGGGAAAATTAGTTGCTCTTTAACACCTAATGTGTAGTTCCCACGACCATCGAATGATTTCTTAGAAACACCACGGAAATCACGTACACGTGGTAAAGAAACTGATACTAATTTGTCGAAGAACTCATACATTTGTTGTCCGCGTAAAGTTACTTTCGCACCGATTGGCATACCTTCACGAAGACGGAAACCAGCGATTGATTTTTTAGCGCGAGTTACAACAGGTTTTTGACCTGCGATTTGCGTTAATTCTTCTACTGCATTGTCTAAAGCTTTTGAGTTAGATACCGCGTCACCAACACCAGTGTTGATTACGATCTTTTCGATTTTCGGTACTTCCATCACAGATTTATAGTTAAACTTGCTCATTAGAGCAGGAGTAATTTCCTTTTGGAACTTCTCTTTAAGGCGATTCAATGAAGTGACCTCCTTTCTTAAGAAAATTATTTATCTAATAATTCACCAGATTTTTTTGCAATACGAACTTTTTTACCATCTTCTACTTTGAAGCCTACGCGAGTAGGTTCGCCTGTTTTCGGATCTAATACCATAACATTAGAAACGTGAATAGGTGCTTCTTTCGTAATAATTCCACCTTGTGGATTTAATTGAGATGGCTTAGAGTGTTTTTTAACGATGTTAACACCCTCAACGATAACACGGTTTTGCTTTGGGAAAGCCACAAGGATAACGCCTTGTTTTCCTTTGTCTTTACCAGTGATTACCTGAACTTTATCACCTTTTTTTACATGCATCTTAATTCTGCACCTCCTTAGCAAGGCAATACCTTAAATTATAGAACTTCTGGAGCTAAAGAAACGATCTTCATGAAGTTGCTATCACGTAATTCACGAGCTACTGGTCCGAAGATACGAGTACCACGTGGGCTCTTATCGTCTTTGATGATAACCGCTGCGTTTTCATCAAATTTAATATAAGAACCGTCCGGACGACGAGCTCCGCTCTTCGTACGTACCACTACTGCCTTAACAACGTCACCTTTTTTAACAACGCCACCTGGTGTTGCTTGTTTTACCGTAGCAACGATAATATCACCAATATTAGCATATTTACGACCAGAGCCGCCTAATACTTTAATTGTTAAAAGTTCACGTGCACCAGAGTTGTCAGCAACTTTCAAACGAGATTCTTGTTGGATCATGTTATGAAACCTCCCTTCGGACTAAAAATTCCGATTCGTCTATTTAGATAACAACCGCTTCTTCAACGATTTCAACTAAACGGAAACGCTTAGTAGCAGAAAGCGGGCGAGTTTCCATGATTTTAACGATATCGCCAAGTTTTGCTTGGTTTTGCTCATCATGGGCTTTGTACTTTTTAGAATACTTAACACGTTTTCCGTACAAGGAATGAGTTTTGTAAGTTTCAACTAAAACTGTAATCGTTTTGTCCATTTTATCAGACACAACACGACCAGTATAAACTTTGCGTTGGTTACGTTCGCTCACTATGCAAACCTCCCCTCAATTTATCGATTAATTCCGATCTCTCTTTCACAAACTACAGTTTTCATACGAGCAATCGCTTTACGCACTTCACGGATGCGAGTTGGATTCTCTAATTGTCCTGTAGCAAGTTGGAAGCGAAGATTGAACAATTCTTCCTTTAAAGCTTTAACTTTTGTTTCGATTTCGGCAGTGGTTAATTCACGAATATCATTAGTTTTCATTAGATTCACCACCATTTTCTTCACGTTTTACGAACTTACATTTCACAGGTAGTTTGTGAGCTGCAAGACGTAATGCTTCGCGTGCTACCTCTTCAGATACACCCGCGATTTCAAACATAATTTTCCCAGGTTTTACTACTGCTACCCAGCCTTCTGGTGCCCCTTTACCGGAACCCATACGTACTTCTAGAGGTTTTGCAGTGTAAGGTTTAGAAGGGAAAATTTTAATCCATACTTTACCGCCACGTTTCATGTAACGAGTCATTGCACGACGAGCAGCTTCGATTTGACGGTTTGTAATCCATGAAGCAGCTTGTGCTTGTAAACCGAATTCACCGAAAGCAATTTCAGTTCCACCTTTTGCACGACCACGCATTTTACCACGATGCTCTCTACGATATTTTACGCGTTTTGGCATTAACATATTATTTTCCTCCTTCCTCAGAAGCTTTCTTTTTTGTAGGAAGGACTTCTCCACGGTAGATCCATACTTTTACGCCTAATTTACCGTATGTTGTATCAGCTTCAACTGCTGCATAGTCAATATCAGCGCGAAGTGTATGAAGTGGAACAGTTCCTTCACTGTAAGATTCTGCACGAGCGATATCAGCCCCGCCAAGACGACCAGAAACCTGTGTTTTAATACCTTTTGCTCCTGCACGCATAGCACGTTGAATAACTTGCTTTTGTGCACGACGGAATGATACACGGTTTTCTAATTGACGAGCGATGTTTTCGCCCACTAATTTAGCGTTAAGATCAGCTCTCTTAACTTCTAAAATGTTAATGTGTACACGCTTGCCTGTTAATTGGTTAAGAGCTTTACGAAGTGCTTCAACTTCAGTACCACCTTTACCAATTACCATACCAGGTTTTGCAGTGTGAATTGTAACATTTACACGATTTGCTGCACGTTCGATTTCTACTTTAGCAACAGCAGAATCTTTTAAGCGTACAGTAATGTACTCACGGATTTTGATGTCTTCATGTAATAACGTAGCATAATCTTTCTCAGCGAACCAACGAGATTCCCAGTCGCGGATAATACCGACACGAAGACCAATTGGATTAACCTTCTGACCCATCGATTATCCCTCCTTCTTTTCTGATACCACAACTGTGATGTGGCTTGTGCGTTTGTTAATTTGGCTTGCACGACCCATTGCACGTGGACGGAAACGTTTCAACGTTGGACCTTCGTCAACGAAGACTTTTTCAACAACTAGGTTGTTAATATCCATCTCATAATTGTGCTCTGCATTTGCGATTGCAGATTTTAAAACTTTTTCTACAACTGGAGAAGCAGTTTTTGGTGTGTGGTTAAGGATAGCAATCGCTTCACCCACTTGCTTACCTCGGATTAAGTCTACTACTAAACGAACCTTACGAGGAGCAATACGAACTGTTCTCACTACTGCTTTAGCTTGCATTGAAGTGCCTCCTCTCATTATCTTCTAGTTTTCTTATCGTCAGCAAGGTGACCTTTATACGTACGAGTTGGTGCGAATTCACCTAACTTATGGCCAACCATATCCTCAGTGATGTACACAGGTACGTGTTTACGACCATCATATACAGCAATTGTATGTCCGATGAACTGAGGGAAGATTGTTGAACGGCGAGACCAAGTTTTAACAACTTGTTTTTGCTCAGATGCAACTAATTTTTCCATTTTGTTCATTAAGTGATCATCGACAAATGGTCCTTTTTTTAAGCTACGAGCCATTTTGGTGCCTCCCTTCGTGATTGGCGTACGGTTCTTGAAATGAACCGTACTACAATCCCATTATTTTTTACGACGACGAACGATAAATTTATCAGACGCTTTGTTTTTCTTACGAGTCTTGAATCCAAGAGTTGGTTTACCCCATGGAGACATTGGAGACTTACGTCCGATTGGAGAGCGTCCTTCACCACCACCGTGTGGGTGATCAACCGGGTTCATTACAGAACCACGAACTGTTGGGCGCTTACCTAACCAGCGAGAGCGACCTGCTTTACCGATTTTGATAAGTTCGTGTTGTTCGTTACCAACTTGACCGATTGAAGCGCGACAAGCAGATAATACTAAACGTACTTCACCAGAAGTTAAACGTACAAGTACGTATTTTCCTTCTTTACCAAGTACTTGAGCAGATGTACCAGCAGAACGGACTAATTGTCCTCCACGACCAGGCTTAAGCTCGATATTATGAACAACAGTACCTACTGGAATGTTGATTAATGGTAATGCGTTACCGATTTTAATGTCAGCTTCAGGGCCAGACATAACTTCCATACCTACTTCTAAAGTTTTAGGAGCAAGAATGTAACGTTTTTCACCGTCAACGTAGTTAATTAATGCGATATTCGCAGAGCGGTTTGGATCGTATTCGATCGTAGCAACGCGTCCTGGAATTCCATCTTTGTTACGCTTAAAGTCGATGATACGGTATTGACGCTTATGTCCGCCACCTTGATGACGTACAGTAATTTTACCTTGGTTATTACGACCAGCCTTTTTGCTTAAAGGAGCAAGTAAAGACTTTTCTGGTCTGTCGGTCGTGATTTCAGCGAAATCATTCGTAGTCATGTTACGACGACCGTTAGTAGTTGGATTATACTTTTTAATTCCCATCTCAATTTCCCTCCTTCTTTAGTAAGAATTAAACGCCTTGGAAGATTTCGATTTCTTTGCTGTCAGCAGTTAGCTTAACGATTGCTTTACGACGACGGCTAGTAAAACCAGCGTGACGACCAACACGTTTTGCTTTCGGCTTGTAGTTCATGATATTTACTTTGTCTACATTAACACCAAAGATCGCTTCTATAGCGTCTTTAACCTCTGTTTTATTAGATTTAACGTCCACGTCGAACGTGTATTTTTTTTCAGCCATCATTTCCATAGAACGTTCAGTGATAACTGGGCGCTTAATGATATCACGAGGATCTCTCATTATGCAAGCACCTCCTCTACTTTTTCCACTGCCGCTTTTGTCATGATTAGCTTATCATGATGAAGCACATCTAGCACGTTTACGCCATCAGCAGTGATTACTGTTACTCCAGGGATATTGCGAGCAGATAACTCTACAGATTCGTTTGCATCAGCAGTTACGATAAGAGCTTTCTTCTCAACAGTTAATCCTTTAAGTACTGCTACCATGTCTTTTGTTTTTGGTGCATTTAACACTAGGTCCTCAAGAACTACAATGTTGTTCTCAACTACTTTAGTAGCTAATGCAGATTTGATTGCTAAACGACGAACTTTCTTAGGAAGTTTGTACGCATAGCTTCTTGGTGTAGGTCCGAATACCGTACCACCACCACGCCATTGAGGAGAGCGGATAGAACCTTGACGAGCACGTCCAGTTCCTTTTTGACGCCATGGTTTACGACCACCACCACGAACTTCAGAGCGAGTTTTTACTTTGTGTGTACCTTGACGTAAAGATGCACGTTGCATCATTACAGCTTCAAATAGTACAGCTTCATTTGGTTCGATACCGAAAATAGCTTCAGCTAATTCGATTTCACCAACCTGTGAACCAGTTTGGTTATATACAGTAACTTTTGGCATTGGAATTCCTCCTTCCTATTGTGAATTATTTGCTAACCTTCACAGCGCCTTGAACAACTACAAGAGATTTCTTAGCACCTGGAACGTTACCTTTTACTAGTAATAAGTTGCGCTCAGTGTCAACTTGAACGATTTCTAAGTTTTGGATAGTAACTTGGTCTCCACCCATACGTCCAGCAAGTTTTTTGCCTTTGAATACACGGTTCGGAGCAACTGGCCCCATTGAACCTGGACGACGGTGATAGCGAGAACCATGAGACATAGGTCCGCGAGATTGTCCGTGGCGTTTAATAACACCTTGGAAACCTTTACCTTTAGAAATTCCTGTTACGTCAACGATTTCACCTGCAGCGAAAACTTCAACTTTTACCTCTTGACCAACCTCTAATCCGTCCACGTCTGCATCGCGGATTTCGCGAATGAAGCGCTTAGGAGTTGTAGATGCTTTAGCAGTGTGGCCTTGTTCAGGTTTGTTAGTTAACTTTTCACGTTTATCTTCAAATCCTAACTGAATTGCGTTGTAGCCATCAGTTTCAGTTGTTTTCTTTTGAAGAACAACGTTTGGATTAGCAGCGATTACCGTTACTGGGATTAACTCACCGTTCTCAGCAAATACTTGAGTCATACCGATCTTTCTTCCTAAGATTCCTTTGGTCATGAGTTACACCTCCTACATTTTTAAGTTATATGAATTATAGTTTGATTTCGATATCTACACCAGATGGTAAATCTAAACGCATTAATGAATCTACTGTTTGCGGAGTAGGACTCACGATGTCGATTAGACGTTTGTGTGTGCGCATTTCGAATTGTTCACGAGAATCTTTGTACTTATGAACAGCACGAAGAATTGTGTAAATAGTCTTCTCAGTTGGTAATGGGATCGGACCAGAAACTGTTGCCCCAGAACGCTTAGCTGTTTCTACAATTTTCTCAGCTGATTGATCAAGAATACGGTGATCATAAGCTTTTAAACGGATACGAATTTTTTCTTTTGCCATTATTTTCCCTCCTTCGTTCGCCTATTTCTAAAATAGACCTTCTCCATGGAAATTTCCCCACACCATGCCATGGCAAAGCGGCCGGGTGTGTCAGCAACCTTCCACTTCATCGCAGTCAAAGACCAACATTGTCTATTATACAATGTTATTCGTCTAGATGCAAGCATCTTTTTGTTCGCATCTGCTTTTCTCTACTTTTGCTATTATACATGGCACTTTAAAGAATATCAAGTTTTCATCTACTCTTATTCACCTTACAGTTTTTGGGTGTTGTTTTCGTTTTATATACTATAGAAGAAACTCATCCAAAAATAGAAAATACATCTCTTTCTTCTATAGTAATAAGCAATAAAAAAACTCAAGGGAGAATCCCTTGAGTTTTTAATAATCTAATTAAAGACTACTCAGCAACGATTGTAGCAACTACACCGTAACCTACTGTACGTCCACCTTCACGAATAGAGAATTTAGTTCCCTCTTCGATAGCGATTGGAGCGATAAGTTCGATAGTCATTTCGATGTTGTCACCAGGCATTACCATTTCAGTACCTTCTGGTAATTGGATGATACCAGTTACGTCAGTTGTACGGAAGTAGAACTGTGGACGGTAGTTAGCGAAGAATGGAGTATGACGTCCACCTTCTTCTTTAGATAATACGAAAACCTCAGCTTTGAATTTAGCGTGTGCTTTTACAGAGCCAGTTTTAGCAAGAACTTGTCCACGTTGGATGTCTTCACGAGCAACCCCACGAAGTAGAGCACCGATGTTGTCTCCAGCTTGAGCTTGGTCAAGAAGCTTACGGAACATTTCTACACCAGTTACAGTTGTAGTAGCATTCTCTTCAGCAAGACCGATGATTTCTACTACGTCACCAACTTTAACGATTCCACGCTCAACACGACCAGTTGCAACTGTACCACGACCTGTGATAGAGAATACATCCTCGATAGGCATTAAGAATGGTTTGTCAGTTTCACGTTCTGGAGTTGGGATGTAAGCATCAACTTCAGTCATTAATTCGATGATTTTTTCTTCCCACTCAGCTTCTCCTTGAAGAGCTTTAAGAGCAGAACCTTTAATTACAGGAATATCGTCGCCTGGGAATCCGTATTCAGATAATAGGTCGCGAACTTCCATTTCTACTAATTCTAATAATTCTTCGTCATCTACCATGTCGCATTTGTTTAAGAATACAACGATGTAAGGAACACCTACTTGACGAGAAAGAAGGATGTGCTCACGTGTTTGAGGCATTGGACCATCAGCAGCAGATACTACTAAGATACCGCCGTCCATTTGAGCAGCACCAGTGATCATGTTTTTAACATAGTCAGCATGACCTGGGCAGTCAACGTGTGCATAGTGACGAGTTTCAGTTTCGTACTCAACGTGTGCAGTTGAGATTGTGATTCCGCGCTCTCTTTCTTCTGGAGCAGCGTCGATTTGATCGTATCCGCGTGCTTCAGCACCACCAGCTTTTGCAAGAACTGTAGTGATCGCAGCAGTTAATGTAGTTTTACCATGGTCAACGTGGCCGATTGTACCGATGTTAACATGGGGTTTAGAACGTTCGAATTTAGCTTTAGCCATTCTAAATTCCTCCTTAGTTTATATGGGTTATTTTATATTTAGACTAGAAAGTGAAACTTGCGTCTCACTTTCTAAGCTTACATAAGTAGTTATACTTGAACAATCGATAAAAATCAATTATTCACCTTTATTTTTTTTAATAATTTCTTCAGAAACAGACTTCGGTACTTCTTCATAATGATCAAATGTCATTGAGAATGTTCCGCGTCCTTGAGTGTTAGAACGTAATGCCGTTGCATAACCGAACATTTCAGAAAGTGGAACCATAGCGCGAACAACTTGAGCGTTACCGCGAGCTTCCATACCTTCTACACGTCCACGACGAGATGTTACGTCGCCCATAATGTCACCCATGTACTCTTCAGGAATTACAACTTCAACTTTCATCATTGGCTCAAGAATTACTGGGCTACATTTAGAAACCGCAGCTTTAAGCGCCATAGATGCAGCGATTTTGAACGCCATCTCAGATGAATCGACATCATGGTAAGATCCGTCAACTAACGCAGCTTTGATGTCAACTAGTGGATAACCAGCTAGTACACCATTTTTAAGTGAGTCTTCAAGACCCGCTCCAACAGCTGGGATGTATTCACGTGGAACTACACCGCCGACGATTTTGTTTTGGAATTCAAAACCTTTACCTTCTTCATTAGGTTCAAACTCAATCCAAACGTGACCGAATTGTCCACGACCACCAGATTGACGAGCGAACTTACCTTCAACTTTCGCAGCAGCGCGGAAAGTCTCACGGTATGCTACCTGAGGAGCACCAACGTTTGCTTCCACTTTGAATTCACGGCGCATACGGTCAACGATGATATCAAGGTGAAGTTCACCCATACCAGCGATGATTGTTTGGCCAGTTTCTTGGTCAGTGTGAGCACGGAATGTTGGATCTTCTTCAGAAAGCTTAGATAATGCTGTACCCATTTTATCTTGGTCAGCTTTAGATTTTGGTTCGATAGCTACAGAGATAACTGGTTCTGGGAATTCCATAGACTCAAGGATAACAAGGCTCTTCTCGTCACAAAGAGTATCACCAGTAGTAGTATCTTTTAAACCTACAGCAGCAGCGATATCACCAGCGTAAACTGTTGAAATCTCTTCACGGCTGTTAGCGTGCATTTGTAGGATACGACCTACACGCTCACGCTTACCTTTAGTTGAGTTTTTCACGTATGATCCAGAGTTTAACACACCAGAGTACACACGGAAGAACGTTAACTTACCAACATAAGGATCAGTCATGATTTTGAATGCTAAAGCTGCGAATGGTTCTTCATCGCTAGACTTACGCTCGATAGCTTCATCTGTATCCGGAAGAGTACCTTTAATAGCAGGTACATCTAATGGAGATGGTAGGTAGTCGATAACTGCGTCTAACAGAATTTGAACACCTTTATTTTTGAATGCAGAACCACAGATTACTGGGAAGAATTCTACAGAAGTTGTAGCCTTACGGATACCAGCTTTAAGCTCTTCTACAGTGATTTCTTCACCTTCTAGGTACTTCATCATCATTTCTTCATCAAGCTCAGCTACCGCTTCAATAAGTTTTCCACGGTATTCTTCAGCTAATTCTTTATGCTCTTCAGGAATTTCGACACGCTCGATGTCTGTTCCTAAATCGTTAGCGTACATGTAAGCACATTCTTCAACAAGGTCAATGATACCATTGAACTCATCTTCAGCACCGATTGGTAACTGAATTGGATGTGCGTTTGCTTGTAAACGATCGTGGATTGTTCCTACAGAGTATAAGAAATCTGCACCAATCTTATCCATTTTGTTAACGAATACGATACGAGGTACACCATAAGTAGTAGCCTGACGCCAAACAGTTTCTGTTTGTGGTTCTACACCAGATTGTGCATCAAGTACTGCTACTGCGCCATCAAGTACGCGTAAAGAACGTTCTACTTCTACTGTGAAATCTACGTGTCCTGGAGTGTCAATGATATTTACACGGTGACCTTTCCATTGTGCTGTAGTTGCAGCAGAAGTAATTGTGATACCACGTTCTTGCTCTTGCTCCATCCAGTCCATCTGAGATGCACCTTCATGAGTTTCACCGATTTTATGAATACGTCCTGTGTAATACAGAATACGCTCAGTTGCTGTTGTTTTACCAGCATCGATGTGAGCCATGATACCAATATTACGAGTGTTTTCTAAAGAGAACTCTCTAGTCATTTGGTGTCTTGCTCCTTCCATATATGGATTGGATTATTTTATTTTAAGTAGCAAAAAAGCCACTTTATATTGTTACATATGCCAGTGTCCAGTACCCTCATTATGTAAAACGAGCGCCCAACGAAAGGGAGAGGCATTCTCCCTCTCCACACTTCCATAAGCGACAAATAAAGCGGTTTATGCTTACATTTATTTTACGTTGAATCCTACCAACGGTAATGAGCAAATGCTTTGTTAGCTTCTGCCATTTTATGAGTGTCTTCACGTTTCTTAACAGATGCACCAGCGTTGTTAGCTGCATCTAAGATTTCGTAAGCTAGACGCTCTTCCATAGTTTTTTCACCACGAAGACGAGCATAGTTTACTAACCAGCGAAGACCTAAAGTTGTACGGCGTTCTGGACGAACCTCAACTGGAACTTGGTAGTTAGCACCACCAACACGACGAGCGCGTACTTCAAGAACAGGCATGATGTTCTTAAGAGCTTGCTCGAATACTTCCATTGGTTCTTTATCTGAACGTTCACGAACGATATCGAAAGCGTTATAAAGAATTGTTTGAGATTTACCTTTTTTACCGTCAACCATCATTTTGTTGATTAGGCGTGTTACAAGTTTAGAATTGTACATTGGATCTGGTAACACGTCACGTTTCGCAACAGGTCCTTTACGAGGCATATTGAGTTCCTCCTTTCATTATAAGTTTATTATTTTTTAGCAGGTTTTGGTCGCTTAGTACCATATTTAGAACGTCCTTGCATACGTTTGTCAACACCAGCTGTATCAAGCGCACCACGAACGATGTGGTAACGTACCCCTGGTAAATCCTTTACTCGACCACCGCGAATTAATACTACGCTATGCTCTTGTAGGTTATGACCGATACCTGGGATGTAAGCTGTAACTTCAATACCGTTTGTTAAACGTACACGAGCGTATTTACGTAACGCTGAGTTAGGTTTCTTCGGAGTCATTGTACCAACACGAGTACACACACCACGTTTTTGAGGTGCAGAGATATCAGTTGATTTTTTCTTTAAAGAATTAAAACCTTTGTTTAACGCAGGTGATTTAGACTTCCATACTTTATCAGTACGACCATTTCTCACTAATTGGTTAATAGTAGGCATTTGATTATCCTCCCTTCGCATGTTTGTATGACCACATATCCAGGTGGTTCATTATTAGTTGAAAACAAAGTTTTTGCAAGGAAGAGCAAATGCTCTCTCCTCACAAAAACAGTTTTAACTTATTATTCCTATTGCTGAAGCTCCCACTTGAATCCCCGAAACTTTTCCAAGCTTACGAACTGATTCAACTTTGGTTATGGGTATGTTATGTTGCAAGGCAGTACGAATGATAACATGGGTTAACCGCACATCAGCATCTTCCGCAATAACAACTTCTTTAACTATACCATTTTTGATTGCCTCCAATGTTCGTTTATGACCAACGACTACATTTTCAGCATTTGACACTTTTTGATAAGACATTTAAATATCCTCCAAAGCATCATTCAGGAGCAACCTTGATTATAGTAACATTTTGTCTCATACAATGTCAACTAGGATCAGCTGTTTTTATACAAAATTTACGACGGAAAATTTTACTGTTCCACATAAACTTCATCGTTTTCTACATTCATGTTATCTTGTGTTGTTTTTACAAGATCCACTTTGCGATAACGATTCATACCTGTTCCAGCAGGAACAAGCTTACCGATAATAACATTCTCTTTCAATCCTAGAAGCTCATCGCGTTTACCCTTAATTGCTGCATCTGTTAGAACACGAGTTGTTTCTTGGAATGACGCCGCAGATAAGAACGAATCTGTCTCAAGTGAAGCTTTTGTAATACCAAGTAGAACCGGTCTAGCCGTTGCTGGTTGTTTACCTTTCAGTAACACCTTCGCATTCGCATCAGTAAACTGATGGATATCTAGTAATGTTCCTGGTAATACATCTGTTTCACCCGCATCACTTACACGAACTTTACGTAGCATTTGACGTACCATTACTTCTACGTGTTTGTCACCAATTTCTACCCCTTGCATACGGTATACTTTTTGAACTTCACGTAATAAGTATTCTTGAACTGCTGTAATGTCCGTTACTTTTAGTAATTCCTTCGGATCAATAGAACCTTCTGTTAACTCTTTACCGTGGCTAATTGGCTGTCCTAGAGTTACTTTCAGACGAGCACCGTAAGGAATAGCATACGTACGAGCTTCAACTTCACCCTGTACAACTACTTCTTGGCGATCTTTAACATCGTTGATCGCTGCGATAACACCGTCAATTTCACTGATAACTGCCTGACCCTTCGGATTACGAGCTTCGAAGATCTCTTGGATACGAGGTAAACCTTGTGTGATATCATCCCCGGCAACCCCACCTGTATGGAACGTACGCATCGTTAACTGTGTACCTGGCTCACCGATAGATTGAGCTGCGATAATACCTACCGCTTCTCCTACTTCTACGTCTGTACCAGTTGCTAAGTTACGACCGTAACACTTCTTACATACACCATGGCGAGTATTACACGTAAACGCTGAACGAATGTTTACAGTTTCAACACCCGACTTTTCAACGATATGAGCAATATCTTCAGTAATTAATTGATTTTCAACAACTAATACTTCACCTGTTTCAGGATGTTTTACAGTTTTTCTTGCAAAACGTCCAACAAGACGATCATATAGTGACTCAATAACTTCATTACCCTCTTTAATCGCACCAATTAGTAAACCGCGATCTGTTCCACAATCATCTTGACGAACAATTACATCTTGTGCAACGTCTACAAGACGACGTGTTAAGTAACCAGAATCGGCAGTTTTAAGTGCTGTATCGGCAAGACCTTTACGCGCACCATGCGTAGAGATGAAGTACTCAAGTACTGTTAAACCTTCACGGAAACTCGATTTGATCGGAAGCTCAATGATACGACCAGATGGATTGGCCATCAGACCACGCATACCAGCAAGCTGAGTAAAGTTCGATGCGTTACCACGGGCACCGGAATCACTCATCATGAAGATTGGGTTGCGTTTATTCAAGGATTTCATCAGCTTTCCTTGGATAACATCTTTTGCATTACTCCAAATAGAGATAACACGATCGTAACGTTCTTCTTCCGTGATTAAACCGCGACGGAATTGTTTAATTACATTATCTACTTTTGCTTGTGCTTCATGGAGAATTTCATCTTTTTCACCTAATACAAGAATATCTGATACCCCAACTGTAATACCAGCTTTTGTAGAGTATTTAAATCCTAAGTTTTTCATACGGTCAAGCATGCGAGACGTTTCTGTAATTTGGAAACGTTTGAATACTTCCGCAATAATATTACCAAGGATTTTCTTGCTAAATGGTGCCACTTCTTCGCGACTAGCAATAATTTCTTTAATGTTCGCACCTTTTTCAACGAAATATTCCGCTGGTGTTTCTTTTTCAAGGTTTGAGTTTGTTGGTTCATTAATATAAGGGAACGACTCTGGTAAGATTTCGTTAAATATTAATTTACCAACTGTTGTTAATAGAAGCTTACTCTTTTGCTCTTCAGTAAACGTTACATTATTTACCGAACTCGCAGCAACTGCAACACGTGTGTGCAGATGTACATATCCATTTTGGTATGCAAGTATTGCTTCGTTTGCATCTTTGAAGACCATACCTTCACCGATTGCACCCTCGCGCTCAAGTGTTAAGTAATAGTTACCTAATACCATATCCTGAGATGGAGTAACAACTGGTTTTCCGTCTTTTGGATTCAAGATGTTTTGTGCCGCTAACATAAGGATACGAGCTTCTGCTTGTGCCTCTGATGATAACGGAACGTGAACCGCCATTTGGTCACCGTCAAAGTCCGCGTTGTATGCAGTACATACAAGTGGGTGAAGACGGATTGCACGACCTTCTACTAGTGTAGGTTCAAACGCCTGGATACCAAGACGGTGAAGTGTTGGTGCGCGGTTTAGAAGTACTGGATGCTCTTTGATCACAGATTCTAAAACGTCCCAAACTTCAGGGTGTACACGCTCGATTTTACGTTTAGCACTCTTAATGTTGTGTGCTAATCCTTTTCCAACTAACTCTTTCATAACGAAAGGTTTAAACAATTCAAGTGCCATTTCTTTCGGCAATCCACATTGGTACATCTTTAAGTTCGGTCCTACGACGATTACAGAACGGCCAGAGTAGTCAACACGTTTACCTAATAAGTTTTGACGGAAACGTCCTTGTTTACCTTTAAGCATGTGAGATAGTGATTTTAATGGACGGTTACCTGGTCCAGTAACTGGACGGCCACGGCGACCATTATCGATTAATGCGTCTACAGCTTCTTGTAACATACGTTTTTCGTTTTGAACGATAATGCTTGGTGCACCTAAGTCCAATAGACGTTTCAAACGGTTGTTACGGTTAATTACACGACGATATAAGTCGTTTAAGTCAGAAGTAGCAAAACGTCCACCATCTAACTGTACCATCGGGCGTAGTTCTGGTGGGATAACTGGAAGAACCTCTAAGATCATCCAAGATGGGTGATTTCCAGAGTTACGGAATGCTTCTAATACTTCTAGACGTTTAATAGCACGAGTACGGCGTTGTCCTTGTGCTGTTTTTAATTCTTCTTTTAAGAAGTCTACTTCTTTATCTAAATCGATGTCTTGCAGTAATTTTTTAATCGCTTCTGCACCCATAGCAGCATGGAATGTACTGCCATATCGATCACGATATGCACGGTATTCTTTTTCAGAAAGTAATTGCTTCTTATCAAGTGGTGTATCTCCACTTTCTGTTACAACATAAGAAGCGAAATAAATTACTTCTTCAAGCGCGCGAGGGGACATGTCTAAGACAAGTCCCATGCGGCTCGGGATACCTTTGAAATACCAAATATGAGATACAGGAGCAGCTAATTCGATATGACCCATACGTTCACGACGAACTTTTGCACGCGTTACTTCAACGCCACATCGATCACAAACTACACCTTTATAACGTACACGTTTATATTTCCCGCAATGACATTCCCAGTCCTTTTGTGGTCCGAAAATACGCTCACAGAACAAGCCATCTTTTTCAGGCTTTAACGTACGATAGTTAATTGTTTCTGGTTTCTTAACTTCACCGTATGACCAAGAACGAATCTTGTCAGGTGAAGCAAGTCCAATCTTCATATATTCAAAGTTATTTACATCTATCAAGGGGCCTACCTCCCTTTTAGTCTACAGGTTATCCCAATTATTCCTTAGTTGTCTCAACTTCAACATTCAATTTATCTGCTGATTGATGATCATCGTCATCTTCCGTATCACGCATTTCAATTTCTGTATCGTTGATAGACATCATTTTAACGTCCATACCTAAACTTTGCAGTTCTTTAATCAATACTTTGAATGATTCAGGAACGCCTGGTTCTGGAACATTTTCACCTTTAACAATTGCTTCATACGTCTTAACACGTCCAATAACATCATCAGACTTCACTGTTAAGATTTCTTGAAGAGTATAAGCAGCACCATAAGCTTCAAGTGCCCAAACCTCCATCTCACCGAAACGCTGTCCACCGAACTGAGCTTTACCTCCAAGAGGTTGCTGCGTTACAAGTGAGTATGGTCCAGTAGAACGAGCATGAAGTTTATCGTCAACCATGTGCGCAAGTTTGATCATATACATGACACCAACAGATACACGGTTATCGAATGGCTCACCAGTACGTCCGTCATACAGGATTGTTTTCGCGTCATTTGCCATACCAGCTTCTTCAATTGTGCCCCATACATCTTCCTCACGAGCACCATCGAATACCGGTGTTGCAATGTGAATACCAAGGTATCTTGCTGCCATACCAAGATGAAGCTCTAATACCTGACCGATATTCATACGAGATGGTACCCCTAATGGGTTTAACATGATATCGATTGGCGTACCATCTGGTAAGTAAGGCATATCTTCTTCCGGTAAAATACGGGAGATAACACCTTTGTTACCATGACGACCGGCCATTTTGTCACCTTCAGAAATTTTACGCTTTTGAACGATATATGCACGTACAAGTTGATTCACGCCTGGTGGCAATTCATCGCCATCTTCACGGTTAAACACTTTTACGTCTAAGATAATACCGCCACCACCGTGTGGTACACGTAGTGATGTATCACGTACTTCACGTGCTTTTTCACCGAAGATTGCATGTAATAGACGTTCTTCTGCCGTTAATTCTGTTACACCTTTTGGCGTTACTTTACCAACAAGTAGATCTCCATCTTTTACTTCAGCACCGACGCGAATAATACCGCGCTCGTCAAGATTACGAAGTGCATCTTCTCCAACATTCGGGATATCACGTGTAATTTCTTCTGGTCCAAGCTTCGTATCACGAGCTTCTGATTCATATTCTTCAATATGGATAGAAGTGTACACATCATCTTTTACAAGGCGCTCACTCATGATGATCGCATCCTCATAGTTATAACCGTCCCATGTCATAAAGCCAACAAGCACGTTACGTCCAAGCGCCAGTTCACCTAATTCCATAGAAGGACCATCCGCAAGGATTTCACCTTTTACAACTTGGTCTCCAACACTTACGATTGGACGTTGGTTGTAGCAAGTTCCTTGGTTAGAACGAATGAATTTTTGCATTTTGTAGCGATCTAAGTCGCCTTTTACTGTTTGACCGTCAACGTCTACATAGCGACGTACCCAAACTTCACGTGCTTCTACGCGCTCAACAACACCAGGCTGTTTACAGATTACTGCAGCACCTGAGTCTTTTGCTGATACGTACTCCATACCTGTACCTACAATCGGAGATTCCGGATTTATTAACGGAACCGCCTGACGTTGCATGTTCGCTCCCATAAGTGCGCGGTTAGAGTCATCGTTTTCTAAGAACGGAATACAAGCTGTCGCTGCCGACACTACTTGTTTTGGAGATACATCCATGTAGTCGATGCGTTCTTTATTTGTGACAATGTTTTCACCACGGAAACGAGCTACGATATCTTCATCAAGGAATTCCCCTACTTCAGATAATTTCATATTCGCTTGGGCTACAACATAGTTATCTTCTTCATCTGCTGTTAAATAATCAACCTGCCCTGTTACAAGACCAGTTTCTGGGTCAACACGACGGTATGGCGTTTCAATGAAACCAAACTCATTTACTTTCGCAAACGAAGATAATGAGTTAATCAAACCGATGTTTGGTCCCTCTGGCGTTTCAATTGGACACATACGACCATAGTGAGAGTAGTGAACGTCACGTACTTCAAAGCCTGCGCGCTCACGCGTTAAACCACCGGGTCCTAATGCAGATAGTCTTCGTTTGTGAGTTAACTCTGCTAATGGGTTTGTTTGATCCATGAACTGAGATAACTGAGAACTTCCGAAGAACTCTTTAATAGATGCAATAACCGGGCGAATGTTAATTAACGCTTGTGGTGTAATTGCATTTGTATCTTGAATCGACATTCTCTCACGAACAACACGTTCCATACGAGAAAGACCGATACGGAATTGGTTTTGTAGTAACTCTCCTACAGAACGCAGACGACGATTTCCTAAGTGGTCAATATCATCTGTATCTCCTACTTTATATAGCAAGTTAAAGAAGTAGCTAATAGAAGCAAGAATATCACCTGGTGTGATGTGTTTTATATCACGAGTAATATTTGCATTCCCAATTACGTTTATAGATCGTTCGCCTTCTGATTCTGGAGCATAGATCTTAATAGATTGCAGCTCAACATCGCCTGCTACCACTCCACCCATTGGTTTCGCTGTTTTGAATCCAATGTTTTTCTCTAAGTAAGGTAGAATGCGATCCAGTGTACGACGATCTAAGACTGTTCCTTCTGCCGCTAAAATTTCACCAGTTTCTGGATCCACCAGTGTTTCAGCTAAACGTTGGTTAAACAATCTGTTTTTAATGTGTAGCTTTTTGTTGATCTTATAGCGACCTACATTTGCTAAATCGTAGCGCTTCGGATCAAAGAAACGAGACACAAGTAAGCTCTTTGCATTTTCTACTGTTGGTGGTTCACCAGGGCGTAGACGCTCATAAATTTCAAGCAATGCTTTCTCTGTGCTATCTGTGTTGTCTTTTTCTAACGTATTGCTTAAGTATTCGTTATCACCTAAAAGCTCGGTGATTTCTTGATCAGAGCCAAACCCTAATGCGCGTAACAAAACAGTTACAGGAAGTTTACGCGTACGGTCAATACGCACATATACAACATCCTTAGCATCTGTTTCATACTCTAACCAAGCTCCGCGGTTTGGAATTACAGTAGCAGTAAAACCACGTTTTCCGTTTTTATCCACTTTGCCACTATAGTATACGCTTGGAGAGCGAACTAACTGGGAAACGATAACACGTTCTGCACCGTTAATTACGAATGTTCCAGTCTCTGTCATGAGTGGGAAATCTCCCATGAACACATCTTGTTCTTTTACTTCACCAGTTTCCTTGTTGATTAGACGCACTTTTACACGAAGTGGTGCTGCATACGTCACATCACGCTCTTTGCATTCTTCTACAGAGTATTTAGGTTCACCCAAGCTGTAGTCGATAAATTCAAGCGATAGATTTCCCGTAAAGTCTTCGATCGGAGAAATGTCTTGGAACATTTCTCGCAAACCCTCATCAAGAAACCACTGATAAGAAGAGGTTTGAATTTCGATAAGATTTGGTAACTCTAATACTTCACTAATACGGGCATAACTTCTTCGTTGGCGGTGGCGTCCGTATTGAACTAGTTGACCTGTCAACTGCTTCACCCCTCAAATCATGAGTATTATAAATGCACAAAAAAATTTGTGCAAAATCACAAATAAATACAACTACTGCTATTAGCGTAGTTTTTTTCTCTTAAAGATAGATACGTTGAGTCTTTCTACCTGCTCAAAAAAGAAAAATGGCTTCTATAAGAAAACCATCATTCTGTTTCATAATCTGCTGATTTTACTATCTTTTCCAAGAGAAGCAAAAATATACATCTTTCTCAACGCAGAAAATCATATATTGGCATTGTATAATGTTAACATAGCCAAAAATAACCGTCAACGCTTTTTTGATTTTATGATATAATATCCTTTTTTCTTTTCTACAACTTCAACTTCAGAAAATACTTCTTCTAGTTTTTTCATCGCAGATGGCGCACCTTGTTTCTTTTGAATAACAATCCACAATTCTCCACCTGAAACTAAATACTCCACAGCCTTTTCTAAAATCTCATGCACGATATCTTTACCAGCACGAATTGGAGGATTAGATAGAATAACAGCATACTTGCCATCTACATTTTCATAGACACTACTTTGCAAAATACGTATATTTTCAATTCTGTTATTAGCGGCATTTTCTTTTGCAAGTCCCAAGGCCCTTTCATTCACATCCACCATGTGAATTTCACGATTTTGAAACTCTTTCGCTAACGACAAACCGATTGGACCGTACCCACATCCTACGTCTAACACATTACCTTTAACATCTGGCATTTGAAACGCTTCAATTAAAAGACGAGAACCAAAGTCCACTTCGTTTTTCGAGAACACCCCATGGTCAGATAAAAAAGTAAATCGAGATTCACGAAGTGTAACTTCCCATCGTTTACGATCACTTTTACTAGAAGGGTCGTTAGAAAAATAATGGTCTGCCATATGGCCACCTCTTTTCTTTACAGTTAAAAAAAAAGCTCGCATAAGAGCGAGCTTTTTTTAAAGCACCAAAAGTTAATTACTTAACTTCTACAGCAGCGCCAACTTCTTCAAGTTTAGCTTTCATTTCTTCAGCTTCCTCTTTAGTAACGCCTTCTTTGATTGCTTTTGGAGTGTTGTCAACTAATTCTTTAGCTTCTTTTAAGCCAAGACCAGTGATTTCACGTACAGCTTTGATAACTTTGATTTTTTGAGCGCCAGCACTTGCAAGTACTACGTCAAATTCAGTTTGCTCAGCAGCAGCTTCACCAGCGCCACCAGCTACAGCTACAGGAGCAGCAGCAGTTACGCCGAATTCTTCCTCGATAGCTTTTACTAAGTCGTTAAGTTCTAATACAGTCATAGATTTAACTGCTTCAATGATTTGTTCTTTAGTCATTGTAAATATCCTCCCTTAAATAGGTTTGTATTGTTTTATAGATAACAAGTAATTATCTTTTAAAAAATTAAGCGCCTTGCTCTTCCTTTTGATCTGCAACTGCTTTAGTAGCAAGTGCAAGGTTACGGATTGGAGCTTGAAGAACGCTAAGAAGCATAGAAAGTAAGCCTTCACGTGATGGAAGAGTAGCGATAGCTTTAACCTCATCAAGTGTTACAAGTTTACCTTCGATTACGCCCGCTTTAATTTCTAAAGCTTCATGATTTTTAGCGAAGTCGTTTAATACTTTCGCAGGAGCAACTACATCCTCGTTACTGAACGCGATTGCGTTTGGTCCTGTTAAGAATTCGTTTAACTCAGCCATTTCAGCAGACTCTGCAGCACGACGAGTTAAAGAGTTTTTGTAAACTTTGAACTCAACGCCAGCTTCACGTAAGTTTTTACGTAATTCTGTTGCTTCAGAAACTGTTAAACCACGGTAGTCAACAACAATTGTAGATTTACTCGCGCGAAGTTTTTCAGCGATTTCAGTTACAACTTGTTGTTTAGTTTCGATTACTTTGCTCATGTTATTACACCTCCTGTAGATTATATAGAAGATGTACCGAAAGTGCACTAAAAACCTCCATGCCCAACTTGTAGACATGGAGGCATATAGTCACAGAAAAAAGATTCCGCTTCGTATATTAACACCTAGGTAGGAAATTAAGTCGAATCGACTCCTACTGTCTACGGTACACTATTAAAATTCACAACATAAATGATTATATTAAAACTTCTTTATGAAGTCAACTTCCAATTTTTACGCAAGTGTAGAAACGTCTACGCGTACGCCAGGTCCCATTGTAGAAGCAACAGTTGCGTTCTTCATGTAAGTACCTTTTGCAGCAGCTGGCTTAGCTTTTTGTAGCGTGTCAGCAATTGTTTTGAAGTTTTCTACTAATTTAGCATCTTCGAAAGATACTTTACCGATTGGAACGTGGATGTTACCAGCTTTATCAACGCGGTATTCAACTTTACCAGCTTTGATTTCGTTAACAGCTTTAGTTACATCGAAAGTAACTGTTCCAGTTTTAGGGTTTGGCATTAAACCTTTAGGTCCTAATACACGACCAAGTTTACCAACTTCACCCATCATGTCAGGAGTTGCTACTACTACATCGAAATCGAACCAACCTTTTTGGATTTTACCGATGTAATCAGCATCGCCTACGAATTCAGCGCCAGCAGCTTCAGCTTCTTTTGCTTTTTCGCCTTTAGCGAATACTAATACACGTTGTACTTTACCAGTACCGTGTGGAAGAACAACTGCACCACGAATTTGTTGGTCAGCTTTCTTAGGGTCAACACCTAAACGGAATGCAGCTTCTACAGTTGCATCAAATTTAGCTGTGTTTGTTTTCTTTACTAATTCTACTGCTTCTGTTGCAGAGTAAGCAGATGCACGATCAACAAGCTTCGCAGCTTCAACGTACTTTTTACCTCTTTTAGCCATGTTTGTTTCCTCCTTGAATGTGGTTTTAGCGGAATAACCTCCCACGTTTACGCCTTCATTCCGGGAACCCCCGAGGATGTGCGCCCATCCATTTATTTAAAAATGATGATCATTTACGATAATAAAGGTTGCGAATTGGAATTCCAGACCCGCAACCTTTTTTACAAAAAACAAATCGAATTAGTCTTCGATAACGATGCCCATACTGCGCGCAGTACCTTCAACCATACGCATTGCAGCTTCTACGCTAGCAGCGTTTAGGTCAGGCATTTTAGTTTCAGCGATTTCGCGTACTTTATCACGCTTAACAGTTGCCACTTTATTACGGTTTGGTTCACCAGAACCAGACTCAATACCAGCTACTTTCTTAAGAAGAACAGCAGCAGGAGGAGTTTTAGTAATGAAAGTGAATGAACGGTCTTCAAATACCGTAATTTCAACAGGGATGATAAGACCAGCTTGATCAGCTGTACGAGCGTTAAACTCTTTACAGAAGCCCATGATGTTAACACCTGCTTGTCCTAATGCTGGACCAACCGGCGGAGCTGGATTAGCTTTACCTGCAGGAATCTGAAGTTTTACCATTTTAATTACCTTTTTAGCCACGAGACACACCTCCTTAAGTCCGTGATGTGGTCAATTGGGCAGTGATTTGCCCTCCCACTTCATATTTTATCATAATGATAAAATCTTTTTCAAAAAACGTCTCCGTTACCGAAGACGTACTGACTTAAAAGATATTATCACTTTTTACAATTCATTTCAAGTTTCATTTTATAATTTTTCAATTTGATGGAAATCAAGTTCAACCGGAGTCTCGCGACCGAACATGTCTACAAGCACGCTAACTTTTTTCTTTTCCACATCAATTTCTTCAATCGCACCTGTATAATCCGCGAATGGCCCCTCATTTACACGCACTGTTTCATGAAGTTCAAATTCGAAATCAACCACTTCATTGTCCATTCCCATATGCTTCATGATGGTAACAACTTCCTCTTCTAATAGAGGCGATGGTTTAGATCCTGAACCAGAAGAACCGACAAAGCCTGTTACACCTGGCGTATTACGAACAACATACCAAGAATCGTCAGTCATGATTAGTTCTACTAATACGTAACCTGGGAACACTTTTCTTTTCGTTATTTTTTCTTTACCATTTTTCATTTCTACTTCTACTTCTTCCGGGACAACAACACGGAAAATTTTATCTTGCATACCCATTGATTCTACACGTTTCTCTAGGTTTGCTTTTACTTTATTTTCATATCCAGAATAAGTATGGACAACATACCAACTTTTTTCCATTCATTTAGGACGAGCGTCCTTCCCTCCCTGACGTACATTTTTTTGCGCAAATGAAAAAACCCGTTCACCGGGCTTTTACACAGTTCTTATAAATAACATTATATCATGGATAAGTGCTTCTTATTCAAGAATTAACCAAGAATTAACCGAATTAAAGAAGAAATGCCCATATCAACCACTGCGAAGAAAATCGCAAAGAACACAACTGTCGCGATAACAGTCGTTGTTGATCGGAGTAATTCATCTTTTTTAGGCCAACTTACTTTTTTCATTTCGCGACCTACATCGCCGAAAAAGTTCGTTAAACGCATCTACGGGACCTCCAGTTTATTATTTCAATTATTTATTTTGTTTCTTTGTGAACTGTATGCTTATTGCATGTTTTACAAAACTTCTTTATCTCAAGTCGCTCTACTGAGCTCGTATCTTTCATCGTAGAGTAGTTTCGATTTTTACACTCTTCACATGAGAGTACAACTTTTTTCCTCATTAGTTACACCAACCTTGTAACATTGTCCCTAAAAATGTATCATACAACAAAAGACAATGTCAATGTCATGACTTTCACTCTCTTAACAAAAAGAAAACAGGTGAATTATTTTACACCTGCGGCAATTGCTATGAATTTAAAGTTGTGCTCTCTCTCATCTCCATATATCTTTCTAATTTCCTTTTTACACGCTGCAATGCGTTATCAATAGATTTCACGTGCCTGTTTAACTGTTCTGAAATTTCTTGATAGGAACGACCATCTAAGTATAAAGAGAGCACTTTTCTTTCTAAATCGCTTAATAATTCAGATATTTTAGATTCTATGTCTGTATATTCTTCCTGACTTATAATCATCTCTTCTGGATCAGTTACTTTCGATTCCGAAATAACATCTAATAATGTTCGATCAGATTCCTCATCGTAAATTGGCTTGTCTAAAGACACATACGAATTTAACGGAATATGTTTTTGCCTTGTTGCTGTTTTAATAGCGGTAATAATTTGTCGAGTGATACACAGTTCAGCAAATGCTTTGAACGAAGACAGCTTGTCCCCTTTATAATCACGAATAGCTTTAAACAATCCAATCATGCCTTCTTGAACAATATCTTCTCGATCGGCACCCACTAAGAAATAAGATCTTGATTTCGCGCGAACAAAGTTCTTATATTTGTGAATTAAATATTCTAGAGCGTCAGTATTACCTTTTCGAACTAACTCAACGATTGCCTCATCCTCTAAATCACGAAATGTAACGTCGCCTACACTTACGAAGCCTGCTTCCACCCTGATCCCTCCGACCGCTATATATTTAGCAATATTATACAGTAAAAAGATAAAGAGCGTCAATGCTTCAACGCTCTCCTCTTCTTAATTTTTCTAATTTTTCTGTAATATCTTCACTAAATATCTTTCGCATGGCGGGTTGCTTTTCTTTCGTGTCTTTTGTACACCTTCTTACTTGTTGTTCCATCGCTTGCACTTCCAACTCTAATTCACGCGCAGATTTTCGAAGTGCACCTTGCGCAAATATAATCCATTGCTCCGTATAATCCGAAGTTGCAACGTATATTTGTGTATTTACATTTCTAAGCTCAATCGCAAGTTGTTCTATCTTTTCATCTGCAGTTTGATTTTTTCTCGTGAATATTACTTCCACCCGTGATTGTTTCATCTTTTTTTCAATACCATAGACTGTATAGGCATCAAAGACAATCATTACCTTTGTGCCTGTATAGCCTTGATAATCCGCCATCTTATCAATAAGTGCGTCTCTTGATGACTGTAAATCTACATCCCGCAGTTTCTTCAAGTCTCCCCAAGCCCCGATAATGTTGTAACCGTCAACGATTAAAATATCGTTCATTTTTTATTTACCAATTTCGTGACGTTTACGATATACCTCATACATTAACAAACTTGCGGCTACTGAAGCATTTAAGGATGTAACTTTACCGACCATCGGTAAAGTAATTAGGAAATCACACTTTTCACCAATAATACGACTCATACCTTTTCCTTCACTACCAATTACTAGTCCGATTGGCATATTACCATCTAAATTACGGTAATCTGTTTTCCCTTTGGCATCTGTACCAGCAATCCAAAGTCCACGTTCTTTTAATTCATCAATTGTACGCGATAAGTTTGTTACACGTGCAACAGGAATATATTCAATTGCCCCAGTCGACGCTTTCGCAACTGACGCTGTAAGCCCCACCGCTCTTCTTTTTGGAATAATAACCCCATGAGCCCCTGTTGCATCCGCAGTACGCATAATAGAGCCTAAGTTATGTGGGTCTTCAATTTCATCTAAAATTAAGAAGAACGGATCTTCATTGCGTTTTTCTGCTAATTTAAACAAATCCTCTAACTCAGCATATTGATATGCAGCTACTTGAGCAATTACACCTTGATGATTACCCTCAACCAATTGATCTAATTTCTTCTTTGGTGCGTGTTGCAAGATAACCTTATTCTCTTTTGCTAATGCTAGTACAATTTGCACTTGTCCTTTGGCAGCACCTTCCGCTACCAAAATTTTATTAATATCTCGCCCCGCTCTTAAAGCTTCAATTACAGGGTTACGTCCGATAATATATTCACTACTCATGATGATGTGCTCCCTTCCTTTTCTTCCAAAACGTCAATCGCCTTATATACAATCTCGTCCAATCTTTCACGATTATTCAACAAGTGATGATAACCGATTAGCGCTTCAAAGGCTGTACTGTGTCGATATGTTTGTACATCTGTATTTTTTGGAACAGTACCCGAATTCGCATTACGCCCTCTTCTTAATACCGCCTCTTCCTCTTCTGTCAAAAATGCCGTTTCTAATAAATGATAAACAACTTTCGCCTGTGCTTTTGCCGAAACAAAGCTCGTCCCTAAGCGATGTAATTGATTAGGGCGAACTTTCCCCTTTTGAAGGAGGTGATAGCGGATATATTGCTCATATACCGCATCACCCATATATGCTAAAGCTAAGCTGTTTAATTGCTTTGCATCAATCATTCTTATCCTCTTTTCCATCTTGTACCTTGAGCGGTATCTTCTAAAATAATATTACGTCCTTTTAAATCATCGCGAATTTGATCAGATAGTGCGAAGTCACGATTTTGACGAGCTTCAATACGCTTTTGGATTAGTGCTTCAATTTCTTCATCAAGCAACTCTTCTTGCGCTAATTCTAATCCTAAAATACTAAATAATGTTTCAAGTTGTTTTACATACGCTTCAATTACAACTTTAGAAGTATGTTCTTCTAACAAATATTGATTTGCGTGATTTGCTACGTTATATAATTCAGTAATCGCATTAGCCGTATTGAAATCATCATCCATCGCTTCTTCGAATGCAACCTGGAACTTTTCCATTTCAGCTAACCATTTTTCATTATGGTCCGTTAAATCCGTACTACTTTCCATACGATGCTTTAAGTTACCGTAAGCTGTTTTAATTCTTTCTAGTCCATTATTAGTACTTTGCAATAAATCCTCGCTAAAGTTAATTGGGTGACGGTAATGTACCGATAGCATAAAGAACCTGATTAACTGTGGATCATATTGTTTAATGATATCGTGAACTAAAATGAAGTTTCCAAGCGACTTAGACATCTTCTCGTTATTAATATTAATATATCCGTTATGCATCCAATAACGTGCAAATGTTTTTCCTGTCAACGCCTCAGACTGCGCAATTTCATTTTCATGATGAGGAAACGCTAAATCTTGACCACCAGCATGAATATCAATTGTATCCCCTAAATATTTACGCGCCATTGCTGAGCATTCAATATGCCACCCTGGGCGTCCTTTCCCCCAAGGGCTTTCCCAGAAGATTTCTCCTTCTTTCGCAGCTTTCCATAAAGCAAAATCAAGAGGGTCTTGTTTCTTTTCTCCTACTTCAATACGTGCACCGTGACGTAAGTCTGCAATCGGTTGATGTGATAATTTACCGTAACCTTCGAATTCTTTCGTTTTAAAGTACACATCACCTTCTGATTCATATGCATACCCTTTATTCACAAGTTCTTGAATAAATTCAATAATGATATCCATATTTTCCGTTACACGTGGATGAACCGTTGCATGTTTGCAACCTAGTGCCGTTACATCTTCAAAGTAAGCTTCAACAAAACGATCTGCAATTGTTGGCACATCTTCACCTAATTCGTTTGCCGCCTTAATTAATTTATCATCCACGTCAGTAAAGTTAGATACATACTGCACATCATATCCTTTATATTCTAAGTAACGGCGTACTGTATCAAACACCATAGGTGGTCTTGCATTCCCAATGTGAATGTAGTTATACACTGTAGGTCCGCACACATACATCTTTACCTTATTTTCTTCTAATGGCATAAACTCTTCTTTTTGACGCGTTAACGTATTATAAATGTGAATAGTCATTTTTATCCTTCCTTCCTACCTTTACTTCGAGTTGCTTTCTCAATTTATCAAGTTCTACTTCCATAACCTTTAATTTATCAAAAATCGGATCCGGAAGATCAGAATGATTTAATTCTTGACCAATCTTTACTCCATTTTGAATAACGACTCGGCCAGGTATACCTACAACTGTAGAATGCGCAGGAACTTCCTTTAACACGACAGATCCTGCTCCAATTTTAGAATTCTCTCCAATAGTAATAGAACCTAGTACTTTAGCACCTGTTGCAATTAATACATTATCCTGAATTGTAGGGTGCCTCTTTCCTTTTTCTTTACCTGTACCACCTAATGTGACACCTTGATAAATTGTTACGTTTTCGCCAATTTCACACGTTTCTCCAATTACAACCCCCATTCCATGATCAATGAAAAAACGACGACCAATAGTTGCTCCTGGATGAATCTCAATGCCAGTAAAAAAACGACTAACTTGCGAAATCCAACGTGCCATAAAGAAAAAATCCCTTTTATAAAAAGCATGTGCAATTCGATGGGCCCAAACTGCATGTAATCCAGAGTAAGTTAAAATGACTTCGAAATAACTTCTTGCCGCTGGATCCTGTTCAAAAACGACTTCAATATCTTCCCGAAGCCTCTTAAACATCGATGTTCCCTCCCCTTTATGGGCTGCTTTTTTCGAGTGAACTAACTCCCCACTTCCCCCTAAATCTTTATACAAGGGGATAAAACTTATACTCACACCATTTACATGGTATAAAAAAAAGACGCCTCTGTCATATAGACAGAGACGCCTTTTAAGCGCGGTTCCACTCTGTTTAGGCTAAAGAAGCCTCAAACTCATCCATGATAACGGTTTACACCGCTTCTGTTTACTTTGCGCCCTAAGACGTTCCGCGAAATACTTCGCTGTTCAACAGAAGACTCGAAGGGGCATTTCAAAAATCCGCTTATAAACCACTTCCAGCCTAAGGGTGGTTCTCTCTGTAAAAAGCCTGATTTTCTACTTCTCCTTCTCGTCGCTTTTCCTTATTAGATTTTAGATATACTTATTATATTGCTAAACCTAGAAAATGTTAACCAATTACTTTTTGAATACGATTTAAAACTTTTTCTTTTCCAAGAAGAGCAATAGCGTTAGGAAGCTCTGGACCATGTGTTTGTCCAGTAGTAGCAACACGGATTGGCATAAATAGGTTTTTACCTTTATGTCCTGTTTCTTTTTGAACTGCTTTAACTGCCGCCTTAACTGCCGCTGGCTCCATTGCTTCTAAAGCTTCTAATTGATCGGCAAATGCACGAAGTACTTCAGGTACTTGTTCACCTTTCAATACTTCTTGTCCCTCTTCTTCATGATCAACATGATCTTTAAAGAACATTTCAGAAAGCTCTACAATTTCAGCTCCAAAGCTCATTTGGTCATGATATAAAGCAATTACATCACGAACCCACGCTTGTTCTTGTTCGCTTAAGTTTTCACCTACGCGACCCGCTTTCACTAAATGCGGTAAGCTTAGTTCAACAACCGTATCTAAATCTTGTTTTTTCATATATTGGTTGTTCATCCATTTTAGTTTTTGGGAATCAAATAATGCAGGTGATTTTGATAAACGAGCTGCATCAAACATTTTGATAAACTCATCTTGAGAGAAGACTTCTTCTTCACCTACTGGTGACCAACCTAGTAATGCAATAAAGTTAAAGATTGCTTCTGGAAGATATCCAAGCTCTTTATATTGCTCAATAAATTGAATAATAGATTCGTCACGCTTACTTAGCTTTTTACGGCTTTCGTTTACAATTAAAGTCATATGACCGAACTTCGGGATATCCCAACCGAAAGCTTCATAAATCATCATTTGTTTTGGCGTGTTTGAAATATGATCATCACCACGAAGTACGTGTGTAATCTCCATTAAGTGATCATCTACCGCTACCGCAAAGTTATAAGTTGGAATTCCATCTTTTTTCACGATAACGAAATCACCAAAATCATTTGAATGGAATGCAACTTCATCTTTTACGAGATCTTTAAACGTGTAGTCGCTATCAGCCGGCACACGGAAGCGAATACTTGGAATACGGCCTTCAGCCTCAAATCCTTTAATTTGCTCCTCAGTTAAATCACGGTGGTTTCCTGCATAACGCGGTGTTTCACCACGAGCGATTTGACCTTCACGCTCTGCTTCTAGCTCTTCTTCTGTCATATAACATTTGTAAGCTAAATCACGCTCTAATAAATCTTTATATAATTTTTTATAAATATCTAAACGCTCTGTTTGACGATATGGTCCAAATTCACCACCAACATCAACACCTTCATCCCAGTCCATACCGAGCCATTTCAAGTATTTTAATTGGCTTTCTTCTCCACCAGCAACATTACGTTTCACATCAGTATCTTCAATACGAATAATAAACTTACCATCTTGATGACGAGCAAATAAATAATTAAATAATGCCGTACGCGCATTTCCGATATGTAAGTGTCCTGTTGGACTTGGCGCATAGCGCACTCTCACTTGCTTTTCCATAGTTGGTACACCTTCCAATCTTAATGTCAACACATTCTATAATTGTACACCAAAAAAACGTGATTATCCATCTTACGAATTAAAAACCACTATTTTTTCTGTAATAAAACAACCGCTTGAGAAGCAATCCCTTCTTCTCTACCTGTAAATCCTAATTTTTCTGTTGTTGTTGCCTTTACATTAATATTATCAATAGACGTTTCTAATAGTTCACTAATGCGTTTACGCATGCTTTCAATATGCGGTGCCATTTTTGGCTTTTGGGCAATAATTGTACAATCTAGGTTCCCTAGCTCATAACCTTGTTCACGCACAAATTCCCAAACCTTTTGTAACAATACAGCTGAATCCGCATCTTTAAAGGCAGGATCTGTATCGGGAAAATGTTTTCCAATATCTCCTGCTGCAATTGCTCCTAGACATGCGTCAGCAATCGTATGTAACAATACATCTGCATCCGAGTGACCGATTAATCCTTTTTCATGAGGAATTGTAATTCCACCGATAATTAACGGTCTACCTTCCGCAAATTCATGTACATCAAAACCTTGTCCAATTCGAAACATTCTTTACATCCTCCTCAATCTAAACTACTTTATGAATTCTATATTATATTGCTATCTCTATAAAGAAAAGCCCGGCAACTGCCGAGCTTTTCTTTACTATAATACCATCACTTCTATTTTTTCTGAACATGAAGGAAACTTTCAGCAATTAGTAAATCCTCTGGAGTCGTCACTTTAATATTATAGTAACTCCCCTCTACTACGCCTACTTTCTTCCCTACACGTTCTACGAGACTCGCGTCATCTGTACCAAGAAAACAACTTTGCTTTGCACTTCTATGAGCTTCTAATAAAAGAGGAACAGAAAATCCTTGCGGTGTTTGAACCGCTTTAAGCTGAGAACGTTCTACCGTTTCAACAACAACACCCTGTTCTACTTTCTTAATGGTATCCTTCACTGGCACCGCACAAATGGAAGCACCATATTTCTCTGCTGCAGTTAATACATCTTGCATCATCTTATTCGTTACGAACGGGCGCGCACCATCGTGTACGAGAACATATTCAACACCACTCACATACTGAAGCGCATTATACACACTATCTTGTCTTTCGGCCCCGCCTTGAATAAATTGCACCTGCTTTTCAACCGGGTACTTCTGCATTAACTCCTCAAAATAAGGGCGTTCCTCTTCGTTAATTGCCATGATAATACGTTTACATGCTTTATCTTTTTCAAAAGCACGTAATGTATGCACAATGATAGGTACTCCATTTATAAGTAAGAACAACTTGTTTTTGCCAGCACCCATCCGTTTCCCTTGACCCGCTGCTGGAATAATTAACGTATACATATTAATAATCCTCTACTTATAATGCTTTTTCTAATAATTTACGTTTTGCGAAAATCATACGACCTGCCGATGTTTGCAACACACTTGTAACTAGTACATTAAGTTGCGAACCGACATATTCTCTACCGTCTTCTACTACAATCATCGTGCCATCATCTAAATATGCCACACCTTGATTTTGTTCTTTACCATCTTTCACAACATAAACACTTAATTCTTCGCCAGGGAGTACGACTGGTTTAATTGCATTTGCTAAATCGTTAATGTTTAATACTGTTACTCCTTGTAATTCAGAAACTTTGTTTAAGTTGAAATCATTTGTTACAACAGTTCCACCAGTGATTTTAGCTAACTTTACAAGCTTGCTATCCACCTCTTGGATATCCTCAAAATCGCCTTCATAAATTTCCACCGGAATTGGTAGCTCTTTTTGAATACGATTTAAAATGTCTAATCCTCTGCGACCACGATTACGCTTTAAAGCATCAGAAGAATCGGCAATATGCTGAAGCTCTTCTAATACGAATTGTGGAATCACAATTGTTCCTTCTAAAAACTTCGTTTGGCAAATATCCGCAATACGTCCATCAATAATTACGCTTGTATCGAGAATTTTCCAATGAGTTGTAGATTTTTCTACCTCTACCTCTTCGTTCTCGCTATTGTTTTTCTTCTTACCTCCACGCTGGGGTAATGTAAATAATCCTAGCAATTCATTTCTCTTTTTAAATCCTACTTGGAATCCTAAATAACCAAGTAAAAGAGTAAAGAACACTTGTAATACTGTACTAATGACTGGAATCGTGAATTCACGAATTGGTATCAAAATTAAATATGCAACAATAAGACCAGAGATCAACCCTAATGTACCAAATAAAACATCCGCTACCGGTGCCTTTACAAGGGCTTCTTCGATATGTTTAATAAGTTGAACAATATAATCCACAAGCCAAAATGTTGTTAAAAATAAAATAATTGCACCAATAATTGCACGAACGTACGATCCCTCAAGCAAAGGAACAGCACCAACGTCCAATACATTAATAACTTTTGGGATTAGAAAAATCCCTAACGCTCCCCCGATCACTAAAAAGAAGAGCTGTACGATCCTTTTTAACATCCAACCACCTCCTACTCATTATTAACCATTGTTTTGCTAATCAAAACGCCGAATGCAAAAGCGGACGTGTTTTTTTGTAAATAGTTTTATTTACCAATATACCATATCATATAACAAAAATGTTCTAGTGTCGTTATATTATGGAATCAATGTAATATTCTTAATTGTGTCTACTCATATAGAGATGCTCTTGAATTCTTTTTAGGCCCTCTCGTATTTTCTTCGCCCTAACTTCCCCAATTCCTTCCACATCATCCAATTCATTAATAGTTGCACGACAAACACCTTGCAATGTTTTAAATCGATTAATTAAATTTTCAATGATAAGTGGTGGAACACGAGAAATTTTGCTTGCGATTCGGTATCCCCTCGGTGTCACGCTTTCTTCTAAGCTCATTTGCCCTGGATAGCCGAGCAATTTAACTAAATCGCTATCCTCTAAAAGCTGTGTATTTGCAAGATCTTGTAACTTTTTCAAAATTTGATGGTGATCCTGCGTTTTTTCTTGATAATAATCCTTAATTAATAACGCTGCCTCTGCTTCTAAGTCGGCTAGTAATTCTGTAAGTTGTAAACGAATTAACCTTCCTTCCGTTCCTAACTCATGAATGTAGCTCACTATTTCATTTTTAATACGCAGTACCATTTCAACACTATGTAAAACGTGAACTACCTCGGACATTGTAACGACCTCTTCAAATTCTAGAATGCCCAAATTCGTAATCCCATCATTCCATACAGCTTTATATTTTTCTAACGTTTGAATAGCTTGGTTTGCCTTTGTTAAAATTACACCTATATCTTTTAGTGTATAACGTAAATTCCCTTGATATAGTGTAATTACGTTACGTCTTTGTGAAATAGCCACAACAAGGCTAGCCGTCTGCTTTGCTACACGCTCTGCCGTTCGGTGACGCATACCTGTTTCAATAGAATCAATGGATGGATCTGGAACTAATTGTGCATTTGCAATTAAAATTTTGCTCCCAGTTTCATTTAAAATAAGTGCCCCATCCATTTTTGCTAATTCATATAAACTAGCCGGCGAGAATGCACAATTAATGTGAAATCCTCCATCAACAATACTTTTAATCTGCTCATTATACCCAAGAACAATTAGCCCTCCAGTTTGCGCACGAAGTACGTTATCTATCCCTTCGCGTAGTGGTGTTCCTGGGGCAACAAGCTGTAGAATATTAATCATACTTTTGACACGTTGCTTGTTTTCCTCCATAGCCTAGCCTCCTAATGTCAAACGAAGCGCTTCTCCTAAATTAGAAACACCTACTACCTCAATCCCATCTGGAATTGTCCATCCTCCCAAATTTTTTCTAGGAATAATAGCACGTTGAAATCCTAATTTCGCTGCTTCTTGTACACGTTGTTCAATTCTTGATACTCTTCTTATTTCTCCAGTTAGGCCTACTTCTCCTATTACCGCATCGGCTGGTGCAGTAGCTTTATCTCTGAAACTTGAAGCAATACTTAAGGCGACAGCTAAATCGATTGCTGGTTCATCTAATTTCAAGCCACCCGCAACTTTTAAATATGCGTCTTGATTTTGCAACAATAAACCTGTTCTTTTTTCTAGCACTGCCATAATAAGTGAAACGCGGTTATGATCAATTCCCGTCGCCATTCTTCGAGGATTTCCAAAACTAGTAGGGGAGATTAATGCTTGTATTTCTACTAAAACCGGCCTTGTTCCTTCCATTGAAGCAACCACTGTGGATCCTGCAACTCCAACTGGACGTTCCTCAAGGAAAATTTCAGAAGGATTTAGTACTTCTGCAAGACCTAGTTCCTTCATTTCAAAGATACCCATTTCATTTGTGGAACCAAAACGGTTCTTCACAGCTCGCAAAATACGATATGTATGGTGACGATCTCCTTCAAAGTAAAGAACTGCATCAACCATATGTTCTAGCATACGTGGTCCTGCAATTGCCCCTTCTTTTGTCACATGTCCGACGATAAAAATAGGAATCCCTTTCGTCTTTGCAAGTTTCATTAATTCCGCTGTACATTCACGTACTTGCGTTACACTCCCTGGGGCTGACGTCACTTCAGGTAAATGTATCGTCTGGATGGAGTCAATAACAACAAAAGCTGGATTCATCTCCTCAATGTGCGCTGCAATTCTCTGTAAATCAGTCTCTGCTACAACAAATAGATTACTACCCTTTACATGCAAACGATCTGCACGAAGTTTGATCTGCTTTGCTGACTCCTCACCTGATATGTATAGTACATCATATAAAGAATCTGCTAATTGCGATGAAATTTGTAATAACAATGTTGATTTCCCAATCCCAGGGTCTCCACCAATAAGTACTAAAGATCCATCTACAATCCCGCCACCAAGTACACGGTTAAACTCTTGAAATTTCGTTTCAATACGCGCCTCAGACTTTGTTTCTACCTCTGTTAAGCGTCTTGGTTTTGTTACTTCTGATTGAATTGCATTGGCATAATTAAGGCGTCTTGATGATACAACTGGTTCCATCTCTTCAACAAGCGTATTCCATTGACCACATCCAGGACATTTCCCCATATATTTTGGCGACTGATAACCACATTCTTGACATGTAAATTTTGTTTTCTTTTTAGCCATATCTTTTATAGTTCACTTCACTTTCATCTACAAACGTTTATCCTTCTCGTACAAGAAAGAGGGCTATCGCGTAGCCCTCTTTGTTTGTCTATACTTATTTTACCTTTTCCGCACTATGAATGACAAATGATTCTCCTTCTATATCAAAGATAACTTTTTGTCCTTTCTCAATAGCACCTTTTAACAGTTCTTCTGATAGTCTATCTTCTACATGTTTTTGAATTGCTCTACGAAGCGGACGAGCACCGTACTCTCGATCAAATCCTTTATCAGCAATTGCTGAAATTGCTCCTTCTGTTAAATGCAATTCAATCTCTTGTTCTTTTAAGCGATTCACTAACTGATTCACCATAAGAGTTACAATTTCTTGAATATGTTTTTTCTCAAGCATATGGAACACGATAATTTCATCAATACGGTTTAAGAATTCTGGACGAAATGCTTTTTTCAATTCATCCATTACTTTACCTTTCATATCTGAATAATCGCGGCTCTCATCTTGTACGTTAAATCCAAGATGTTTATTACGTTTTAATGCGTCTGCACCAACATTAGACGTCATAATAACAATTGTATTACGGAAATCAACTGTACGTCCTTTAGAATCTGTTAAACGGCCATCTTCTAATACTTGTAGTAAAATATTAAACACATCAGGATGAGCTTTCTCTACTTCATCTAATAAGACAACTGAATATGGCTTACGACGAACTTTCTCTGTTAATTGTCCACCTTCTTCATATCCAACATATCCTGGAGGAGATCCAACTAAACGAGAAGTAGAATGCTTTTCCATGTACTCAGACATATCGATGCGGATCATTGCATCCTCATCACCGAACATAGATTCCGCTAATGCCCTTGCTAGTTCTGTTTTACCTACACCAGTAGGTCCTAGGAAAATAAATGAGCCAATTGGACGTTTCGGATCTTTTAATCCCGCTCTCGCACGACGAACAGCTTTTGCCACAGCTACAACTGCTTCATCCTGCCCAATTAAACGATCATGTAAAATTGATTCCAAGTTTAATAATTTATCTGTCTCTGTTTGTGCAAGTTTAGAAACTGGAATACGCGTCCATGTGGAAACGACATTTGCAATATCTTCTACTGTTACTTCTGAGTTTTCTTGTCCTTGTTTCTCTTTCCACTGACGCTTTGTATCTTCTAACTTTTCACGCAAACGTTGTTCCATATCACGTAAGGAAGCAGCTTTTTCAAATTCTTGGCTTTGTACAGCTGCATCTTTTTCTTTTCTAATTTCCTCAAGCTTCACTTCAAGCTCTTTTAAGTTTGGCGGTGTTGTATAAGAACGTAAGCGCACTTTTGATGCAGCCTCATCAATTAAATCGATTGCTTTATCAGGTAAAAAACGGTCTGTAATGTAACGATCTGAAAGTTTTACAGCCGCATCGATTGCATCATCTGTAATAGATACGCGGTGATGCGCCTCATAACGGTCACGTAAACCTTTTAAAATCTGAACTGATTCTTCTAAGTTTGGTTCATCAACATGAATTGGTTGGAAACGTCTTTCTAATGCCGCATCCTTTTCAATATATTTACGATATTCGTCTAAAGTTGTTGCACCAATACATTGTAATTCACCACGTGCTAAAGATGGTTTTAAAATATTCGATGCATCAATTGCACCTTCCGCCCCTCCTGCACCAATTAACGTATGAAGCTCATCAATAAATAGAATGATGTTACCAGCTTGGCGAATCTCATCCATCACTTTCTTTAAACGATCCTCAAATTCACCACGATATTTTGTTCCAGCAACAACTGTACCCATATCTAATGTCATAACACGCTTATCTCTTAAAGTTTCAGGAACTTCATTATTTACAATTTGCTGTGCTAATCCTTCCGCAATTGCTGTCTTACCTACACCAGGTTCTCCAATTAATACTGGATTGTTTTTTGTTCTACGGCTTAACACTTCAATTACACGTTGAATTTCTTTACTACGTCCAATAACAGGATCTAAACGATTTTCACGTGCAACAACTGTTAAATCACGTGCTAGACTGTCAAGTGTAGGTGTATTCGCATTTGTTGATGAACCACCCTGGTGACCTGAACTAGCTTCATTACTTCCAAGGAGTTGTAACACTTGTTGTCTTGCTTTATTTAGGCTTACACCTAAATTATTTAAAACGCGTGCTGCTACACCTTCACCTTCACGGATTAAACCAAGTAAAATATGTTCTGTTCCAACGTAGGAATGGCCTAGCTTACGAGCTTCGTCCATAGACAACTCAATAACTTTTTTAGCACGAGGTGTGTAATGTACTGTTTGAGAAGCTTCCGTTCCACGTCCAATTAATGCTTCTACCTCTTTTTGAACTTTCTCTGGACTTAATCCAAGAGCAATTAACGCTTTTGCTGCAATTCCTTCACCTTCGCGTACAAGCCCAAGTAAAATATGTTCTGTTCCAATATTATTATGCCCAATGCGAATTGCTTCCTCTTGAGATAAAGCTAATACTTTCTGTGCTCGTTCTGTAAATCTTCCAAACATCATAGAAATCGCCTCCTACTTGCGCTTAATTTTGTTCAATTCGTAATCGCTCACGGATTAAGGTTGCTCTTCGATAATCTCTTTCTTCTGGTCCTAAAGGTCCTCCTGCATATTGTTGCAAAATGCCTGGCTGAGTAAGAACCATTAACTCAGTTAAAATATTTCTCGATATACCTTGTATATATCCTAAGTCAATACCAAGCCGTACATCTGATAAGCAAGTGGCTGCTTCTGCAGATTGAATTAAACGACTGTTAGCTAGTATTCCGTAAGAACGATATACCTTATCTTCAAGCTCAATGCTTGAATTTTGTACAATTAATTCTCTAGCCGTTTTTTCTTGATGGATGATTTGTTGAATGACACTCTTTAAATCTGCAATAATATCTTCTTCTGATTTCCCTAGTGTCATTTGATTTGACACTTGAAATATATTACCTAACGCTTCGCTACCTTCACCGTATATTCCTCTTACTACTAACCCTAATTTTTGAATTACTTGTATAATACGGTTAATTCTTTTCGCTAAAACCAGTCCCGGCAAATGAATCATTACCGAAGCCCTTAATCCTGTACCGACGTTAGTGGGACAACTCGTAATATATCCAAGCGATTCATCAAAAGCATATTCAACCTGCTCCTCGATCCAATTATCTATTTGATTGGCACTTTGAAGCGCCTCTGATAACTGTAAACCTGAAAATAGGCACTGAATCCTAACATGATCCTCTTCATTAAGCATGATACTTATATGTTCACTTTCTGATAGTAGGCATGCTCCGTATTCTGTTCCTGCAAGATTTGGACTAATTAAATGCTTCTCAACTAAAACTCTCCTTTGAAGAGGATTTAATTCATTCATTTTTAATAGTTCAAACTCCCCAAAAGGTTCTACAGGTTTTTTTATAAACTTCTTCTTAAATAACTCATGAATCTGCTTAGCTTCTTCCTCGTTTTGCATAGTAGAGAATTGATATTTTTTAAAATTACGAGCCAAACGAATTCGACTACTTAAAACAATATCAGAATCAGGGCCATCTCCCTTCATCCATGGACTAATCGCTTCATTCATGATTCTGTCCAGTGACATAGAACTATTCCCCCTCTCTATGCTCACTAAGCTGATTTACAAGACCTCGAATTTTATCTCGTACTTCAGCCGCTTTCTCAAATTCCTCTTTCTGTACATATTGTTTCAGATTGAGTTTTAGTTCATCTAATTCTTTCTTTAAGTAGATATTTCCTTCTATACGTTCAGGAATTTTTCCACAATGATCCGTATGCCCACCGTGAAGACGTTTTAACAATGGTTTTAAATGCCCCTTAAATGTATCGTAACAAGAAGCACATCCAAAGCGTCCCACTTTTGTAAATTGTTCATATGTCATCTTACAATTCGGACATCTTGATATATTTGCATTTGAAAATGCATCTTGCCCTTCTTCAAACATTACTGGTTCACTATGCAATAATCCGGCTAATAGGTCATGGAATGAAAAATTAGACTGCGGTGATTGAAAGAAAGACGTATAGCCACTTTGTTCTGCACATTGCTCGCAAAGATGAACTTCCGCCTTTTTTCCGTTGATTACTTTTGTATAATGTAAAGTTGCTGGTCTTATATTACAGTTTTGACAAGTCATCGCTATCCCCCACCTTTACAACAGGAACGATCTATCTCATGATACTTTTCATACATTACTAGATTGTTCTCTTTCCTTAATCCATTTAGTAAAAGCACATGTCATCTTTCAAAATCCCTACAATATTAAACTGCATTACCTTAGCTATCATTCTTAACAAAAGTTATATTTATTTATATTTCAGTGTTCTTAACATTGCGCATAATATTCGAGCCCTAAGTTCATCTCGAGAAGGAACATCCATTAATAATACAGAACGATCTAGTACGCTTAACATAAGTTTAGCTTCACGATTTGTTATAATTCCTTCTTCTATTAAACGTATAATCATACTTTCAGCATTTCCTTGTGCAACGCTATGATCAATCATATGAAGCATTTGATCAATAATGTCTATATCATCATGCAGTTTGACTTTTATAATGCGAATGTAACCTCCTCCACCTCGTTTACTTTCTACTACAAATCCTCTTTCTAACGTAAAACGGGTATTGATTACATAGTTGATTTGAGACGGCACACAATCGAATCGATCAGCGACCTCATTCCTCTTGATTTCAATCGCATTATTATTGCTTAAGTCAATAACTTGCTTTAGATATTTCTCAATGATATCAGATATATTTCTCATTTATCCGCCACCTTTATTGACTTTGACTATCTTTGACTTTAATTATATACGTATTAAAAAAATTTGCAACTCTTTTGCTTATTCACTATCCTAGCCACATTTCCCTGTCTTTAATCAAAAGGACGATTCTTTAAGTAAAGATTTTTTAAATTACTATGAATTGTAAAAAGAAACACAAAAAAACACAAGTCAAAAGACTTGTGTTTTTATCTTGCTTGGCGACGTCCTACTCTCACAGGGACAAGGTCCCAACTACCATCGGCGCTAGAGAGCTTAACTTCCGTGTTCGGTATGGGAACGGGTGTGACCTCTCTGCCATCATCACCAAACTATGAAGGTATATTCCTTCAAAACTAGATAACATTTGCTTCATATTATATGGTTAAGTCCTCGATCTATTAGTATTCGTCAGCTCCACATGTCACCATGCTTCCACCTCGAACCTATCAACCTGATCATCTTTCAGGGATCTTACTAGCTTACGCTATGGGAAATCTCATCTTGAGGGGGGCTTCATGCTTAGATGCTTTCAGCACTTATCCCTTCCGCACATAGCTACCCAGCTATGCCCTTGGCAGAACAACTGGTACACCAGCGGTGCGTCCATCCCGGTCCTCTCGTACTAAGGACAGCTCCTCTCAAATTTCCTGCGCCCACGACGGATAGGGACCGAACTGTCTCACGACGTTCTGAACCCAGCTCGCGTACCGCTTTAATGGGCGAACAGCCCAACCCTTGGGACCGACTACAGCCCCAGGATGCGATGAGCCGACATCGAGGTGCCAAACCTCCCCGTCGATGTGGACTCTTGGGGGAGATAAGCCTGTTATCCCCGGGGTAGCTTTTATCCGTTGAGCGATGGCCCTTCCATGCGGAACCACCGGATCACTAAGCCCGACTTTCGTCCCTGCTCGACTTGTAGGTCTCGCAGTCAAGCTCCCTTATGCCTTTGCACTCTACGAATGATTTCCAACCATTCTGAGGGAACCTTTGGGCGCCTCCGTTACACTTTAGGAGGCGACCGCCCCAGTCAAACTGCCCACCTGACACTGTCTCCCGGGTCGATGAGACCCGTAGGTTAGAATTTCAATACAGTCAGGGCGGTATCCCACCAGCGCCTCCACCGAAGCTAGCGCTCCGGTTTCAATGGCTCCCGCCTATCCTGTACAAACTGTACCAAAATTCAATATCAGGCTACAGTAAAGCTCCACGGGGTCTTTCCGTCCTGTCGCGGGTAACCTGCATCTTCACAGGTACTATAATTTCACCGAGTCTCTGGTTGAGACAGTGCCCAAATCGTTACACCTTTCGTGCGGGTCGGAACTTACCCGACAAGGAATTTCGCTACCTTAGGACCGTTATAGTTACGGCCGCCGTTTACTGGGGCTTCAGTTCAGAGCTTCGCTTACGCTAACCCCTCTCCTTAACCTTCCAGCACCGGGCAGGTGTCAGCCCCTATACTTCGCCTTACGGCTTCGCAGAGACCTGTGTTTTTGCTAAACAGTCGCTTGGGCCTATTCACTGCGGCTTTCCGTTAAGAAAGCACCCCTTCTCCCGAAGTTACGGGGTCATTTTGCCGAGTTCCTTAACCAGAGTTCTCTCGCACACCTTAGGATTCTCTCCTCGCCTACCTGTGTCGGTTTGCGGTACAGGCACCTTTTATCTCGCTAGAAGCTTTTCTTGGCAGCGGGGAATCAAAGACTTCGCTCCATAAGGAGCTTCCCCATCACAGCTCAGCCTTCACGATAAGCGGATTTGCCTACTTATCAGCCTAACTGCTTGGACGTGCACAACCAATCGCACGCTTCTTCTATCCTTCTGCGTCCCTCCATTGCTCAAACGATAAAGAGGTGGTACAGGAATATCAACCTGTTGTCCATCGCCTACGCCTGTCGGCCTCGGCTTAGGTCCTGACTAACCCTGAGCGGACGAGCCTTCCTCAGGAAACCTTAGGCATTCGGTGGACGGGATTCTCACCCGTCTTTCGCTACTCATACCGGCATTCTCACTTCTAAGCGCTCCACCAGTCCTTCCGGTCTGACTTCACTGCACTTAGAACGCTCCCCTACCACTGATACCATTGGTATCAATTCGCAGCTTCGGTGGTGTATTTAGCCCCGGTACATTTTCGGCGCAGAGTCACTCGACTAGTGAGCTATTACGCACTCTTTAAATGGTGGCTGCTTCTGAGCCAACATCCTAGTTGTCTAAGCAACTCCACATCCTTTTCCACTTAATACACACTTTGGGACCTTAGCTGGCGATCTGGGCTGTTTCCCTCTTGACTACGGATCTTATCACTCGCAGTCTGACTCCTAAGGATAAGTCATTGGCATTCGGAGTTTGACTGAATTCGGTAATCCGATGAGGACCCCTAGTTCAATCAGTGCTCTACCTCCAAGACTCTTACACTTAAGGCTAGCCCTAAAGCTATTTCGGGGAGAACCAGCTATCTCCAGGTTCGATTGGAATTTCTCCGCTACCCACACCTCATCCCCGCACTTTTCAACGTGCGTGGGTTCGGGCCTCCATTCAGTGTTACCTGAACTTCACCCTGGACATGGGTAGATCACCTGGTTTCGGGTCTACGACCACGTACTAAACGCCCTATTCAGACTCGCTTTCGCTGCGGCTCCGCCTCTTCAGCTTAACCTCGCACGGGATCGTAACTCGCCGGTTCATTCTACAAAAGGCACGCCATCACCCATTAACGGGCTCTGACTATTTGTAGGCACACGGTTTCAGGATCTCTTTCACTCCCCTTCCGGGGTGCTTTTCACCTTTCCCTCACGGTACTGGTTCACTATCGATCACTAGGGAGTATTTAGCCTTGGGAGATGGTCCTCCCAGATTCCGACGGAATTTCACGTGTTCCGCCGTACTCAGGATACATTCAAGAGAGAACGAAGTTTCGACTACGGGGTTGTTACCCTCTGTGACGGACCTTTCCAGGTCGCTTCGTCTACCTCGTTCCTTTGTAACTCCGTATAGAATGTCCTACAACCCCAAGAGGCAAGCCTCTTGGTTTGGGCTAGATTCCGTTTCGCTCGCCGCTACTCAGGAAATCGCATTTGCTTTCTCTTCCTCCAGGTACTTAGATGTTTCAGTTCCCTGGGTCTGTCTTCCATACCCTATGTATTCAGGTAAGGATACCATACCATTACGTATAGTGGGTTTCCCCATTCGGAAATCTTCGGATCAAAGCTTACTTACAGCTCCCCGAAGCATATCGGCGTTAGTCCCGTCCTTCATCGACTCCTAGTGTCAAGGCATCCACCGTGCGCCCTTTCTAACTTAACCAAACTAAAATTAAAAAAATATGAGCTACACTGTTATCTAGTTTTCAAAGAACATACATTTAAACTTGAGAGATAGTTCTCTCAAAACTGAACGAAACAAAACAAGTCAACGTTTATTGATGAACTGCGTTCATCAATTCTCCATAGAAAGGAGGTGATCCAGCCGCACCTTCCGATACGGCTACCTTGTTACGACTTCACCCCAATCATCTGTCCCACCTTAGGCGGCTGGCTCCATAAAGGTTACCCCACCGACTTCGGGTGTTACAAACTCTCGTGGTGTGACGGGCGGTGTGTACAAGGCCCGGGAACGTATTCACCGCGGCATGCTGATCCGCGATTACTAGCGATTCCAGCTTCATGTAGGCGAGTTGCAGCCTACAATCCGAACTGAGAACGGTTTTATGAGATTAGCTCCACCTCGCGGTCTTGCAGCTCTTTGTACCGTCCATTGTAGCACGTGTGTAGCCCAGGTCATAAGGGGCATGATGATTTGACGTCATCCCCACCTTCCTCCGGTTTGTCACCGGCAGTCACCTTAGAGTGCCCAACTTAATGATGGCAACTAAGATCAAGGGTTGCGCTCGTTGCGGGACTTAACCCAACATCTCACGACACGAGCTGACGACAACCATGCACCACCTGTCACTCTGCTCCCGAAGGAGAAGCTCTATCTCTAGAGTTTTCAGAGGATGTCAAGACCTGGTAAGGTTCTTCGCGTTGCTTCGAATTAAACCACATGCTCCACCGCTTGTGCGGGCCCCCGTCAATTCCTTTGAGTTTCAGCCTTGCGGCCGTACTCCCCAGGCGGAGTGCTTAATGCGTTAACTTCAGCACTAAAGGGCGGAAACCCTCTAACACTTAGCACTCATCGTTTACGGCGTGGACTACCAGGGTATCTAATCCTGTTTGCTCCCCACGCTTTCGCGCCTCAGTGTCAGTTACAGACCAGAAAGTCGCCTTCGCCACTGGTGTTCCTCCATATCTCTACGCATTTCACCGCTACACATGGAATTCCACTTTCCTCTTCTGCACTCAAGTCTCCCAGTTTCCAATGACCCTCCACGGTTGAGCCGTGGGCTTTCACATCAGACTTAAGAAACCACCTGCGCGCGCTTTACGCCCAATAATTCCGGATAACGCTTGCCACCTACGTATTACCGCGGCTGCTGGCACGTAGTTAGCCGTGGCTTTCTGGTTAGGTACCGTCAAGGTGCCAGCTTATTCAACTAGCACTTGTTCTTCCCTAACAACAGAGTTTTACGACCCGAAAGCCTTCATCACTCACGCGGCGTTGCTCCGTCAGACTTTCGTCCATTGCGGAAGATTCCCTACTGCTGCCTCCCGTAGGAGTCTGGGCCGTGTCTCAGTCCCAGTGTGGCCGATCACCCTCTCAGGTCGGCTACGCATCGTCGCCTTGGTGAGCCGTTACCTCACCAACTAGCTAATGCGACGCGGGTCCATCCATAAGTGACAGCCGAAGCCGCCTTTCAATTTCGAACTATGCAGTTCAAAATATTATCCGGTATTAGCCCCGGTTTCCCGGAGTTATCCCAGTCTTATGGGTAGGTTACCCACGTGTTACTCACCCGTCCGCCGCTAACTTCATAAGAGCAAGCTCTTAATCCATTCGCTCGACTTGCATGTATTAGGCACGCCGCCAGCGTTCATCCTGAGCCAGGATCAAACTCTCCAATAAAGTTAGTTTGTCTAGCATCTAAAAATAAAAATTGACGTTCACGTTGTTTGTTTCGTTCAGTTTTCAAAGAACTTTTTTGGTGGAGCCTAGCGGGATCGAACCGCTGACCTCCTGCGTGCAAGGCAGGCGCTCTCCCAGCTGAGCTAAGGCCCCAAACAAGTATCGGGAAGACAGGATTTGAACCTGCGACCCCCTGGTCCCAAACCAGGTGCTCTACCAAGCTGAGCCACTTCCCGAAAAAAACGCGCCCGAGAGGAGTCGAACCCCTAACCTCTTGATCCGTAGTCAAACGCTCTATCCAATTGAGCTACGGGCGCATATGGTGCCGAGGGCGGGGGTCGAACCCGCACGGTGGTCACCCACCGCAGGATTTTAAGTCCTGTGCGTCTGCCTGTTCCGCCACCCCGGCATGTCATACTGAAAATTGGAGCGGAAGACGGGATTCGAACCCGCGACCCCAACCTTGGCAAGGTTGTATTCTACCACTGAACTACTTCCGCAAGACATGTTTGAGTTATTTTATTAAAAGTGCGGGTGAAGGGAGTCGAACCCCCACGCCAAAGGCGCTAGATCCTAAGTCTAGTGCGTCTGCCAATTCCGCCACACCCGCATATTTCATTAAAATGGTGAGCCATGAAGGATTCGAACCTTCGACCCTCTGATTAAAAGTCAGATGCTCTACCAACTGAGCTAATGGCTCGTACAATTAAAAACTGGTGCCGACTAGAGGACTTGAACCCCCAACCTACTGATTACAAGTCAGTTGCTCTACCAATTGAGCTAAGTCGGCTAAATGGTGGAGGATGACGGGATCGAACCGCCGACCCCCTGCTTGTAAGGCAGGTGCTCTCCCAGCTGAGCTAATCCTCCGAATTGCCTGGCAACGTCCTACTCTCACAGGGACAAGGTCCCAACTACCATCGGCGCTAGAGAGCTTAACTTCCGTGTTCGGTATGGGAACGGGTGTGGCCTCTCTGCCATCATTACCAGACTATATTCATTTAAGACAAGAATTATTATAACTCATTAACTTTTGAAAGTCAACAAGTTTTTTATATTCTTTCAAAACTAGATAACATTGCTTCATATTATATGGTTAAGTCCTCGATCTATTAGTATTCGTCAGCTCCACATGTCACCATGCTTCCACCTCGAACCTATCAACCTGATCATCTTTCAGGGATCTTACTAGCTTACGCTATGGGAAATCTCATCTTGAGGGGGGCTTCATGCTTAGATGCTTTCAGCACTTATCCCTTCCGCACATAGCTACCCAGCTATGCCCTTGGCAGAACAACTGGTACACCAGCGGTGCGTCCATCCCGGTCCTCTCGTACTAAGGACAGCTCCTCTCAAATTTCCTGCGCCCACGACGGATAGGGACCGAACTGTCTCACGACGTTCTGAACCCAGCTCGCGTACCGCTTTAATGGGCGAACAGCCCAACCCTTGGGACCGACTACAGCCCCAGGATGCGATGAGCCGACATCGAGGTGCCAAACCTCCCCGTCGATGTGGACTCTTGGGGGAGATAAGCCTGTTATCCCCGGGGTAGCTTTTATCCGTTGAGCGATGGCCCTTCCATGCGGAACCACCGGATCACTAAGCCCGACTTTCGTCCCTGCTCGACTTGTAGGTCTCGCAGTCAAGCTCCCTTATGCCTTTGCACTCTACGAATGATTTCCAACCATTCTGAGGGAACCTTTGGGCGCCTCCGTTACACTTTAGGAGGCGACCGCCCCAGTCAAACTGCCCACCTGACACTGTCTCCCGGGTCGATGAGACCCGTAGGTTAGAATTTCAATACAGTCAGGGCGGTATCCCACCAGCGCCTCCACCGAAGCTAGCGCTCCGGTTTCAATGGCTCCCGCCTATCCTGTACAAACTGTACCAAAATTCAATATCAGGCTACAGTAAAGCTCCACGGGGTCTTTCCGTCCTGTCGCGGGTAACCTGCATCTTCACAGGTACTATAATTTCACCGAGTCTCTGGTTGAGACAGTGCCCAAATCGTTACACCTTTCGTGCGGGTCGGAACTTACCCGACAAGGAATTTCGCTACCTTAGGACCGTTATAGTTACGGCCGCCGTTTACTGGGGCTTCAGTTCAGAGCTTCGCTTACGCTAACCCCTCTCCTTAACCTTCCAGCACCGGGCAGGTGTCAGCCCCTATACTTCGCCTTACGGCTTCGCAGAGACCTGTGTTTTTGCTAAACAGTCGCTTGGGCCTATTCACTGCGGCTTTCCGTTAAGAAAGCACCCCTTCTCCCGAAGTTACGGGGTCATTTTGCCGAGTTCCTTAACCAGAGTTCTCTCGCACACCTTAGGATTCTCTCCTCGCCTACCTGTGTCGGTTTGCGGTACAGGCACCTTTTATCTCGCTAGAAGCTTTTCTTGGCAGCGGGGAATCAAAGACTTCGCTCCATAAGGAGCTTCCCCATCACAGCTCAGCCTTCACGATAAGCGGATTTGCCTACTTATCAGCCTAACTGCTTGGACGTGCACAACCAATCGCACGCTTCTTCTATCCTTCTGCGTCCCTCCATTGCTCAAACGATAAAGAGGTGGTACAGGAATATCAACCTGTTGTCCATCGCCTACGCCTGTCGGCCTCGGCTTAGGTCCTGACTAACCCTGAGCGGACGAGCCTTCCTCAGGAAACCTTAGGCATTCGGTGGACGGGATTCTCACCCGTCTTTCGCTACTCATACCGGCATTCTCACTTCTAAGCGCTCCACCAGTCCTTCCGGTCTGACTTCACTGCACTTAGAACGCTCCCCTACCACTGATACCATTGGTATCAATTCGCAGCTTCGGTGGTGTATTTAGCCCCGGTACATTTTCGGCGCAGAGTCACTCGACTAGTGAGCTATTACGCACTCTTTAAATGGTGGCTGCTTCTGAGCCAACATCCT
>NZ_JBBOZP010000001.1:32500-80000 GCF_038008665.1 Bacillus sp. FSL R10-2201 | reverse complement strand
CTGCATGCTTTCTCATCTCTCTTACGGCAACATTTTCGTTCTTTAAATCGATAAGACGATCTAGATGCAACATACATACATCAATTTTCTCACGCACTGTTGGTTCCGGCATTAACTCACCTGTCTCTAAATACTTTACCGTACGATAAATCATCCACGGATCTCCAAGAGCAGCGCGACCAATCATAACACCATCTACACCAATTTCATCAAGCATACGCTTTGCATCTTGTGGTGTTTCGACATCACCATTTCCGATAACCGGAATATTTACAGCCTGCTTTACTTGTTTAATAATATTCCAATCCGCTTTACCTTCATACATTTGCACTCGTGTACGCCCATGAACCGCTATCGCTTGTCCACCAGCACGCTCAACAGCTCTAGCATTTTCTATTGCGAAAATATGTTCTTCATCCCAACCAATACGCATTTTAACTGTAACTGGCTTTTCAACAGCATCTACAACCGCCGCTACCATCTCATATATTTTATTTGGGTCTAAAAGCCACTTTGCTCCTGCATCACACTTAGTGATTTTCGGTACTGGGCACCCCATATTAATATCAATAATGTCTGCTGTCGTATATTTATCTACGTATTTCGCAGCATCTACAAGAGTTTCTTTCTCTCCACCAAAAATTTGTAAACTTAATGGCTTTTCTCTCTCATCGATATATAACATATCTAATGTTCTTTTGTTATTAAGTAATATTGCCTTATCACTTACCATTTCAGCACAAACTAAACCTGCACCAAATTCTTTTACCGTCAAACGGAATGCAGAGTTACACACTCCCGCCATCGGTGCTAGTACAACTGGATTTTTCATCTCAATATTTGCAATCTTTAACACCCGACTTACTCCTTCCTTTACGGTCACTTTGGCATCAATTCGTCTATTGAAACGTTTAATGTTTTAGCGACTTCTACTACAAAATCTTGGGAAGGTGATCTATTGCCCCTCTCAACTTCACCTAAAACCGATACAGATACCCCTAATTCTTTCGCAAAACCTTCTTGCGTATAGCCTTTTAGCTTTCGAAAAGCACGAATGCGTCTTCCCCATTTTTCTGCTTCCATACCGTTACTCCCTCTCGCCTTTTCATTTCTTCTACTTGTGAACGTGAAATATTTTGTTTTATATCTTGATTAATCTCTAACAACGGAACGATAACAAAAGCTCTTTCGAACATCCGCGGATGCGGAACAATCAGATTCTCTGCTTCAATATTTTCTTGATTATATAGTAAAATGTCAAGGTCGATGGTCCTCGGGCCCCATCTAATTTCCCTTTTTCTTCCTAGGTCATTCTCTACCTTTTGTGTTACTTTCAATAATTCTTGCGGTGATAAATTGGTAGAAATTTTTATAACTAAATTTAAAAAGCAATTTTGGTCAGTATAGCCAACCGGATCAGTTTCATATACAGACGAAACATCATCAACTTGGATATGCTGGTTTTTATTTAAAAACTGAATTGCTTCAGTTAAATAAGTATAACGCTCCCCAATATTGGAACCTAATGCAATGTACGCTATATTATTCATGGACGTTCTCTCGTAATTTCTACCGCTACAGCACGATAATGTCCCGGTATCGGCGGATCCGGTTTAATTACCTTAATTGTACATTGTGAAATACTCTCATATTGTTTCAATATATCTGTAGCGATATTTTCAGCAATACTCTCTACAAGCTTATACGTTCTATCTTCAACCACTTTTCTACATAGTTCGAAAAGCTCCCCGTAATTGACAGAATACTCTAAGTCGTCACTTTCTCCTGCACGTTTTAAATCCAACTCCACCGTTAAATCCACTTTAAATCTCTGACCCAATTTATTTTCTTCTGGGAATACACCATGATAACCGTAAAACTCCATATCATGGATATAAATTTTATCCAATTACTTTGCCCCCTTACCAATCATCGCGTCCATCATCTTAGCCATACGCGCCATTTCTTTCACATCATGAACACGGATAAACTCACAGCCCTTTTCAATACCAAGACAAACGGTAGCTCCCGTTCCTTCAAGACGTTCCTCCACTGGCAAATCTAACACATGGCCAATAAAGGACTTTCTTGAAGTACCTAAGAGAACTGGGTAACCCAGTACATTTAACTGTTCTAAATTGCGCATCGCTTCTAAATTTTGCTCAGGTGTTTTCGCAAAACCGATACCTGGGTCTAAAATAATATTCTCATCTCGCACACCAGCATCTTTAGTAATTTTAATACTTTCATACAAATCAGCAATCATATCGGCCATTAAATTGCGGTAATTCATATTATCTCGGTTATGCATTAAGATAATGGGCACATCATAATAGGCTGCAACTTCAGCAATCCTCGGTTCCGCCTTCGCTCCCCAAATATCATTAATAATATGAGCACCAGCTTCAATCGCTTGTTTCGCAACCTCAGCTTTATACGTATCAATAGAAATAGGTAGCTTTACTTCTTTTGACACTGCCTGAATCATTGGAACAACTCGCTTTATTTCCTCTTCTACTGAAACTTTAGCGAAACCCGGGCGGGTAGATTCGCCGCCAATATCAATAATATGGGCACCTTCACTTTTCATTTCTTTCGCATGTCGCACCGCAGCATCTACTTCGTTGTAACTCCCACCATCAGAAAATGAATCTGGCGTTACATTTAAAATCCCCATAATTAATGTCTTTTCATTTAAGTTCAATGTATATTCGCCGCAGCGCAAATCATAATCCCACTTCAAACTACACATCTCCTCTTCGCAATTCATTTCTGCTCCACAATTTCTCTCTCTGCACTCCATAAAGATCCATAAGTCTTTTTGTAACCACTCCCACTTTACCCGGGAAATCTTTCTTCTCTATACGATAAAGAGGGACAATCTCTTGAATAGAGTTCGTTACGAACACTTCATCCGCTGAAAGCAATTCATCTTTTGTAAAGAAACCTTCCTTTACTTCTATATCTAGCTCTTCAGCAGCCTTTATAATAAACGCACGAGTGATTCCGTTTAAAATCCCTGTTTCTAATGAAGGAGTATATAAAATATCTCCTTTAACAAGAAAGAGATTCGAAACAATACCCTCTGCAACATAACCTGTTTCGGTAAGAAAAATACCTTCCTTATTCACAACATTTCCAATTTCGCGTTTCCCTAAAATATTATTTAAATAATGATGGGACTTCAAGCGAAATGCACCCTCTGGTGTATTTCTCACTTGCTTTAAAATAACTCCTTCTTTTTCCACTACATTCCCTGGAGATGCTAAAGGTTTTATAAAAACAATAACAGACGGTTCTTCATATACTTCCGTTTGTAATCCTATTTCATCTATACCCGCCGATACATTTAAGCGCACATATGCATGCTTTAACCCATTCTTAACAAGTAGATTCTTTAAAATAAGCATCACTTCATCTTTTGTCATTGTCCATTTGATTTGCAATATATCTAGCGCATCCATTAAGCGTTCATAATGATCATCCAATAAAAAGGGATGACCATTATAAATACGAAATGTCTCAAAAACCCCAAGTCCATATAGGTAACCGTGGTCATAAGGAGAAATTTTCGCTTCACTCGCTTCTACATACGCGCCATTTACGTAAATTAACACGATGTCACACTTGGGCTATATTTGCGAATGAAATTCTGTAGCAACTCTTTCCCATGAGAAGTCATAATAGATTCCGGATGGAATTGTACCCCTTCAATCGGCAACGTTTTATGACGAAGCGCCATAATTTCACCTTCTTCAGTCCAAGATGTTATCTCTAAACAATTCGGTAACGTCTCTTTTTTAACGATAAGAGAGTGATAACGTGTCGCGGTAAATGGATTTGGGATATCAGAAAAAATCGTCTGCCCATCATGATGCATTAAAGATGTTTTTCCATGCATCAAACGCTCTGCCCTGACAACATCCCCTCCAAATACTTGCGCAATTGATTGATGTCCAAGACAGACCCCAAAAATCGGAAGCTTACCTGCAAAATATTTAATAACCTCCATACTGATTCCCGCCTCATTAGGACTACATGGACCTGGCGAAATCATTAAAAAATCTGGTTTCATATTCTCAATATCCGAAATAGTCACTTCATCATTACGCTTAACAACAAGCTCTTGTCCAAGTTCTCCAAGAAATTGCACTAAATTAAATGTAAAAGAATCATAATTATCAATCATTAATATCATTTCTCTCACCTAACCGTTTCTTCGCTACTTTCTTTTGCACGCCATAAAGCGATTGCTTTTTTTAACGACTCTTTATATTCATCTTTTGGATTTGAATCAATTACAATACCCGCTCCAGCTTGCACATGCGCTTGCCCATCTTTAGCAAGTAGTGTTCGGATTACAATATTCAATTCCGTATCTCCAGAATAACCAATCCAACCAATTGAACCCGTATAAATTCCTCGGCGAACAGGTTCTAATTCTTCAATGATTTCCATCGTACGTATTTTCGGGGCACCGGTAATTGTCCCACCAGGAAATACAGCCTTCACCAAATCGAAAGCATCTTTATCTGCTTCCACCTCACCACGCACATTAGAAACAATATGCATAACGTGTGAGTATTTTTCAATTACCATAAATTCATCTACTTCAACAGTGCCATATTTACAAACCCGGCCCAAGTCATTTCGTTCTAAATCCACAAGCATTACATGCTCTGCTCTTTCCTTTTCATTTTCAATTAATTCTTTCGCTAATTCTTCATCCTCTTGCTCACTTGCTCCTCGAGAGCGCGTACCAGCAATCGGTCTTGTACTCACTTCTTTTCCTTGCTTTTTAATTAGCAATTCAGGCGAAGCACTAACAATTTGAAAATCTCCAAACTCCAAGTAACCCATATATGGAGATGGATTAATTCCACGAAGACTTGTATATATTTCTAGTGGATGTGTTTGTAATGTTCTTTCTTGTCTTGTCGACAAGTTTACTTGAAACACATCACCCGCTCCAATATATTCTTGAATACGTTCAACGGCCTTCATAAAGCCCTCTTCCGTAAAAGCGACTGCTTCATTTTTCTTTTCAGGAGATTCAAACGGCATAGTCACTTCGGGGGCTTCTTTCATCCAAAGACCCTTCCATTCATTTAATCGTTCTTCTGCCTCTTCACACTCATCTACATAATGCGTAATAATCCATAATACTCTCTCCTGTTGATCATACACAAACACGTCATCAAATAACAAAAAGAATATGTCAGGTATATTAATATCATCCTTCGCAAGAGAAGAAAGTTTTTCAATATAACGGATACAATCATAACTAAAGTATCCAATTGCCCCACCCTGAAAAGGTGGATACTCCGGATTATAATCCGTTTTCCATTTCTCCATATACGCTTGCATTAAATCTAACGGATTCCCTCGCTTTATTGTTTCCTTGCCACTTTCACTTATATGTAACGTCTCATTCTTACCCTGAATTACCGCTACTGGATCCAGCCCAACAATATTATAACGACCACCACGTCCACTTTCTAACAAAATATGTTGCGGCTTATCCTGAGAAAGAAATTTATATTGCTTAAAGAAATCTAACTGATATGGAATAGAAAGCGCTAAAGATTTTCTTCGTTGCATATCAACACCCCGTCTTCTGTTATCCCACCCTCTTAAGCCAATCAAATCAAACTACATAAAATTATTTATATAGAGAATGATTATACTTGAGGGCTAGTGAAAATAAATTAGTTATACTACTTCTTATTTTACATGAAGTTTTCTAGTCATTCACTCTTTTCCTTTTTCCAATCAAAAAAGAAAAAGCATCCTTTTTTAAGGATGCTTTTCAAATCACATTCACTTATGACTCAAATTGATAAAGTGGTGTACTTAAATAACGTTCACCGTTACTTGGGATAATAACAAGTACCTTTTTCCCTTTACCTAATTTCTTCGCAACTTCTGTCGCTGCATAAACGACTGCTCCCGAAGAGATACCAACTAAAATACCTTCTTCTTTAGCCACTCTTCTCGCATATTCGAACGCTTGCTCCGTTTTCACTTGAATAATTTCATCATATACCTCTACATCCAATGTCTCCGGAACAAACCCCGCTCCAATTCCTTGGATCTTATGTGGTCCTGGCTTTCCACCAGATAATACTGGTGAATCCGCAGGTTCTACCGCGTAAATTTTGATATTTTTATAAGCTTCTTTCAGCACTTCACCGGCACCTGTAATTGTTCCACCTGTACCAATACCTGCGATAAACGCATCTAATTGATCCCCCATCTGTTCAACAATTTCTGGACCTGTTGTTATACGATGGATTTCTGGATTCGCTTGATTTTGGAACTGTTGTGGTATAAAGTACCCATGTTCTCCTGCTAATTCAGTTGCCTTTCGAATTGCTCCGCCCATTCCTTCAGGTCCTGGAGTCAATACTAATTCAGCACCATAAGCGCGTAATAAATTACGACGCTCAATACTCATTGTTTCTGGCATTACTAAAATTGCCTTATATCCTTTAGCAGCTGCTACCATCGCTAAGCCAATACCTGTGTTACCACTTGTCGGCTCAATGATTGTATCGCCCTCTTTTAATAATCCTTTATTTTCAGCATCTTCAATCATAGCTAACGCGATACGATCTTTAACACTGCTCCCCGGATTCATAAATTCTAATTTTAAATATACATCTGCGCTGTCTGATTCTACGATGCGGTTCAACTTAACGATCGGCGTTTTCCCGATTAATTCTGAAACTGATTGTGCCACTCGCATTCCTGTCACTCCTAACACCGAGTATTTTTATTGGTTTTATCTATATTTAGATTTTGTCAGAAAATTCCCTGTTTGTCAATCTATTTGGGCGGCTGATTCTCCACCTAAACTTCTTTATTACAGCTTCTCAATTAGACTTGCAATATCTTCTTTAGCGAATTTATGTCGTTCATTACAGAAGTGACAGTGAACTTCCGTCTCTTCTTCTTCTGCACGAATTTGTTCTAACTCCGCTTTACCTAAACTAATTAGCACACTTTCAATACGCTCACGTGAACATGTACAATTAAATTGAACATCCATTGTTTCTAGAACTTTCACTTTATCTTCTCCAAGCACTTCATACAGTAATTCTTCTGGAGAAAGACCTTGTTCGATTAATTGTGATACTGGCGGGATTTGTTGAAGACGCTCTTCAATAAATGAAATTGTTTCTTCCTGCGCACCTGGCATAATTTGAAGAATGAATCCACCCGCCGCTAATACGCTATCATCTCCATTTACAAGAACACCAACACCTACAGAAGAAGGCGTCTGCTCAGAAACCGCGAAATAATATGTGAAATCTTCCCCTAGTTCTCCTGAAACAATGGGAGATTGACCAATAAACGGTTCACGCATACCGATATCTTTAATTACCGTTACAAATCCTTCTGTACCTACCGCTTGATATACACGTAATTTCCCTTGTTCCGTTCCTTCAAAATCAACATGCGGATTCGTTACATAACCACGTACATCCCCATTTGCATGAGCATCGACTAAGATAGGACCAATCGGGCCGTTACCCTCTACTTTAATCGTTAACTTCTGCTCGCCTTTTAACATAGCACCCATCATTGTACCCGCAGTTAAAGAACGACCAAGTGCCGCTGAAGCTGTTCTCCATGTATCATGACGCTTTTGCGCCTCACTTACTGTATTTGTTGTACGTACACTATAAGCACGAACCTCTCCATTAAACGCTAACGCTTTTACTAAATAATCTTTCATACTTATTTATTCACCCTTCTCATGTTGTAAATTTGCATTACGCTCATATAACATATACAAACCTTTTAACGTTAAAAACGGATCTACAATATCAATTACATTTGATTCTTCTGAAATTAATTTTGCTAATCCACCTGTTGCAATAACTTTCGGTTCTTGCTTAGCTTCTTCCTTCATACGCTTAACAATACCTTCCACTTGTCCAACGTATCCATAAAGAATACCTGATTGCATTGCACTTACTGTATTCTTCCCGATAACACTACCCGGTTTTGTAATTTCAATACGAGGAAGCTTTGCTGCCCTGCTATATAAAGCCTCTGCCGAAATCATAATTCCCGGCGTAATGACGCCACCCATATAATGCTTCTCTTCGTTAATATAACAATATGTAGTAGCCGTACCAAAATCAACAATAATAAGCGGACTTCCATATAAGTGGATTCCTGCTACTGCATTTACAATTCGGTCCGCGCCTACTTCACGTGGATTTTCATATTTAATATTCAAGCCAGTTTTTATCCCAGGCCCCACTACAAGCGGTTTAATTTTAAAATACTTTTCACACATACGCTCTAAAGCGAACATAATTGGCGGTACGACTGAAGACACAATAATACCTTTCACATCTTCAAAAGAAAGACCTTCATGCTCAAGTAACTGCTTTACAAGCATCCCATACTCATCTTCTGTTTTATGACGATCTGTTTCCATGCGCCAATGCTGACGAAGTTCCCCCTCTTCAAACACACCTAGTACCGCATTTGTGTTCCCTACATCCAATACAAAAATCATATTCTCACCACTTATCTTATTTAATCTATATTTGCGCAGTATGTATAAAACTTACAAAAACATCATATCACACATACTTATATAATCAGTTTTTCTATACTCATCATTGTACAAAAAGATTACTCTCTATTTCAATTTTTAATAATAGTTTCATTCAATTTTTTTTGCCACTTAAATTCATTCCACAAAAAAAGGAGTGACTATTGTCACTCCTTTTTTTCTTACTTATCTTCTGTATCTTCATCGTCTTTCTTCATATTGATGTTTACTTTCACATCATCTGAAGATGTTGGACGCTCAGGTAATCTGCCATAATCATATAAATGATTAATTTGCTCTGCATCTAATGTTTCTACTTCAAGTAACGTTTTTGCGATAATATCAAGCTTATCTCGTTTTTCAGTAAGAATTTGTTTCGCGCGAGCATAACAGTCTTTAATAATTATTTGCATTTCCACATCAATTTCATGCGCGATTGCATCACTGTAGTTTTGTTCTGAATGGAAGTCTCTTCCTAAGAATACCTGACCACCTTGTGAGCTACCAAATTGCATCGGTCCAAGCTTATCACTCATCCCGAATTCTGTAACCATACGTCTTGCAATACCAGTCGCACGTTGGAAGTCGTTGTGAGCACCTGTACTTGCTTCACCAAATACAATCTCCTCAGCTACTCGACCACCAAGTAAACCAGTGATTTTATCAAGTAACTCTGGTTTTGTCATGAAGTAACGATCTTCCTTCGGAAGCATTACCGCATATCCACCAGCTTGACCACGAGGGACAATTGTTACTTTATGAACGATATCTGCTTCATCAAGAACAACACCAATTACAGTATGGCCAGCCTCATGGAATGCAACGATATTACGTTCTTTTTCAGAGATAACGCGACTTTTCTTAGCTGGACCTGCAATAACACGATCCGTCGCTTCATCGATGTCACTCATATCAATTTTCTTCTTATCTTGACGCGCAGCTACTAAAGCAGCTTCGTTTAATAAGTTTTCAAGGTCGGCACCAGAGAATCCTGGTGTACGAGTTGCAATTGCTCTTAAGTTGACATTCTCATCAAGCGGTTTATTACGAGCGTGTACCTTAAGTACAGCTTCACGACCATTTACATCTGGACGATCTACTGTAATTTGACGGTCAAAACGACCTGGACGTAATAACGCTGGATCAAGAATATCAGGACGGTTTGTCGCAGCGATGATAATAATACCTTCGTTTGCACCGAATCCATCCATTTCAACAAGCAATTGGTTCAACGTTTGTTCACGCTCATCATGACCACCGCCAAGACCCGCGCCACGTTGACGTCCTACTGCATCAATTTCATCAATGAAAATGATACAAGGAGCATTTTTCTTTGCATTTTCAAATAAATCACGTACACGGGATGCACCGACACCGACGAACATCTCTACGAAGTCAGAACCACTAATAGAGAAGAACGGAACGCCTGCTTCACCTGCAACAGCACGTGCTAGTAAAGTTTTACCTGTACCTGGAGGTCCCACTAATAGAACACCCTTCGGAATACGGGCACCAACTTCAGCGAACTTACGAGGGTCTTTCAAGAATTCAACTACCTCAACAAGTTCTTGTTTCTCTTCATCCGCTCCAGCAACATCTCTGAAACGAATTTTTTTCTTTTCATCATTGTATAGCTTCGCCTTACTTTTCCCGAAGTTCATAACACGGCTACCGCCGCCCTGAGCTTGGTTTAATAAGAAGAAGAATAAAATGAAGATAATGACAAACGGAATGATAGAAGTAAAGAACGTTACCCAAGCACTTGTTTCTTCTGCTGGTTGATACTTAACTTCAGCCCCTTGCGCTTTATCATTAATTTTCTTTTGTAATTCCTCAGTATTTGGTGCATAAGTAACAAATTGTTCTCCTTGGCTAGAAGTCTTGAATTGTCCCTTTACCTCAAACACACCATTTTTCGGTTGAAGCTGCACATTACGCACTTCACCTTTTTCAAGTTGAGTAATGAATTTATCGTAGCTAACTGATGTCGTTTTTTGCGTCGAACCATTAAAATAGCTCACGATTCCAATTACTACTAAGAATATCAGTAAATAAAAGATGGTATTACGGAAGATACGATTCATTCCTAACCTCCTCTCACGGCATAAACACTATAGTAAATCGTAACATAAAAAAAATTTCCTATACAATTGTAACGCCTATATTTAATTAATTTGAGTAAACACTTGGTTTTAATACTCCTACATAAGGAAGATTACGGTACTGCTCTTTATAATCTAATCCATATCCTACAACAAATTCATGAGGAACAGTAAATCCAACATAATCTGCTTTCAGATCAACCTTACGGCCTGTTGGCTTATCTAATAAAGTAACAATTTTTACAGATTTCGCTTTACGATATTTAAACAGATCCACTAAATAGCTTAGTGTAAGACCGCTATCAATAATATCTTCAACGATTAAAATATCGCGACCTTCTACCGAAGTATCAAGATCTTTTAAGATTTTTACTTCGCCTGTCGAAACTGTAGAGTGACCGTAGCTAGATACAGCCATAAAATCCATTTCAAGATATGTATCTGTTCTCTTTAATAAATCTGCCATAAATGGCATTGCACCCTTTAGTACACCAATCGCAAGAGGTACTGTATTTTTGTAATCCTCTGCAATAACTGCACCTAGTTCGTGCACCTTTTCTTGTATTTGTTCTTCAGAAATTAATACTTTTTCGATATCTTGATTCATCATTTCATTATCCTCCCGGAAGACTCCTTGCTTTTGTAGTGAATAATCATGTATTTACCCTTCTTTGCTAGCTCTTTCGAAGTAGCAAACGCAGATCGTTTCAACAAGGGTACCCAAATAATATTTCCACTTGCGTCACAAACGATCGGCCATTCTTCTCTTTTTTCTTTTGGTACTTTCGCTTCGATAAAAACAGCTTTTATCTTTTTTGTACCATCCATACCTTGCATTGACATGCGATCTCCATTTTCCCTAGACCGAATACGAAGTGGATACGATATATCATTATACTTAGCAACAAATACTGTTTCATTCATGTTACTCGGTATATCTTCGCTCACCTCTGTTACAAGTTTATCCCCATTCGGCAATATAATTGTCCCAGGTACTGATAAATCTTGCGAAAAAGGAGAAACAATTTCTTGTTTAAATCCAAAACCACATTCTTCGTATGTGCGAACAATTTTCAAACCACCTGGAAAATCTAGTGAACCTGAAGGTTGTGCCCGCTTAAAAAATTCAATCACCTTGTCAATATGTATAGAAGAAAGCGAAGATGGAATCTTATATTCATAAAGATAGTTTAATATTAGTTGAATCCCTCTTCTTTGTAAAGGCATAGACATGGATTCAAAGGCAGGAATTGATAAGCTAATTTGTTTATCGCTTTTTTTTGTAATTACTTTATTCATTTTCTCAAAAGCTAATTCCTGCAAATAAGCCTCATCCTCTTGCATCTGCACGCTAAATTTTTGGAATTTCTCATGCATTTGTGGATTTTCTTCTTTCAAATAAGGAAGGACATATTTACGTAATCGATTCCTTGTATATACTTCTTTTTTATTACTCGGATCTATACGCGGAATAACTTTTAATTTATTACAGTAATCAACAATTTCTTCCTTAGTTACCCCAAGTAACGGCCTAATTAAATATCCATTATGAAAAGATCGCTTCACTGCAATTCCTGCGTATCCTTTCGGAGTACTCCCTCGTACAAGGCGCATTAAAATCGTCTCTACTTGATCATCTCCATGGTGACCAAGAGCTACATATCTCGCATCATATTTCTTCATTATTCTTTCCAAAAATGCATATCTGCATTCTCTAGCTGCAACTTGTGCATTCATTCCATATTGCTGTTGATATTGCGACACATTAATCCTTAGCGTTTCACAAATAACTCCTAGCTCTTTGCAAAGACCCTGTACAAACTGTAAATCCTCATAAGATTCATTACCTCTAAACATATGGTCCACATGTGCTACTACAATTTCTAGCTGTTTTTCTGCCCTTTTTTCTAACAAATAATATAAAAGAGCCAAAGAGTCAGGACCACCAGAAACCCCTACAACAATTGTTGAATGTTTCTTTAATACATCATGCTGCTTTACAAAGTCATCTACTTTTTCAACAAATGCATCTTTCAACTTCGCAATCACCTTTCATTAAACAAGAACAACAACATTAGTTACCTTGTATATAATGGTACAACTTTTACAAACATTGTGCAAAAAAAAGATGTACAAAATCCATATTTTTATCTTACATCCCTCCTGTATATTTAACAAAGTAATAACATTACCTTTTTAATCAAAAAAACCTAGGCATCTACCTAGGTTTTTTGATTATTTTATTGCGCCTGCATTCCTACTATTGGAATCGTAGCCCACTTCGGCATATTTTTCTTTACTTTCGCCACCACAATAGTCATATCATCATTTATATAACCATCACCAGAGCGAATTACTTCTTCCATAATAATATCAGCGATTTCCTGTGGGTCCTCTGTTTGTAGTTCTTTAATTTTACGTTTTATCCATAATTCGTGATTCTCCACATGTTGCGCTCCCTCAAAGATGCCGTCACTCATCATGATAAGAAGATCACCCGTTTTTAATTGCTCACCAACCACATCAACTTCAACATCTTCAATGATTCCCATCGGCAAATTACTTGCCTCAATTTTCAAAATATTATTTCCGCGTTTAACAAAACTCGGCGTCGATCCAATCTTTAAAAACTTCGCACTCGCATCCCGCAAATCTACCATAGCCAAGTCAAGCGTTGTATACATCTCCTCTGTCGTCCTTAAAGAAAGAATCGAATTGATGGACTTAATCGCTATTTCTTCATCAATACCTGATTGAAGTATCTTTTGTAATAATTTTACCGTTTCCCTACTCTCCATATGAGCCCTTTGTCCATTTCCCATACCATCACTAATCGCAAGTGCATATTTACCAACGCTCAAATCCATCATCGCGTAGGAATCACCTGAAATAAACCCACCACCTTTTGCAGCTGTGGCCAATCCTGTATCAAGAGAATATGTCTTCGCTGAACCAAATGATATTAAACTGTGCCCATTTGGATATGAGGATTTCTCTTCATGCTTAACGACGATATTCTCTTTTAAAATATCTGAAAGCATTGGAGCAACCAACTTCTCACATTCCCCATGTTCATTAGATGCAGCCGGAATCAACATTTCAATATCAATACTTCCTCTATCTAAACAATAAATATCAACATGCTCCACTTCGACACCAAAATCACGAAACGCTTGTAAAATTTGCTCCTCCTGCGCTTGATGGTTCTCTCTTTCTCGTTGTATCTCCTTAGCGAAATCCTCCATCACTTTTGATACACCTAGTAATTGCTCCGCTACAATTCTACGATTTTCCTTCATTTGTTTTCTTAATTTCTGCCCCTCATAGAAGTGATCTAATTCACCCGCTACTAAATCCGTTACTTTCTTCCCTCTCACACAATGCTTGTCCCATTCACGAACTAACTTCCGATTATGCTGCAGCGTTCCTTCTTCTGTTTCACTCATTATTTGTTTCATATAATCGTATGTTTTATCAAAATTAACTACCCAACATTGATCCTTCTTAAAACATGTTTGACATGTTTTTGCAGTAATTGTACTTAAAAATAAATCAGCTTCTGTTTCTTTATCTTCCTCCTCCACATACCCGTATACAGAAAAGCTATTAGACAAAGCAGCAAATACATTAGCAAATTGATTGATTTTGTTTGCTGTAACATCGCGCACTCTTCTTAAATATTGTTGTTGATCCTGTGAATGTTCCTGTGTACCCGGCATAAATTTAGCAATACGATCCATAACAAGCTTCGGTGTTAATAAGAAGAAAACAATCGCTACACCAGATTCAATTAAAGTTGTTACAATACTTGTTTGCTTGTCTACATATAATGTAATTAAGCTTGTACCAATTAATAAACCTAAACTAACTCCTATACGCTTCCCTTCTTTTAACAATCCCCCAAGCAATCCTGAAAAGGCAAGGAGACTAAGTTGAGACAAGCTCGCCACATTTGCTAAACTTAATATTAACCCAGTGACAACTCCTACCGTGGACCCTGTAGCTGCCCCTGCAATAAAGGCAAATACTAATACTAAATATCTAGTGAAAATATGTTGAATAGAAGCATCATAAACAAACCAATCCGTTGTGCCCGTTAAAACAGATGCTAGTAATATAATTAAACAAACAATTTCTTCTGTTTCTAACGCTTGTTGCTTCCCTTTCCTTTCCACTAAAAGCGGAACACTTTGTAAAAATATCATCGTTAATACGAAGCTAAGCCCCGCTTCGATCGTACTGACGAGCAGATCATACATGGTGACGGTTTGCTGTGCAAAATATACAACAACTAAATGTGCGGTTAATGCGGAGATAAATACTTGGAATGGTACAAGTCCAACAGTTTTACGTGTAAACCGACTAAAGAAGATATTATAAATAAAGAAGGTAAAGATAGATGCAAAAGTAAAAAATAAATTATCTATTGAAACTGAAAGTGCTCCCCCCATTAGGGCTAAGAACGCGAGCGGCATTTTATCTCGCTTCATAACATAAACAGCAGCAAAAAACGGCAATGCAAACGGTAAAATGTTTGTTAATATATATGCTCGTCCCAAAAGAAAACCAATAACAGCAATAATGAATCCCCATCTAAAGAAAACTTTTTCAAACTTCATTCGCAACTTACTCGTCCACTTTATTGTTCCAAGCTGACTTTCATTCATCGCCAATGCACTTGTATTCATAGTATTCCTTCCTGCTTTAGGCATATTTTTAACACCACCTGCATAGTTTAATTACTGTTATTATAAAAGATGATTATTGGTTTTTTTGTCAAAACAACAGTTTTGACTTTTATAATCGTTCGACTTTTTATTCGAAATAAATCTACATATATACATAGTATTTAATTTATTTAAAGAGAGTTGAAAGAATGTTCAGAAAATATAGGGTGATTTTGTAGAAGTATTGTACGTCTTAATTTATATTTAACAAAAAAAGACCATGCAAATTTGCATGATCTTTTTAGATGACCCGTACGGGATTCGAACCCGTGTTACCGCCGTGAAAGGGCGGTGTCTTAACCACTTGACCAACGGGCCGTTAAATTAAATATAGCGGCGGAGGGGATCGAACCCCCGACCTCACGGGTATGAACCGTACGCTCTAGCCAGCTGAGCTACACCGCCATGTCGTCGTATTTAACGGACAATTAGTATATTACATCAGATATATTTTAAAGTCAATACATCTCAAAAACTTTTTTAAAAATATATTCTCTCACATAAAAAAGTACCCGAGTAATTACTCTGGGTACCTCTCTATATGTTAAGAATTAAACGGACTTATTATCCGCGACGTGCGCCACGGCCACCACGTTTAGATTCTGTGTTACGCTTTAAAGAAGTTAAACGATCTTCACTATCTTTTAAAAAGCGTGCCATCTTTTGCTCAAATGTTTCTTTTGGAGCTCGTTCGTTACCGCCACCGCGGTTATCTCTGTTGGAAGAACGATTATTACGTTGTGGACGTCCAGAACGTTGTTGATCACCACCACGTTGGTATTCACCGCGTGGACGATCTCCTTCTGTTTTTTCACGTTCTTTCGCTTTCTTAATAGATAGGCCAATTTTGCCATCTTTTTCAACATTGATAACTTTTACTTCTACTTGGTCGCCTACTTTTAAGTGATCGTTAATATCTTTCACATAATTATCAGCAACTTCACTAATATGAACAAGACCTGTTAAGCCTTCTGGCAGCTCCACAAAAGCCCCAAAATTTGTAATACCTGTTACTTTACCCTGTAACTTGCTGCCTACCTCGATTGACATAAAAAAAATGCTCCTCCTTAGTGGTTAAAAAGTCAAATTTTACTTTATTATATATAATCCTAAAATACAGTGTCAATAAGACATACTCTACTTAGAAACAGGAAAAATTATCTCCCCTTTTCCGGAGAAGAAATAATCCCTTCTAGCAATCTTTAAAACGTACTCTTCATCATTCAACTTTTGAACTTCATCTTTTAGATTCTTTTCTTTTTTCGTTAATGAATCCAGTTCTTTTTTCATGTCCTTAACTTTTGCTTCTTTTGCTTTAATGGAACTGTTTTGTTGATAAAACGTCACACTAATACTAGCAATAATTGTAAAAGCAAAGACAAGAAAAACCGCTAAACGGCGATAAAGTCGCTTCCTGTTCTCATCCGTTTGTATTATATGTTCTTTAACAGGATTTGGACTCTGTTTGTCGATTGTTCTTTGTCTCAGTTCCCTCATTTCCGAGGTCCCCCTAACTTCTTTTTTATACGCACCCATAATTGGAAGATATGTCCCTTCAATTTTGCTACATATTGCAGGAACCCTACATGCTTCATTATAAAAAGTTTAACACGATTAGGGAGAAGTTTCCATATGAGCGAAGCAATAAACCGAACAGGCGAGAAAAAAACTTTCCATATGAAAAGTAATATCCAAATCACCATTTTCCATAACACATGTCCAATTGAAAGCAGTATACGAAATAAGAATAATATAAATGCAATAAATAGCTGTGCTATAATAATAACAGGTTTTATCATGAGTAGCTGTATAATTCGAACAAAAAATTGTGTTGTTTGTACAAAAATATAGATGAGAAAATTTAACATCTTCATGTATAGTGCTTTCAATAAGCTTTGATATGCTGCAAAACCACATAGTAACGCCAAAAATACATATATACGTAGTTCGGCTTCATTTACACGCAGTAATACATAAAAAACGAATAATGCTTGGACAATCCAAAATAGTATATCATGTATAAATACAAGCCAACGTTTACGCTCTTGGCGCTTTAAAAACCGTTGGTATGTATCTAAAGAAGCACCAATCCAAGCACCCATTCCAATCATCGAAAGCATTGTATACAACTGAATTGTTAGGCTCATTTAAATAGCTTACTAAAGAAGCCTTTAGTTTTCTCCCCTTGGTTCTCATCAATATACAGCATTTCATGAACTTTCCCTTTAATTGATACAATACCCTTTTCTACATCTAAATTCTTCATTTGCAAATTTTGACCACGAATTGTTAAAAAACCCATTACAGTCTCGAGTAAAAACTCTTCGCTATCAAAACTCTCTACCTGCTTTACACCGGTAATATCAATTACACGCCTGCCACGCATAATAATATCATGCTCTACCGAAACATTTTGTTGATTAGAAGACATAGGTGAGTAACCATTATTCACGAAAATCCCCCCATAGCTTTATACTAGCTAATAGTAATGTATGAAGGGCTAACCTATTTTAGAACAAGCCTTCTTCCGCTTTCACCTTTTCCTCACGAACGAGACTATACATGTTTGCTGCATCTTCTTTTTTAGTTGTTTCTTTCAATTCATTTACTTTCACAGTTACTATTTTTTGCCCGAAACGAATTGTTAATTCATCCTCTACCTTCACATCTGAACTCGCTTTTGCCACTTGGCCATTAATCGAAATTCTTCCTTGGTCAGACACTTCTTTTGCTAATGTTCTTCTTTTAATTAAACGTGATACTTTCAAAAATTTATCTAGACGCATATCAAATCCCCCTATTAACGCTCTGTTTGTTTTGCCTCTTCCCATAAAATATCTAACTGTTCTAATGATAAATCTTGCATTTCCTTATTCATTTCAGCTACTTTTGCTTCCATGTATAAAAAGCGATCCATAAATTTCTCATTAGTTGAACGTAGCGCTTCTTCTGGATCTAATTTATAATGACGAGCTATATTCACAAATGCAAATAGTAAATCACCAAATTCACCTAGCATCTTTTTCTCATCCATGTTTACAACTTCTTGTTGGAATTCTTGCCATTCTTCTAAGGCCTTCTCTATCATCGGCTGCACATCAACCCAATCAAATCCAACCTTTCCAGCTTTCTTCTGAATTTCATAAGCACGCATTAGTTGTGGCAAGCTTTTTGGAATACCCGCTAAAACAGATTCTTTCACGAATCCCTTTTCTTGTTTTTTAATTTCTTCCCAATTTGCAATCACTTCATCAGCATTATTTACATCCGTATCCCCAAACACATGCGGATGACGACGAACCATTTTCTCAGCTAAAGTCCGAATAATATCATCTATAGAGAACCAACCTTCATCCTCTCCAATTTGGGCATGAAGCATAACTTGTAATAATATATCACCTAGTTCTTCTACTAAATGATCATCATCCTCTTCATCAATTGCTTCTAGCACTTCATACGCTTCTTCAATTAAGTATTTCTTTAAAGATTGATGAGTTTGCTTTTTATCCCATGGGCAACCATTCGGTCCACGAAGATCAGCAATAATTGCTCTAAGCACATCAAATTGCTGATATAAGGACGCACGTTCCTTAACTGGCGGTACATACACACTCGTTAAATTATTTAATTCTGTTTCGTGATCTAACATGTATAACGATACCTTTTTCACTTGCTCGAATGAAGTCCCTGCAGCTGTTACGATATACACTTCGTAATCATCTGGCAAAATCTCCATTAACGTTAGCTTCACATCTGAAGCAACGAATGCATCATACACCTGGCAAAAGATTAAATGTTGACGTAATTCTAATTGTCCTCTTTCAAATGATGTAGCATCAATTAATTGGAACCCTTCAATCGGATCAATTTTTAGACTTGCGAACATCGGATCAAGGAAACTTTGTCCACCTTCAATTCGCACTTCAATATTTGCTGCTTCTCCTTTTTCCAAAAGTAGCTGAACTGTTCTTTCTGCTACAAGCGGATGACCTGGAACAGCATAAATAATTTCTGCGCCTTTAGCTTGTTCTAGCAATGTATTCGCAATTGTTTCATATACGATTTCAAATGTATCATGTGCCTCATATACATTATCAAAGGCCGTATACTTTATAGCTTCTTTCTCCAATTCTTCTATAACTGGGTGCTCCTTCGTTCTAACAAACATATGGTCTGCTTCTTTTATCTTTCGATATACACCCATTGTTAACTGATCTAACTCACCAGCACCTAATCCTAAAATAGTAATGATTCCACTCACAACCAGTCACCTCTATCCACTCTTCTTCAATGAACCTTCTTTTTTCTCTTGTTTCATAACGTTTCCTAATTCTTCTTTTGTAAATACACGTAATTTTAAAATTAAAAACATATATGCTAATCCACCGATAGCTACACCTAACAGCGCTTCAAGCGTCGCAATTCCTCTATGTCCTGTATCAATTACTAATCCGGACATTCGTAACATACGCATAAAGATTATTAATACAAACCCCATACCGATACCACTAATAGCTACACCTAACATATTCCGCCTATCAATAAGCGGCTCCGATACAGCTCGCATAAGTAACACACTATTTAGCAAGGCAATTACAATAAGCGCAACTAAAGTTGCAATTGCAGCTCCCTTTACACCAAAATACGGCATTAATATATAGTTTAAAACTAACTTCAAACAACCTCCAAATACAACGAATATTGCTGGTTTTAATGTTTGTCCCACTCCTTGCAAAATGGAAGCAGTTGTAATTGACAATGAACTAAATAAAATAGATAAAGATAAAATCGATAACACATCTGATCCATCACTATTTTCAAACAACATAATATTTGTAGGTTGAATAATACAAGTTAATCCAATAGCAGCTGCAGATCCAATAACAAATGTTATTTTCATTGCTAACTTTACCTTTTCTTGAATAAATGAAAGATCTCCTCTTTCTTTCGCCGCTGTAATAATAGGAATAAGTGACAATGAGAAAGAAGTTGTCACAACAGTACCTAATTGCATAAGCGGGATACTTCTATCATAAACACCTTTTAGTACCTTTGCATTTTCAACTTGCTCTCCCGCACGAATAAGCAAAGTATACAAGGAAATAGAATCCGCCATTTGTATAAAAATAAGGACTAAATTACTAACACAAATCGCTAATCCCTGCCAAAAAAGGATTCGAACAATCCCTTTTTTATTTCTAATTCCCTTCCATCTTTTGAAGAAAATAGCATGGAAATCATGACGCATATAAAGTAAAAGTACGATAATCCCAATAAGCCCGCCTGCAATTGAACCTAGCATGGCACCCGCACCAACTGTATATAAATCAAATCCATGAGCAATAAGGAATAGTGATAAAAATACAATAATAGAAACACGAATCGTTTGTTCAATTACTTGCGAAACAGCCGTCGGCATCATATTATTGAAACCTTGAAAATATCCTCTCGCTACAGATAAAAATGGCATTAGTAGGAATGAAAACGAAATAACACGTAATAATTTATCTAAATGTATATCGCCCATAGCCGATGCAATTGTTTCGGCCCCAAAGAATAATGTAAAAAACCCTATAAATCCAATTCCTAATAAAAACCAAAAAGATACACAAATAATTTCTTCTGCTTCTTTTTGTTTTCCTCGTTCTAATCTTTCTGCGACCATTTTTGAAATAATAATGGGAAACCCATAAGTAGCTAAAATCAAACAAAATCCATAAAACGGATAAATTTGTTGGTAAATATAAAAACCAACATCACCCGCTATATTTTGATATGGAATACGGTAAAAAGCGCTTAATACCTTCGTAACAAAACTTGCGATTGTTAATATAATAGCCCCACGCCAAAAGGCTTGGTACTTCTTCGCTTCCATACAAGAAAACTCCTTTTTCTATTCTCACCCCTCGTATTATATCACAAAGAAAAACTGGCTCTCCTTCATATTCCTTACATTCACTGACTTCTTTCAACAGCAAAAATATTCAATGAAAAAAGGTAGCAAAGCGCTACCTTCGTTCAATATACTTATATCTCCAAATAGTTAATTTCTCAAATAGAAATATCATAATTAGGAAAGATTGCTACTTATAGAAATTACACTTCGCTACTGCTCCATTTGTTTCGCTAAAAAGCTTGCAGCTGTATTTACTGATTTATGCTCTACTTCACTTATAATAGCCTCTTTAGAGAAGATAACGACAGCTCCGATTGGATCTCCATTTGCAATAATCGAGCCAATTGTATAAGAGCTCACTTTTTCTGTTACTCCATCAATAATTGAAATTTCGCTTTCATCTGTCATAATTACAGACTTACGCTCTTCCATTGTCTTCTCAATTAAATCGCCAACACTTTTATTTAAGTATTCTTTTTTAGATGCGCCTGCTACTGCGATAATAGAATCACGATCGCATACAAGCACATTATGTCCTAAGCTATCGTATAAAGCTTCCGTATATTCCTTTGCAAAATTACCTAGTTCACTAATTGGAGAATATTTTTTCAAAATCACTTCTCCATCGCGATCAACAAATATTTCTAGTGGATCTCCCTCACGAATACGTAAAGTTCTACGAATTTCCTTCGGAATTACTACCCTGCCTAAATCATCAATTCGACGTACGATTCCAGTTGCTTTCATTCTAATGCTGCCTCACTTTCTACTGATGATCAAAGTGGTGAATTTACCTGTTCATGTAAAAATCACCAACTATTAAACATAGTATTTTACACATTAGTTCTTCTATGCACGTCGAATTGTATTTTTTATCTTATATTAGGCATTTATTACTTCTTTTTTTACATCTGGCAAGCCTTTTAATAAATTTTCAGCAATTGTTAACCATTTCGACGTCTCTAATCCATTCGTTTTCATCACAATTTTCAATTGTGACCCCTCCATACCAAGACCGATCATACGGCCAAAACTACTTCCTAGCATGAATAATTTTCCACCATCTATATTTTGGCTCGCTTGTTCAGAAAACAGGAATGTTACTTCAAATTTATTTTGCTTAATTAACTCAATTTTTTCTTTCATCGCCAACACTTTAATGTTTGCAATTTGTAATAAATAACCAACTTCTTGTGGATAATCACCAAATCTGTCGATCATCTCTTCCTGCAACTCTTCAATATCTTCAATTGCAGAAATACCTCTAAATTGTTTATACATCATAATTTTTTGTTTACTATCTGAAATGTACGCATCCGGTAAATACGCATCTACTTCTAAATCAATTTCAACATTAACGGTATTTTCAACTCCGTCTGTTCCTCTACGTTGCTCAATTGCATCTTTTAACATTTGAGAATATAGATCAAATCCGACAGAATCAATAAATCCATGTTGTTCTGCCCCTAACAAATTACCCGCACCACGAATTGATAAGTCTCTCATCGCAATTTTGAAACCAGATCCAAGCTCTGTAAACTCTTTAATTGCTTGCAGACGCCTCTCTGCAACTTCCGATAACACTTTATCACGTTTGTATGCAAAGTATGCATACGCGACGCGATTAGAACGCCCAACACGACCACGAAGCTGATACAACTGCGATAGTCCCATACGATCTGCATCAAATACAATTAATGTATTTACATTCGGAATATCTACACCCGTCTCAATAATTGTTGTACTTACAAGAACATCATGCTGCCCTTCTAAAAACGATAGCATAACAGACTCTAATTCACCTTCATTCATTTTCCCATGTGCGTATGTTACACGAGCATCTGGAACTAACATCGAAATTTCATCTGCTTTTCTTTCAATATCCTCCACACGGTTATATAGGAAGTAAATTTGACCGCCTCTTGCTAACTCTCGCTCTATCGCTTCTCGCATTAACGCTGGATTATACTCTACTACATATGTTTGTACTGGGAAACGATTCTCTGGTGGTGTCTCAATAACAGATAAATCGCGCACACCAAGCATAGACATATGAAGTGTACGTGGAATCGGAGTTGCCGTTAATGTTAACACGTCAACATTTGCTTTCAATTGTTTAATTTTTTCTTTATGTGTAACGCCGAATCTTTGTTCTTCATCAATAATAAGAAGTCCTAAATCTTTATAAGTAACATCTTTAGATAAAATACGATGCGTTCCGATTACAATATCCACCGTTCCATCTTTTAAACCTTTAATCGTTTCATTTTGTTGTTTTCGTGTGCGGAATCTACTTAGTAACCCTATATTAATCGGGTAATCTTGAAAACGCTCTCGAATTGTTTCATAGTGTTGTTGTGCAAGGATTGTTGTTGGTACTAAAATCGCAACTTGTTTTTCATCCATAATTGCTTTAAATGCCGCACGAATAGCTACTTCCGTCTTTCCATATCCTACGTCACCACAAAGAAGCCTATCCATCGGACGTCCGCGTTCCATATCTTTCTTAATCTCTTCAATAGAACGTAATTGATCCTCTGTCTCTTGATATGGGAATAAAGATTCAAACTCTTGTTGCTCTGCCGTATCTGGTGTATATGCATAACCTTTCGAAGCTTCACGCTCGGCATATAATTTAATTAGGTCATCTGCAATGTCTTGTACAGATTTTTCAACTTTCGTTTTGACCTTCTTCCAATCATTTCCGCCTAATTTATAAACTTTTGGTTCCTTACCTTCAGACCCTACGTATTTTTGCACTTGATCAATTTGTTCAATTGGAACGTATAACTTATCATTACCTTGATATTTAATATTTAAATAATCTTTATGAACACCATTAATCTCTAATGTCTCAATACCTAAAAATTTACCTATACCATGATTTACATGAACTACATGGTCTCCAACTTTTAATTCCGAATAACTTTTAATACGTTCAGCGTTAGATAACTTTTGCTTACGTTGTGATTTTTTAACCTTCTTATGAAAAAGCTCCTTTTCAGTAATGACAACAAACTTTTGCATCGGCATTTCAAAGCCTGCATGTAAATCACCTACAGCAATTTGTAACCTTCCAGGCAATAAGATATCTGTCGCCTCTACAATGTCTGCATCAATATCATAATCACTTAAAATATGTTGTAGTTTTTTTACACGTTCATCATCTGTTCCAAGCACAACGGTCGTAAAATTACCTTCATTCCATCTATCAATTTCAGTTTTTAACAAATGCATCTGTCCGTGGAAATCTTGCATCGTTTTACATGTCACATTTACAATATTTTGAGGATGTGTGTGTGCTATATGGCGTAAGAATAACGTTAAATATACAAAACTTCTTTTTTTATTATGAAGAAACTCCTCAAACGAGTGGGAGAAAGATAAATCCTGAATAATTGTTCCTTCGCCAAGAAGTGAGATATACCATTCCGCTTCTTCTGTTTCAAGATGTGATGCTGTTTCTTGAATACGGGAAATCTCATCTAAAATCACAACACCATTTTCTGGTAAATAATCTATCAGACTAGCAGGTTCTTTATAGAAAATAGATAAATATTTAAACATTTGTTCTATACTCTGCCCGTTTTTCAACATTTCAATTTCATGACTAACCGTCTCAAGCACAGTAGTCTTTAATTTATCATCGGAAAGCTTTTGCATCGTCTTAGTCAAACCTTCTTCAAGATGCTTAATTCCCGATTTCAATTCTTCCTGTGAAAATAAAAACTCTGTTGCTGGACCGAACTTAACACTTTCCTTTTTATCTTGAGAACGCTGTTCATCCACATCAAACAATCGAATAGAATCGACTTCTGTATCGAAGAATTCAATACGAAACGGTAATTCTTCCGTTAATGGGTAAATATCTAATATTCCCCCGCGTAAACTGAACTCTCCTGGAGCTTCTACCATTGACTTACGCTCGTAGCCAATATGATGTAAAGTATGCAAGAGTGCATCTAAATCAATCTCTTGCCCTAGATTGATTTCAATTTGCCTTTGCTTCCATAATTCTTTTATTGGTAAAAACCTACGCAGCCCTGCAACTGGCGCTACAATAATCCCATTCTCTCCTGCAGCTAAGCGATTTAACACTTCAATACGCTGTGCCTTCAATTCTGGACTTGCAACACCAACCTCCGATGCTATCAATTCATTTACCGGATATAGCCAAACATCTTTTTCACCAAGTAACGCCACTAAATCTTCATGTACTTTTTGTGCTTGGTATAAATTGTGCGTCACGATAAGTTGTGATTGCTTTGTCTTTTTATATAAAGCTGCCATTAATAATGAACGAGAGGATGTTGCCATACCCGATACAAGTTGTTCTTTCAACCCATCTTCTAGCCCATTAATAACCGATTGTATTTCTTCATTTTTATAAAATTGCTCTAATAAACCTATCATTTTCAAAACTCCTCTCAACATAAAGAGCAAGTTACTATATTTTATGCAAATATTTTGGAAAAAGAAAACAGAAAAATGCTTTGGACATGCCAAAGCGACAACATTTTATTGCAGAAATTTTTCATATTCATAATACTCAGGATAAGATGCGAGCGTTTCTTGACACGATTCACAAATCGTTTTTATATATATATTTCCATTCTCATGAAAATGAATCATATCCACTACTTCTTGCTCTGTTAGTTGAAACAAAACGTCGCTATATACTTTTTCTGCGATAATGGAGCCCACATTACTTCCACAATGTCTACAGTAATAATAACCTTCCATACTAGCCTCCTAAATATCCAATTGCTACTAGTATGGGATAAAACAAAATAAAATATTCCAGATTGTGCGCTTAACTATTAAAAGTATTCATGATTTGGAGAAAAGGTTTATTTAACCATTCCTCACATGCATCTGCTGCATTTTCAATGGATTGATTAACGCCAGATATTTCTTCAGATGTAAAACGTCCTAATACGTAATCCACTACTTTTATCCCATTTTTCGGACGATCGATTCCCATGCGGATACGTTGAAATTCTTGTGTTCCTAAATGTGAAATTGTTGATTTCACACCATTATGTCCACCCGCACTACCTTTCATGCGAAGGCGTAATTTACCTACAGGAATATCTAAATCATCGTACATAACAATGAAGTCCTCGACATCAATTTTATAATAATCCATGAGTGGACGGATACTTTCCCCAGATAAATTCATATATGTAAGTGGCTTTAGTAAGATTACTTTTTCCCCATTAACAAAACCTGCGCCAAATACCCCTTTAAACTTTTGTTCATTCAAAGAAATACTCCAACGTTTTGCAAGTTCATCGATTGCCATAAATCCAATATTATGCCTTGTTAATTCATATTCTCTACCTGGGTTCCCAAGTCCTACTATTAATTTCATTCTTGTACCACTACTTTCTTTTTTCGATACGAAAAGACGTAACCAAGCTTGGTTACGTCTCATTCTATCCAATTAATTGAATAATACACTTACAGATTCTTCTTCGTATACACGAATGATTGCTTCTCCGATTAATGGAGCAACTGAAAGTTCATGTACTTTATCAATTTTCTTCTCTTCTGGTAATACAATAGAGTTCGTTACAACTAACTCTTTAATATTCGAATTTTGAATACGCTCAATTGCTGGACCAGATAATACTGGGTGTGTACAGCAAGCATATACTTCAGAAGCACCGTTCTCAACAAGAGCGTTTGCCGCTAATGTAATTGTACCAGCTGTATCAATGATGTCATCAATTAAAATTGCTGTTTTGCCTTCGATGTTACCGATAATGTTCATTACCTCAGATACATTCGGACGAGGACGACGCTTATCAATAATAGCGATTGGCGCTTTTAGGCGATCCGCCATTTTTCTAGCACGCGTTACACCACCGTGATCAGGAGATACGATTACGATATCTTTAAGGCCTTTTGCTTCAAAGTAGTCTGAAAGAATCGGTACACCCATTAAGTGGTCGATCGGGATATCAAAGAATCCTTGAATTTGCGGAGCATGTAAATCTAGAGTGATTACACGAGTTGCACCTGCTGTTTCAAGCAAGTTTGCTACAAGTTTCGATGTAATTGGTTCACGAGAACGCGCTTTACGGTCTTGACGCGCATAACCATAGTAAGGAATAACAATATTAATTGTTTTTGCAGATGCACGTTTTAATGCATCAATCATAATAAGTAATTCCATGATATGTTCGTTTACTGGGAAGCTTGTAGATTGAATAATGAATACATCGCAACCACGGATACTTTCTTCAATGTTAATTTGAACTTCTCCATCACTAAAACGATCAACAGAACATTTTCCTAGTCCTACTCCAATATGCTTTGCGATTTGCTCAGCAAGTTCCTTATTAGAGTTTAAAGAGAATACTTTCAAATTAGAATTTAGATATTGAGTCGACATCTAGATTAACCCTCCACATTATGATTTTTTCTTATTCAGCAATTGATCAACATAGTCTTCTTTGTTAACTTGACGTGCACGTGCTACTGATAATGCTTTTGATGGAACATTCTCTGTTATTGTAGAGCCTGCTGCCACATAAGCACCATCTTCAACTGTTACAGGAGCAACAAGGTTTGAATTACATCCAATAAATACCCCGTTACCAATTACAGTTTTAAATTTATTCTTGCCGTCGTAGTTCACCGTAATTGAACCACAACCAAGATTCACGTCTTCTCCAACTTGTGCATCCCCGATATAACTTAAGTGTGAAGCTTTACTTCTATTACCAAAAACAGTTTTTTTGATTTCTACGAAGTTTCCAACGCGCACTTCATCTCCAATAACTGAATCTGGGCGAATATGTGCAAATGGACCAACTGATACTTCTGTACCAAGTTTGCTGTCATGTACAGTAGATTGACGAATTACCGTACGATCTCCAATTTCACTATCGCGAATTACTGTATGCGGTCCAATTTCACAATCAGAACCAATTACAGTGTTCCCCTCAATAACCGTTCCTGGGTGAAGAACTGTATCACTACCAATAATTGCATCCGCAGAAATGTATGTGTTACTTGGATCAATAATTGTAACACCATTTACCATGTTCTTTCTGTTGATACGATTTTTCATAATAATTTCCGCTTGCGATAGAGCGACTCTGTCGTTAACACCTAACGTTTCATCGAAGTGCTCTGTTTGATAAGCTGATACAATATGACCTTCATTTTTTAAAATTTCAATAACGTCCGGAAGGTAATATTCGCCCTGTACATTATCATTTGAAACTTTAGAAAGTGAAGCAAATAAAGCTTTATTATCAAAACAATACGTACCTGTATTGATTTCTTTAATAGCTAATTCTTTTTCATTCGCATCCTTATGCTCAACAATCTTTTCAACATGACCATTCTCATTACGAACGATACGGCCATATCCAGCAGGCTCTTCTATGTACGCTGTTAGTACCGTCGCCATTGCTCCCGCTTCTTCGTGTTGCTGAAGCAATGCTTCCATCGTTTCAGCAGTTATTAGAGGTGTATCACCACAAATAACTAAAGTTGTTCCCTCTTCATTTGCAAGTACACTTGCAGCTTGATCGACAGCATGAGCTGTACCAAGTTGTTCTGCTTGTAATGCAAACTCACTTACGTTTCCTAGCTGTTCTTGTACCTTTTCAGCACCATGTCCAACGACTGTTACAAGTTTCTGCAATCCTAATTGAGATACTTCATTGACTACATGTTGTACCATTGGTTTTCCACATACAGGATGCAGCACTTTGTATAGCTTGGACTTCATACGTGTGCCTTTACCTGCAGCTAGAATCACTGCAAATCTGTTTGACATATAGACCCTCCATCGCAACCTATTTATCCATTAACGATATTATCCTAAATCATCATATATTTCAAGAAACACATTATAACTATTAAATTTTACCATAATTCTTATAAGATGTTTTACTCTTTAGTATCTTTTTTAAGGAATAAGCTATACTATTTTAAATGATTTTGAAAAAATTAGAAGTTTTTCATCTTTATTTTTTCAAAATATGAATTTTTATAATTAGAAACGTGTATTATTCAAAAAAAAAAAAAACAAACTCCTGTAAATGCTTACAGGAGTTTGCTACAAAATTATAAGACTTTCTTTCAAAAGCCCTTTTCATTCGAATTTTACGAAGCGCCTGCTTCTTCAAACTCAACCTCTTCTAACTCGCCTAAACGATGATACTCTGTTAAAACCGCATCTTGAATTTTAGAGCGTGTATTAGAATTAATTGGATGTGCAATGTCACGGAATTCTCCATCTGGAGTACGTTTACTTGGCATTGCTACAAATAATCCATTATTACCATCAATTAAACGAATATCATGAACAACAAATTCATGGTCTAGAGTAATAGAGGCAATTGCTCTCATGCGGCCTTCTGTGTTTACGCGGCGTAATCTTACGTCAGTCACTTCCATCTTGTGTTCACCACCCTTTTCTAAATAAGCGATATATTTGTATAAATTCCACAAAATTTCTATTTTCCCTTTAATTTTTTAAAAATTTTTAAGATAAAAATTTTTATTGTAGTTGAATATAAGGATTAGTAGAGGTTATCGCTTACAAAGAGTTACTTAACTAGGGCAATTACTTCGATTTCAACAGAAACATCTTTCGGTAATTTTGCTACTTGTACACAAGAACGCGCTGGTTTATGAGTAGAGAAATAAGAACCGTATACTTCATTAACAGCATTAAAATCATCCATATCCTTCAAGAATACTGTTGTTTTTACCACTGTATCAAATGAAGCACCTGCTTCTGCTAATACCGCTTGTAAATTTTCAAATACTTGCTCTGTTTGTACTGTTACATCTCCTGTTACAAGTTCTCCACTTGCCGTTAACGGAATTTGTCCTGAACTATAGAACATATTATTTACAATAATCCCTTGTGAATATGGTCCGATTGCCTGTGGTGCTTTGCTTGTTTGAACAACTTTCATACTTTTCACCCTTTTATTATTTATTTTTACTCTTTAAAAATAGTGTACCAAAGGCAGTTTGTCCATCTATTTTGTAATTTATAAATAGGAATAAAAAAAGGTAAAGCTATCTGCTTTACCTTTTTACTCAGCCTCTACAAGCCCTTTATCAAATGGTGCAAGTGCATAATTCCCCTTTTCCACTTGAATCGCTTTTTCTTTCACATCAACTTCTGACAGACGAATTAATGATACAAAGTTATTAATAAGTCTTTCTTCAATATCCGTAGACTCTACTAATACGCCAATCCCAACAACATTAGCTTTAAACTCTTCTAGCATGCTCATCATACCTTGAATGGTTCCGCCAGCTTTCATAAAGTCATCAATAATTAAAACATTGGACCCTTCTGGAAGGCTACGCTTTGCTAAAGTCATCGTTTGGATTCGCTTAGAGGAACCTGATACATAGTTAATACTAACAGTGGGTCCTTCTGTTACCTTATTATCTTTTCTCGCAATTACTACCGGTACATCTAAGTAGTTCGCTACTGCATAAGCAAGCGGAATTCCTTTTGTCGCTACCGTCATAACCGCATCAATTGGTTGCCTAGCAAAAACAGAAGCAAATAAACGACCTGCGCCATTAATCTGGCGAGGATTACTTAAAAGATCCGTCATATATAAGTAACCGCCAGGCAAAATACGGTCTGGGTTTTCAAATAAGCTACAAAGCTCGTTAATAATTAGATTTGCCTCTTCTTCACTTATATAAGGAATATATTTCACTCCTCCTGCTGCTCCTGGTACCGTTTGCAATGTGCCGACACCTTGTTGTTCAAACGTTTGCTTAATAATAACTAAATCTTCACTAATGGAAGATTTAGCCGATTGATACCTTTCAGCAAAAAAAGTGAGAGAAACTAGCTGACGAGGATTTTGTAACAAGTAATACGTCAGATCGACCAATCTTGTACTTCGTCTAATTTTCATACTCTCACCTCAAATCACGAATATTCTAAACAAATCATAACGTATTATACGTCTTTATTCAAGCGTTTCTCGCTCTCCTAATAAACGCACTGCATATACTTGCTCGCAAAATCCTTTTAACCCGTTATATATGCGGTGCATTCGCGAATCATGGTGTACAAGACCAAATACAGTTGGGCCACTTCCACTCATTAATACGGCATCTGCCCCAAAGCGTTTCATCTGTGATTTAATACGTGCAACCTCGGGATGCATCGCAAACGTCACATCTTCTAAAACGTTACCAACAGTATCACAAATTCCTTTATAATCGCCATGGTTAATGACTTCAACCATTTTATCTACATTTGGATGAGTAACACGATTTAATTTTAAATTTCCGTACACGTCAGCAGTAGATACACCAATGTGGGGCTTTGCTAAAACAACCCAACAAGAAGGCGGAGTCTTTATATGTTCAATTTCTTCTCCTCTTCCAGTGGCAATAGCAGTTCCACCATATACACAGAACGATACATCTGAACCAATTTCTGCGCCAAGCTTTGCTAATTCATCGATTGTTAGCCCTAAATTCCATAACTTATTAAGGCCACGTAATGTCGCTGCTGCATCACTACTTCCACCTGCTAATCCAGCGGCTACTGGAATCGTTTTTTCAATAGTAATAGACACACCTTTTTTTACATTAAACTTCACTTTTAATAATTTCGCTGCTTGATAAGCTAAATTGCGTTGGTCGTCTGGGACATACCGATTATGGGACAAAATTTCAATACGGTCTTCTGCTAATTCCGTTAGCTCTAAACGATCTGCCAAGTCGATTGTTGTCATAATCATTTTCACTTCATGATATCCATCTTGTCTTTTTCCCAGTACATCTAACGACAGATTAATCTTTGCTGGTGCTTTCACTAGTAGCTTCAATCTATTCACCCACTCTATGTACTCAATCTTTTATCGTTTATTTTACCATAAATTTATAGTAAGACGATGACACTTCCCTAATTATATCGAAAAGCATTCAGAATGAAACTACTTATGTCAAATGACGGCACCTTTTAGCGTGCAAAAAGCCGAGGAATCTCTCCTCGGCTACCGTAGCATAGAAAGTATCTTACAACTACTGGTTTCGTTTCATTAATTGCTGTTCTGCAATTTCTATAGCACGTTTCACCATATTACCAGCATCTTTCGCACGAATTCCGCCCCATCCTTCTTTCTGAACAACATCATAAAAGCCAAGCTCTTTTGCAAGCTCTTCTTTAAATTGATTTGACATGACTCCTCTTCGTCTACTCAATGCAGAGTCCCTCCTTATTTTGCTACGGTATAATTAGTATGCAAAATAATATAGCTTTTCATTTATGGGAATATATGTAACGAAAAATACATTAATTATAAAATACTTCATTTTGAGATTCATCGTAAAATGTTAGCTCTACTGTCTCTGTTAAAACATCTGCATAACTATAAGATACACGTTGCAATGCATCTTCTTGCTGGTCTAATTGTACAACAAACACAGAACGATACGTTTCTGCAAGTACACCTGATTGCTCCACAGTTTTTCTTCTCCCACTATTTGCCTTTAACATAAGTCGCTGTCCAAGATGGTGATCTAATTCGCTTTTAATTTCATCTAAACGTTTTGACATATACTTTGCTACACCTCGCTGTAATTTAGATTGAACACTTAAAACACGATATATCTATCCCAATTATTAACCGCAATTCACAGACAATATCATTATAAAAGCATCATGCGTTCAAATAGATAGAAGAAATACTATATTCTAAAAGTATCATTGTATAGTCTGCACGTTCTTGCCGCTTTTTATCCAGACTCATTTAAATCATTTCCACATAAAAAAGCAAGATACGTATGTACCTTGCTCATTCGTCATAATGTTGAAAGGGCAATCCTGTTCGTAAAATCCCTCTTGTTTCAATTCCGCCTAGTCCCTTTTCGCCAGTAATTGTATTACGCACAACGTCCCATACATTTACTCTTTCCATAAATGAAGTGAAACTAATTTTGCCAACTACATATACAGGATCTAGAGCATGAATATTAATTCTAGACGGTGAACTAGCAAAATTAGCACCTGCCCGAATCAACGCCTCAAAGTGTGATTGACAAGCCCCAGCAAAAATAACGAGTTGATCTAACGATGGATACTTTTTCCGCACTTCTCGAACGGCCTGTACAAAATGTCTAGAATGTCTATATGCTGCTAAATCTCCCATAACTCCTTTTGACTTTGTATATGCATCATGTCCTGTAATAACTAAAATGTCTGGGCGAAAATGATCTATTAAGTCTACTACCTTTTCATGCATCTCCGTTTCCTTACAATGAATACCTTGAACAGGAACGCCTATTTTATTATATAAATCCAAGCACTTGCGCAAATATAAAGGATCTCCATCTATATGCAATACACGTCCTGGCATTTGAAAATAATTCACTTCACTTGTATATCCACCAGTTGAATTATGTTCATGTCTTTGTTTCATCAACACGTAATCTTGCTGAAACAACCGGTAAGTACGCTCCATCGTTTCTTTTTCACGCTTCACTCTATTTTTATGTTCTCGTTGATCTATACTAACTAAATCTGCAAGTGGTGCATCCGCCACAAGTCTAATTTCCTCTCCAAATAATATTGCCATATCGCCTTTTATTTCTATAATACGAAAAAGAATATCCCTATTATGAGAATATCGTTCAACTAATTCTCCAACATGTAAATCCATTCTCCTACCTCCAAACTCCAAACTCGTTAGGCCATCTTACCTGTTTTTAAAGTATGAATTTAGGAAAGGAAAGGTGACAAAAGGGACAGCTCAAGTTGAACTGTCCCTTTCATATTCTTATGACAATTTATGAAGAATTAATGCATTACTTAATGTTGCAAACTCTTCGATAGATAGCGTTTCGCCTCTTCGCTTCGGATCAATTCCTACTTCTGTCAAAATTCGATCCAACAGCTCTTTATCTTTCGGGAAACCATTTAAATTATTTGATAAATTATTCATTAAAGTTTTACGACGCTGTGCGAAACTTGCTCGTACTACTTCAAAGAAGAAAGTTTCATCTGTCACTTCTACAACTGGTTTAGGACGCTTTAGAAGACGGATAATCGCAGAATCAACATTTGGTTGTGGCACAAACACTGTACGCGGTACAGTCATAACTGTTTCTACCTCTGTATAATACTGAATGGCAATTGATAAAGAACCATACTCTTTCGTTCCTGGTTTAGCAGCTAAACGATCCCCAACTTCTTTTTGCATCATAACAACAAATCCACGAACCGGTAATTTTTCTTCGAGCAATTTAAATAAAATTGGCGTTGTAATATAGTATGGTAAGTTAGCTACTACCATTACATCTTGTCCTTCTTCAAATTGCTCACTAAACACTTCATGTACATCTGCTTTTAGTACATCTTTATTTATAACTGTAACGTTGCTATATGGAGCTAACGTCTCGTCTAAAATTGGTAATAATCTCTGATCAATTTCAAAAGCCACTACTTTTTTAGCACGCTTTGCCAATTGCTCTGTTAACGCACCGATACCTGGTCCAATTTCAATTGCGCCACTTTCTGAACCGATTTCTGCGTGATCAACGATACGATTTAATACATTCGTATCAATTAAAAAATTTTGTCCTAAACTTTTTTTGAATGAAAATCCATACTTTTCAACAATGTCTTTCGTACGATTTGGTGTTGCGATATCCTTCATTTTTTTTCCTCCTGTATTACTTGCTTATAAGCTTCTGCAAATGATTCCTTTGAAACCTGAAACATTTGTAAACGTTTATGTAACTGTTTTGCGTTTGTATAACCAATCTTTAATAGCTTACCCACTCTTTCTCTGCGACTCTTTGCCATTTCTCCGCCCACTAAGCCCGCATCGACTAGATCACTCCAACTAATTTCACTTGTGTAAGCTTCCATTTCTTCATGTATATTCTCTAAAGCACGGCGAATCGACTCATTAGAAGCATGTTCGATTCCAACACCTTTTTTCCTTTTAGCAAGTGCTTCTTCCTTCGTTAAAAAAGCATGCTTACATCCAGGAACCTTGTCAGAAATAATTTTTCGAATACGCTCTCCAGGATAATCCGGATCTGTGAAAATAATAACGCCTCGTTTTTGCTGCGCTAATTTAACTTGCTCAATAACGTGATCACCGATTGCTGAACCGTTCGTTTCGATTGTATCCGCATCAACAGCACGTTTAATCGCAACTGTATCATCTTTACCTTCTACAACGATAATCTCTTTAATTTTCATGCTTGCCTCCACACTCTTTTCATCTCTACTTAGTAAAACAAAAAAATGACGACTTTTCCATTATTATTTTCCCAATCGTACATTTTAAAAAGTAGAAGAGAAAAATCTTTGTTCACTATCCTTATTGTAACACTTCTATCTCCATCTTAATTTATCCGCAATATTTCTACACTTATGTTATGAGTAAATAGTGGGTTCTTATCACTTCTACTATCTCTCTTCTCAAAAAACAAAAAAAGAATGGGACTCCCCATTCTTTTTTATTCAACACCAAATAAGGATTTGGCATTCTTTGTTGTTACTTGCGCTACTTCGTCATAAGAAATTCCTTTTAAATTCGCAATTTCTTCTGCTACCAGTTTTACATAACTAGGTTCATTTCGTTTCCCTCGAAATGGGTGTGGTGTTAAATACGGGCAATCTGTCTCTATCAATAATTTTTCTAACGGAATCTCCATAGCAACTTCTTTCGGTTTCTTGGCATTTTTAAATGTTACTGGCCCACCTAATGAAATTAAAAAGTTCATATCGACACATCGCTGCGCTACTTCTACACTACCGCTAAAGCAATGCATAATGCCCCCTACTTCAGCTGCATTCTCTTCCTCTAGGATATCAACAATATCTTGAGTTGCATCGCGGTTATGTATAATAATCGGTAATTTCACCTTTTTCGCTAATGCAATTTGTTTACGGAATACTTCCTTCTGTATTTCTTTTGGAGACTTATCCCAGTGATAATCTAATCCCATTTCCCCAATTGCAACTACTTTAGGATGAGCCGCTAATTCTTCTAACCAAGCTAAATGTTCTTCTTTCATATCGATTGCATCAACAGGATGCCATCCAACTGCAGCGTAAATAAAATCATAAGCCTCTGCTAATTCAATTGCTTTCTTTATCGTTACTTCATCAAATCCAACAACAACTGTATATGTAACTCCCGCTTCTTTCATTCTCGCGATAACTTCTTGTAAATCTTCTTCAAATTGCTCTGCATTTAAATGTGAATGTGTATCAAACAACATAATAAATAACTCCTTTTATATTGAAATCAATTCTCTCATAGAAAAACTACACTCTTTCTAACTTAACGATAACAATACTTCAATTTTAATGCAAAAAACGGAATGTAAAAAGAAAAAAGATGCTTCACCAATGTTACACGTGAAACATCTCTTTTCTTGTCTCAATTACTTGATTTTTGTACCATTTGGTAAATTCTGGTCAATTGATGCTAATGACAATACGCCATTCTCTTCACCTGCTAAAATCATACCTTGTGATAATTCACCACGTAATTTTACAGGTTTTAAATTCGTTACACAAATAACCTTTTTACCTTTTAGTTCTTCTGGGGAATAGAATTTAGCAATCCCAGAAACCACTTGGCGCTTCTCTGTACCTAAATCAAGTTGAATTTTTAACAACTTATCTGCTTTTTTCACAGGTTCAGCGGATATTACTTCAGCTACTCGTAATTCTACTTTAAAGAAATCATCAATTGTAATTTCTTCTGCCTTTGGTTCTTCTGCTTTTTTCTCTTCTACTTTAGGAGCAGAACCTTGCATTTGTTCTTTAATATACCCCACTTCTACTTCCATTTCCAAACGAGGGAAGATTGGGTTTCCTTTTTCTACTTTTGTTCCAGCTGGAATACATCCAATTGTAGATAGGCTTTCCCAAGATTTATGCGCCTCTTCAGTAAGTCCAAGTTGAGCAAACATCTTACTTGGTGCTACTGTTAGGAATGGCATAAGCATAATACCTGTTTGACGAAGTACCTCAGCTAAGTGGGCCATTACAGACGCAAGTTTTTCGCGATCATTCTCATCCTTCGCTAATACCCACGGCTGCGTTTCATCAATATATTTGTTCGTACGGCTAACTAATTGCCAAATGGAACTTAGCGCTACAGAGAATTCCATATTCTCCATTGCCTCTTCTACTTTTTTCAATGTATCTTTGGCAAATGCCACTAACGTTTCATCGAACTCAGTTACATTTGCTTTAAATGCAGGGATTTCCCCGTTAAAGTATTTATCAATCATAGCTACTGTACGATTTAATAAGTTACCTAAATCATTCGCTAAATCAAAGTTGATTCGTTCAACAAATCCTTCTGGTGTGAATACTCCATCAGATCCAAATGGAACTTCGCGAAGTAAGTAGTAACGCAATGCATCTAATCCGTAACGATCAATTAGTGTAACTGGATCTACTACGTTTCCTTTTGACTTACTCATTTTTCCATCCTTCATTAAAATCCAGCCATGAGCAAAGACTTTCTTCGGAAGTGGTAAATCTAAAGCCATTAAAATAATTGGCCAATAAATTGTGTGGAAACGAACGATTTCTTTCCCAACTAAATGGACATCTGCTGGCCAGAATTTTTTATACTTCTCTTCATTTTCTGTTCCATATCCTAATGCAGTAATGTAATTAGACAACGCATCTACCCATACGTAAATAACGTGTTTTGGGTTACCTGGAACACGAACTCCCCAGTCAAATGAAGTACGAGAAACAGCTAAATCTTCTAATCCTGGTTTAATGAAGTTATTAATCATTTCATTTTTACGGGACTCCGGCTGAATGAAATGTGGGTTATCTTCATAGAACTTTAATAGTCGGTCTACATATTTACCCATTCTAAAGAAATAAGACTCTTCACGAACAAGTTCTACAGCGTGACCACTATCTGGGCTTTTTCCACCAACTACTTTGTCACCTTCCATAATTGGATCTACTAATTGATGCGCTGTATAGAATGTTTCATCTTGTACAGAATACCAACCTTCATATTCATCAAGATAAATATCGCCTTGATCTACTAGCTGCTTGAAGATTTTCTCAACAACATCTTTATGACGATCTTCAGTTGTACGAATAAAATCATCATAAGAGATATCCATCTTCTCCCAAAGTTCTTTAATCCCTGATACAATGTTATCCACATATGCCTGTGGTGTAACATTTAGTTCTTCTGCTTTCTTTTGGATCTTCTGTCCATGCTCATCAGTTCCTGTTAAATAATGAACATTGTATCCTTGCATACGCTTATATCGTGCCATCGCATCTCCTGCTACTGTCGTATAAGCATGTCCAATGTGTAACTTTCCACTTGGATAATAAATTGGGGTAGTAATATAAAAGGACTTATTTTCCTCTTTCATCGTTTTGGACCTCCCGAATAACCTCATATGTATTTATAAACAGTATATCAAAAACTCATATATAAAGTGAAACTTTAATCCGTGGAGAGGGTTCATCCCCCATGGATTATTAGTTGAACCAATCGGGCTTTTACGAGCAGCCCGACTCCCACTTAACTTCTTTGCTCCGGCTAAATTTTGAAGTGGGAGTCTTACTGCTCGTTAATGCGGGATAAAAACGAGTTAATGCTCGATATCTTTATCATCTATTACTCATATTCAAAAAAAATATACAATATATTTCCCGAAAAGTATAAACATTACAAAAAATAATACAAAACAATTGTAGAAATGACTTACATTCTATCATATATAAGAAGTATAAAAATCTATAAATCTTTTTTAAAAATATAGAATTTAATAATTGACGGAAATGTAAATGATTGGTATCATATGTCCATAGGGTATTTTGTCGAAAAATGACGAATCAAAAAAATAGACTCGAAACTTATAAACTATTTATTTAGGAGGAAAAGAATTATGAAATCTACTGGTATCGTTCGTAAAGTTGATGAATTAGGTCGTGTTGTAATTCCAATCGAATTACGCCGTACTTTAGGTATTGCAGAAAAGGATGCTCTTGAAATCTACGTTGATGATGAAAAAATCATCTTAAAGAAATATAAACCAAACATGACTTGCCAAGTAACTGGTGAAGTATCTGATGGTAACCTATCTTTAGCTGAAGGTAAAATTATCTTAAGTAAAGAAGGCGCTGAACAAGTCTTAAACGAACTTCAAGATTATATCGAAACAGCAAAATAAGCTTCTCAATTATGAGAAGCTTATTTTTTATCCACATGATAGATTTGATATACGTCGCGTTTCGACAAATCTCGGTCTTTAGCGACTATTTTTATCGCTTCTTTTGAATTCATACCTTTTTCATTTATATAATGTTCAATATGATTATATACTGAAATAGCTTCCCACCATTGTTCTTCTGGAGTAGGTTCTTCTGTTGAACCTGCTACTAAAATACAAAACTCACCACGAACTTCATTTTGCTTCGTCCACTCAATCGCTTCTTCAATTGTTCCACGAATAAACTCTTCAAATTTTTTCGTTAGCTCACGACATAATACGATTTCCCTATTTCCTAATACTTCTTGCATAGAGATTAAAGTATCATCTAAACGATGTGGCGCCTCATAAAACATCATTGTAGTTGGAATATAGCGTAGTTTTTCTAATTCAAGCTTACGTCCCTTTTTATTTCTTTGCAGGAAACCATAGAAATAAAAATGTTTTGTCTCAAGTCCTGATGCAATCAATGCTGTAAGGGCTGCATTTGCCCCAGGAAGCGGGATAACATGATATTGTTCTGCTACAGCCTCTACAACGATATCATAACCAGGATCTGAAATACATGGCATACCAGCATCGCTCACAATGGCTACAGTCTTACCTTCTTCTAACTTATCTAAAATTTTCCGTCCACTTACTCCTTTATTATGCTCATGATAACTCATAACTGGTGTTTCAATTTCAAAGTAATTACAAAGTTTCTTCGTTTGCCTTGTATCTTCCGCTGCAATAATGTCTGCCTCTTTTAAAATTCGGATTGCACGAAATGTCATATCCTCTAAATTTCCGATTGGAGTCGGTACTAAATATAAAACTCCCTTTTCATTTTGCTGAAAGCTTTTTTGCTGCCACATAGCGTTCTCCTTTTTGCATATATTCTTCTTTTTTTTTCCTCGTTAACTGCTTAAAGTGATACTCAGCTTGCATAGCCGTTCGTTTATCCTCGTGATCCTCTACATATTTTAAAACAACTGGAAGTCTAGCGCGTGTATATCTAGCACCTTTTCCACTATTATGGGTCTGAATCCGTTTTTCTATATGATTCGTGTATCCAGCATAATAACTTCCATCAGAACACTCCACCACATAAAAACAATGCTTATTCTTCTCCATATAAAATTGAACGAAGCTCCTTTGTATATTCATTGTTTTCTTCATATACAAAAAGAGGTGGTAAGATTTTTAAATCTGCATTCCCATCCTTAATTCCTTCAATTAACAATGTATTCGCTTCTTTACCAGCCTTAGGATAAACAAATCGCACACGTTTCGGTTCAATTTTGTATTTACGCATTAATGTGACGATGTCGAGCAAACGACCTGGACGATGTACAAATGCTACTTTCCCACCCTGTTTCACTAGCTGACTACTTGCGTATACAACATCTTCTAGTGTGCACATAATTTCATGACGAGCTATCGCTAAATGTTCATTCATATTCTTCTCAGAAGTTTGTGGTGTTTGAAAATAAGGAGGATTACATGTTACAACATCATATTGATGACGTCCAAGTTTCTCCGGCATATCTTTCAAATCTCCATGGATTAAATGAATTCTTTCTACTAAATTATTGTATTGAACACTTCTTATTCCCATATCATATAAGCGCTCTTGAATTTCTACACCTGTAATTTTCCCTTTTGTCCTTGTACTTAATAAAAGAGGGATAACTGCGTTACCTGTACACAAATCAAGTAAATTACCTTTTTGAATTGGCACCCAAGCAAAATCTGCAAGTAAAACAGCATCCAAAGAAAAATTAAATACTGATGGACTTTGTACAATCTTCATATCTTGCGCTAATAAGTAATCTAAACGCTCATCTTCATATAAATTCATATATTGCTCCCTTTCTTACACTTAACCTACCCTATTTCATCTTCTATTAATGTAAAAATAAATTTCATTCTACTCTCATGTATAAAAAATTACCTTTCCAATTATATTGGAAAGGTAATCTCACTTTTTATTTAAAAATGACAGACAGAATAAACAATCTCCCTCTTTACGTACACTTCCATAATGTAGATTGCAAATATGAAAACCTTCTTGATATAGTCTCGCTAGATTATCGTAGCCTTCACCAATATCTGTCTTCGCCTTCATTTCTTTGCGTTTTTGAGTTTTTTGTTTTTCCTTGTTCTGCACTTCTTCAAAACGATGTCGCAAATTTTCATTTTCCATTTTTATATGTTGGTTTTCTTCCAATAATTCTGCAAGATGTTGTTTTAATTCTCCCAACTGTTTGTATAAATGTCCAATTTGCTCTTCCATACTAGAAACCGATGCAAAAATATCCTTTTTCTCCACAAGCACCCACCTCATTAATCTGTGGTTTGACTCGAAACGACCCCTTTATTCATTAATTCATCTAACGTATATTCTACTATCCGTTCCTTGTCTACTAGTTCCACTTGAATTAATCTTTCTAAAATATTTAATCCGATAACACGGCCAGTACCGTGCGGTGTTTGTATACGTTGATCTAAATCAGGAAGTTGTTCCTTTGCTGCCTCATATTCATCATTCTCATATTTTAAGCAACACATTAAGCGACCACATAAACCAGAGATTTTTGCAGGATTTAATGATAAATTTTGATCTTTTGCCATTTTAATGGATACAGGTTCAAAATCTCCTAAAAAAGTAGAACAACAAAGCATACGACCACATGGACCAATACCACCAAGCATTTTTGCTTCGTCACGAACGCCGATCTGTCTCAGCTCAATTCTTGTCCTAAAAATTGCCGCTAAGTCTTTCACTAGTTCCCGGAAATCAATCCGACCATCCGCAGTAAAGTAAAAAATAATCTTATTACGATCGAACGTATACTCTACATCTACAAGCTTCATATCAAGATTATGTTCTCCTACCTTTTGTTGACAAACTTGATATGCTTCTTTCGCAGCATGCCTATTCTCTTCAACAATGGTACGATCATTTTCATTTGCAATACGAATAACTTTTTTTAGCGGTAATACAACGTCATTTTCATCAACTTGCTTTTTGGTAATAACTACTTTTCCATACTCAATACCTCTTACCGTTTCTACAATTACAAACTCATTTTCTGAGATATCGAACTGATTTGGATCAAAGTAATATACCTTTCCGGCCTTCTTAAAGCGAACACCTACTACATCATACAAAACGGTCATCCCTCCTGCAACCGCAACACTAACTGTTCGAACACAAGCTGCGCATTTACATTAGCGTTGATTCTATTTTTTGCCTCTAATATATTAAAGAGAGCTGATACAATGCGCTTCTGAGCATAAGAAAAGGATTCAAACATCTCTTTCTGCTCATGAAAAACAAGACGATCTTCTTCTCCAAGTTGAACATATAATAAATCCTTATAAATAAGGAGTAACATATCTAAGCCTTGCTGTAATTGTTCTTTCTCTCCAAAGTGCTTCCCCCATTTTTCTTGTACAAAAAAAATAGAGGCCTTATCTTTTTCGAGCGCTTCACATAATTTTATCACTAAAGCTCTCGCTTGTGCAAACCATTCATCATTACACATTAATAAAGCTTCTTCAAAACTATTTGTAAGCTGCGCAGCAAGTGTAGATAAAGAAACTGTAATACCTTCTTCCTCTAACCTCTTAATTAAAGATTCTGTAGGCAACGGCCTAAACGTAACAACTTGACAACGAGATAAGATTGTATTTAAAATCTGATGACTTTGTTCAGTAAGTAAAATAGCTGTTGTATCACTACTTGGTTCTTCTAAAAACTTTAAGAGCGTATTCGCTGCATTTGCTGTCATACGATCTGCATGCTCAATAATATATACTTTTTTATTTGCTTCTAATCCTGTTTTTGAAAACTCTTCTTGTAAATCATGAATTTGCTGTTTTTTAATAGATAATCCATCTGGTTTTACAATATGTAAGTTTGGATAGTTACCTGAATCAATTCGGCGACAATTCGTACATACATGACAAGGCTCTACACCATTTCTTTGTGAACAGAGAAAACTTTTTGCCATTTGAATTGCTGTGGCGAACTTCCCAGTCCCTTTCCCTCCCTCTAACAAGTAAGCGTGGGATATACGCTCTTTTGCAATGCTATTCATCAACATTTTGACACCGATGGGCTGTATAGCAGAAAGCTGCTCCCACGTATTTATCATACTGCATACCTCACTTATTTCATTCTTTCCTTCTATTATAACAATTTATCTTCTATAATCTGAACAACTTCTTCTATAAGTTTTTTCATTGGTTGATCAGCATTTACTAATACAATGCGATTAGAGAAACGCTCTACAACTTGTAAATACCCTTCACGCACACGTTTATGGAAAGAGATATCTTCCATATCTAGTCGATTTACTTCACGTCCTGCATCTTTTCCAATTCGTGCTAAACCTACCTCTGGCTCAATATCTAAATAGATTGTTAAACTAGGCATACAATCTTCCGTTGCGAAACGATTAATTTCAAATACTTTATCCATACCTAAGCCTCTTGCATATCCTTGATATGCTAAAGAGCTATCTATAAAACGATCACATAGCACAAGATAGTTTTCCTCAAGTGCTGGCATAACTTTTTCCACTAAATGTTGTCTACGTGCAGCAGCATATAAGAGCGCCTCTGTACGTGCTTCCATCATCGTATACTCTTTTTTATGTAAAATTGTTCTAATATCTTCAGAAATTGCAATACCACCTGGTTCTCTGGTCGCCATTACCTTTTGTTCCTTTTGCTCAAAATATGTTAATAAACTTTTAATTAATGTTGTTTTACCCGAACCTTCTGGCCCTTCAATTGTTACAAATAATCCCTTCATCCTAAAACCTACTTTCTATATCATACACGTTCATATATTTCGTACTACCTTGAAAACGAGCCCCTGTTTTCTCTAAATGAGTAATTTGCTTTGTATGTTCTTGAGTAATTCTCTCTCCATACATGATCAATGGAATTCCAGGTGGATACGGAATCACCATTTCTGCAGCTATCATACCAACGGCTTCTTCTATAGATACTAACTTCGTTTCATATCTCTCTAATTGTTTATACGTATACGGTAAAGGGGAAATCTCCCCTTTATAAGTATAACGAATTGATGCTGTCTTGTCTTTTACCTTATATTGCTGCATAGCTAATCGAATGATCTCTATAGCTTTCATATACCCCTCATTTACTTGTAACGGTAATATAAATAGGACATTATATGGATCTGCCATTTCCGTATATATACCGACTTTTTCAAATACAGACTGTAATTCATACCCCGATAACTGACAGCGAGTTTGCACCGTAACTTTTAATTCATCTTGCGATGGATATTGTAAAATAGCTATTTGTGGGATAGATCGCAATCCTTCTTTAAATCGGCGTAAAAACTCAACGATTTCATCATGACCTTCTTCCTTTATAACAGCTATTGCAAAACGTGCTATATCAAGAGAAGCCATAATTGGATACGATGGGCTACTAGATTGTAGCATACTTAAATAGGAGGAAACTTTTTCTTCGCTCACCAAACGGCTATTTATATGTAAATAAGATCCCATTGTCATCGCAGGTAATGTTTTATGTGCGGAATGAACCACAATATCCGCACCATAAACTAATGCTGACTTCGGGAAGGGGTCCCCTATACAAAAATGCGCCCCATGGGCTTCATCTACTAGAACAGGAATTTTATGTGCATGTGCGTAAGCGATACTTGCCTCTAAATCAATTCCCATACCATAGTAATTAGGATGTGTTAAAATAAGTGCTTTTGCATTTGGATACTTTGTAATTGCCTCCTTAATAATTTCATCATGAACACCTACTGGTACGTTATGTACTTCATCAATCCATGGATTTAAAAAGACCGGATTAGCCCCTGCTAATTTCAAACCATTAATGATCGATTTATGACAATTTCTTTGTACGAGGACAATATCATGTTCGCCGCAGCAAGACAAAATCATTGCTAAATTTCCAACTGTTGAACCATTAATTAAAAAATAACTTTTGTGCACGCCATATACTTCAGCTAATAATTGCTGTGCTTCATCTATACATTCAAACGGGCTATGTAAATCATCTAATCCTGTTAACTCTGTTACATCAATTGATAATATGTCCTTAAACCCCCCTGAAGCTTTCTGAGGGAAGTTTAAACCATTCTTATGACCCGGAACATGAAAAGATAGTAGTCGCCTTTCTTTTAATTCCATTAGCGCCTCATATAAAGGCATACGATTTTGATTCATATATATCTCTTCCTTATTATTCATTCTGTATCTATTATACAGATATTAGGGCAAAAAAAATAATAGGCATAATGCCTATTTAAAAATATGATACTTCTAATTTTCGCAGTTGTTTTAAATAATGTATATACTTCGGGTCAGTTGTCTCAGTATTCACCAGATTTCTTTCGCACTCGTAACATATTAAATTATTATATACATATATTCCTTCCCCTCTTTTTGTCTCACAAACGATGCAAATTTCACTTGGTAATTTCATAATCTTTCCTCCCTTTTTAAATAAACATATTTTATACCTCTATTCCTTAACAAATTTCCGGAAAATATACATCAATTTTTTATATAATATGATTTATTCTTGGGCAACGTGTTTGTATTACTTATGTATTCCCTTTACTTCTTTCATGTACTGTTTAAAAACAAAAAAACACAAGTCAAAAGACTTGTGTTTTTATCTTGCTTGGCGACGTCCTACTCTCACAGGGACAAGGTCCCAACTACCATCGGCGCTAGAGAGCTTAACTTCCGTGTTCGGTATGGGAACGGGTGTGACCTCTCTGCCATCATCACCAAACTATGAAGGTATATTCCTTCAAAACTAGATAACATTTGCTTCATATTATATGGTTAAGTCCTCGATCTATTAGTATTCGTCAGCTCCACATGTCACCATGCTTCCACCTCGAACCTATCAACCTGATCATCTTTCAGGGATCTTACTAGCTTACGCTATGGGAAATCTCATCTTGAGGGGGGCTTCATGCTTAGATGCTTTCAGCACTTATCCCTTCCGCACATAGCTACCCAGCTATGCCCTTGGCAGAACAACTGGTACACCAGCGGTGCGTCCATCCCGGTCCTCTCGTACTAAGGACAGCTCCTCTCAAATTTCCTGCGCCCACGACGGATAGGGACCGAACTGTCTCACGACGTTCTGAACCCAGCTCGCGTACCGCTTTAATGGGCGAACAGCCCAACCCTTGGGACCGACTACAGCCCCAGGATGCGATGAGCCGACATCGAGGTGCCAAACCTCCCCGTCGATGTGGACTCTTGGGGGAGATAAGCCTGTTATCCCCGGGGTAGCTTTTATCCGTTGAGCGATGGCCCTTCCATGCGGAACCACCGGATCACTAAGCCCGACTTTCGTCCCTGCTCGACTTGTAGGTCTCGCAGTCAAGCTCCCTTATGCCTTTGCACTCTACGAATGATTTCCAACCATTCTGAGGGAACCTTTGGGCGCCTCCGTTACACTTTAGGAGGCGACCGCCCCAGTCAAACTGCCCACCTGACACTGTCTCCCGGGTCGATAAGACCCGTAGGTTAGAATTTCAATACAGTCAGGGCGGTATCCCACCAGCGCCTCCACCGAAGCTAGCGCTCCGGTTTCAATGGCTCCCGCCTATCCTGTACAAACTGTACCAAAATTCAATATCAGGCTACAGTAAAGCTCCACGGGGTCTTTCCGTCCTGTCGCGGGTAACCTGCATCTTCACAGGTACTATAATTTCACCGAGTCTCTGGTTGAGACAGTGCCCAAATCGTTACACCTTTCGTGCGGGTCGGAACTTACCCGACAAGGAATTTCGCTACCTTAGGACCGTTATAGTTACGGCCGCCGTTTACTGGGGCTTCAGTTCAGAGCTTCGCTTACGCTAACCCCTCTCCTTAACCTTCCAGCACCGGGCAGGTGTCAGCCCCTATACTTCGCCTTACGGCTTCGC
>NZ_JBBOZP010000001.1:12500-27500 GCF_038008665.1 Bacillus sp. FSL R10-2201 | reverse complement strand
GGCACCACGCAAAACATGATATACACCCTGATATTCTTTCATTTTTTCCATCGCAATTACATCTTTCGGCTCTTGTACTACACAAACAACCGATTGATCCCTATGCGAATCGTCACAAATATAACAAGGATCGCGGTCAGTGATATGTCCGCACACAGAACAATACGCTAAATCTCGCTTTGCATTCACAAGTGCTTTCGCAAAACCTAGTACATCATCCTCTTTCATATCTAACACGAAGAATGCCAATCGAACCGCTGTTTTCGGTCCGATTCCTGGCAACTTCATAAAACTATCGATTAATTTTGATATCGGTTCTGGATAATGCATATATCAATATCCTCCTAGAACATTCCACCTGGTAAGTTCATGCCTTTTGTAAATTTGCCCATTGTAGAGTTTGAAAGTTCATCAACCTTTTTAAGTGCATCATTCGTTGCAGCTAATACTAAGTCTTGTAACATTTCGATATCTTCTGGATCTACAACTTCTTCTTTAATTTTCACTTCAAGAACTTGCTTATGACCATTTGCAATAACAGTAACCATTCCGCCGCCAGCTGTACCTTCAACTGTTTTTTCGCCAAGCTCTTCTTGCGCCTTCGCCATGTCTTTTTGCATCTTTTGCATTTGTTTCATCATATTATTCATATTTCCCATTCCGCCACGCATCATAATTAATTCCTCCTCATTATTATTACTCTTTTATTTCAATAAGTTCTTGCCCTACTAATTTTACAGCCTCTTCTATAAGAGGATCTTCTTTTTGTTCTGGGCTTTCTTCAGAATCCCCGCCTTCGCGTTGTAAAAAGTCTTCACGAATTTTACCCCATTCACTTTTTGGGATAGCAATCATATTTAACCTTTTACTTAACAATTCAAAAAGAGTTTGTTCCAATGTATCCATCGCTTCTCGATTTTCACTAGCCATTTTACAATGAATCTCATATTGAAATGCTAACACATAGGTATCATCCGAAGCCGCAACTGGTTCACTATTTTCTAATAAAACAGCAAATGCTACTTTGTTATGTGACTTGAGCCTTCCTAATAATTCGCCCCATACAGCTTTTAACTGTTCTAAATCTTGACGCTTCGCTTGCTTTAACACTTCATTCACACGTCCAACAGGAATTTTCATACTCCCTGTTCGTACCGGTTTTGGTGTTGCCCGCGTCTCTCTTACTTCCTGCTGCACACCAGCTGGCACGCCATTCTTTTTAACTTGCTCTAACTCTTTCTCCAACTGCTGCATCCTATTCATAATCGCTTGTAAACGATCTACGCCGTTTGCTTGCATCATAAACTGCTGACACAGTTGCACCATAACAACTTCCAAGAATATTCTTGGATGGTTTGTCCACTTCATCTCCTGTTGTCCCTTACTAAGGGTATGAATAATTTCATAGATTACTTCCGGTTGCATTTCTTCACTTAACGTACGGAATTGATCATCTACAATTACCCGTTCCAACATATGTTCTAATTGTGGTGAAGTTTGATATAAAAGCATATCACGATAGTAGTAAATGAAATCCTCCATAAAGCGAACTGGATCTTTCCCTTTACTCATCATCTCATCTATAATACGTAACGCTCTTGATACATCATTTTCACGTATACATTCTACCAGGTCACCCAAATATCGCTGAGATACAGATCCTGTTACAGCTAAAACATCTTCACTCGTCACCGTTTCATCACTATAAGAAATAGCTTGATCGATAAGACTGAGCGCATCACGCATACCACCTTCGGCGGCACGCGCTACGATTTGTAACGCTTCATCTTCTACTTGCGTACCTTCATTTGTCACGACCGTCGATAATCTCTCAACGATATCATTTACTGATATCTTTCGAAACTCAAAACGCTGACAACGCGAAATAATTGTAGCTGGAATTTTATGCGGTTCTGTTGTCGCCAGAATAAAAATAACATGTCCTGGCGGCTCTTCTAAAGTTTTCAAAAGCGCATTAAAGGCACCCATAGAAAGCATGTGAACTTCATCAATAATGTATACTTTATATCCTACAGCACTTGGAGCATATTTTACTTTATCTCTTATATCTCGAATTTCATCTACACCGTTATTTGAAGCCGCATCAATTTCTAATACATCTGAAATAGACCCTTGTGTAATTCCTAAACAAGAAGGACATTCATTACAAGGTTCAGCTACCGGGGCGTGTTCACAGTTAATTGCCTTTGCAAATACTTTTGCAATTGTCGTTTTCCCTGTTCCCCTCGGACCCGAAAACAAATAAGCATGTGAAGCTTTCTCTTGAAGAAGGGCATTTTGCAACGTTTTTGTCACGTGCTTTTGACCGACTACATCTTCGAATTTTTGCGGTCTCCATGTTCGGTATAACGCTTGGTATGACACGAAAATACGGCCTCCCTCAAAGGTTATTATCTTATTTATTATAACCCATTCTGTTTATAGATTCCAAAAGTTATTTTCCATACAAAAAACTCACCTTTATATAAAGGTGAGTTTTGTATACATATATAACTGCCGTGCACCTTCTGTCGATTACGTACCATAAGCGTTACTCAAGCAGTTAGCTCGGTTCAGGCACTCCTGCGGCACACGAGAAAACCCGCTTATTGCTGCTTCCTTCCGGACCTGACAAGGTTCACGGGGTCCCGTTGCGCAGGACCCAAACGTCAACACCACTTACTTAAGGCAGACCTTACAGCAACATAACCTCGAGAAGGGATTCAGCCTCGCTAGAGCGGATTGCGAGTATAGGGCACCGCTACCTCCCCGCTTAGCACGGCAAAGTTAAAACCAATATTCGGTTGCCTTGGATAAGGCATTATCAGTATAACTTGTTTTTTTACAAAATGCAAATACGTTAGTTACCATTACTTTTCTCTAGTTTTTTCACTTCTTTTCTTTTCTTACGAAGCTCTCTAAAAAAAATCGTTAACAATGTACCACATTCTTCTTCAAGTACACCAGGCACTACTTCACACTGATGATTAAAACGCTCATCAGTTAAAAGATTCATCAACGTACCTGCACATCCACCTTTCGGATCGCTCGCACCATATACAACCCGTTTTATACGCGATAAAACAATTCCCCCTGCACACATTGGGCAAGGTTCTAATGTTACATATAACGTTGCATCTTCTAAACGCCATGTCCCCAATTTTTTGCAAGCTTCATCAATAGCTAAGAGTTCGGCGTGAGCTATTGATCTCTGTTCAGTTTCTCTTAAGTTATGTGCGACACTAATCACTTCACCATCTAGCACAATTACAGCACCAATTGGTACCTCTTGTATCGCCTCCGCCTTCTTCGCTTCCTCTATTGCTAACTGCATAAAATATATATCTCGCTCCATAATATAGTCCTTTCACCAAAAATAAAATACACTTTTTCATTTCTTGCAGGTGGGATAACTTTTACAAATTCAATCCAACCTAAAGAAGAAAGAGAGGGAATTACATATGAAAAATACCGCCTTACTCATTATCGATATGATTAATGATTTTCAATTCTCCCACGGACCCATCCTGGCACAGAAATGTGAAATTATAAAGAACCCCATTTTACAATTAAAGGACACCATGAAATCGTTGGGCTATCCAATAATTTATGTCAATGATCACTATCAACTTTGGAGATCTGATATTGATCAACTTATCACCCATTGTACAAATGAGTATAGTAAAAATATTATCGAGGCCATTGCTCCGCATACTGACGATTACATTTTTATTAAACCACATTACTCTGCTTTTTATGAAACACCTTTGAATTCTTTATTAGGTTATTTAAAAATCGAAAATCTCATTTTAACAGGAATTGCCGGGAACATATGCATCCTTTTTACAGCTAATGATGCCCATATGAGAAATTATACACTTTATGTACCACGGGATTGCATCGCTTCTAATAACGAGCAAGATAATGAACATGCTTTAAAAATAATGGAAGCCACATTAAAGGCAAATATTGTACCGTCATCCCAAATAAAATTTAATTAATACATATCTATTTTCTAACTTTTTATATCAAATTAGTCCGCTCGCTCCCCTCTTGTGCTACAATAATTCTGTTTTGTGTTTTTAGTAGTCACGGTAAATCACTGATTGAAAGGAGGAAACAGCGTGACCGGAGTACCATTTATCACGGTTGAAGGACCAATTGGTGTTGGAAAAACTTCACTTGCGAAGGAACTTTCAACTCACATGCAACTCCACTTACTAAAAGAGATTGTTGATGAAAATCCTTTTTTAGGAAAATTCTACGAAGACATCGACGAATGGAGTTTTCAAACAGAGATGTTCTTTCTTTGTAATAGATACAAACAACTAGAGGATATTAACATAAAGTATTTGAATCAAAGAAAGCCTGTAGTAGCAGATTATCATATATTTAAAAATTTAATTTTTGCATCCCGTACATTAAAAGATTCTCAATATGACAAGTACATGCAAATTTATCGCATTCTTACGCAAGATATGCCTGTACCAAATGTCATCGTTTATTTAACAGCGAGCCTAGAAACATTACAAAAACGAATTGCCATGCGCGGAAGAGAATTCGAAAAAAATATGGATCCAAATTACTTGCTACAGCTTACAAAAGATTACGAAACAGCAATGGATGCTTTCAAAAAGGACCATCCAGATATTCCAGTATTGAAATTTAATGGAGACGATATGGATTTTGTAAGAAATCATGATGATTTAAATGTCATCTTATCAGCTCTTCAAAATACTCTCTTGAAGGAGTCGAAATAACAATGAATTTAAGGCAAAAATATGATATACCAAATGATGCAGTTATCACTATTGCTGGAACAGTAGGTGTCGGTAAATCAACTATGACAACTGCATTGGCTAACGCTTTAGGTTATCGTACATCTTTTGAAAAAGTAGATTCCAACCCATATTTGGACAAGTTCTATGCTGATTTCACACGCTGGAGCTTTCACTTACAAGTGTACTTTTTAGCAGAACGATTTAAAGAACAAAAAAGAATTTTCGAATATGGTGGCGGTTTTGTTCAAGACCGTTCTATCTATGAGGACACTGGTATTTTCGCAAAAATGCATTACGAAAAGGGTACAATGACTGAAACTGATTATGAGACATACAAAGGGTTATTTGATGCTATGGTCATGACTCCTTACTTCCCTCATCCAGACTTATTAATTTACCTAGAAGGTTCTTTTGATGATATTGTCGATCGTATTCAAGAACGAGGACGTCCCATGGAGCAGCAAACACCAATTGAATATTGGAAAGAGATGCATGGACGTTACGATAACTGGATTAATAACTTTAATTCATGCCCTGTTTTACGATTAAACATTAATGAATACGATATTTTAAAAGATGGCGATTCAATCGAACCAATCATTAAAAAAATTGGACATTTTTTAAAACAAACACGTAAACTTGTAAAATAAAAAACCCGTGCATATGCACGGGTTTTCCTATGAAATTACTTTTTCTTTTTTGTCGGAGCAATAATTTCACTCTCTGGCTTTCCAGCATTAATACGCTGACGAACAGTACTCGTACTAATATCATATGTTTCAGCAATCTCTTTAACAGTCAATTCTTTCCCATTAATTACTGCTGTTAGTAATTTCCCTGTACGTTTTGGAGTTACTTCTTTTTGCACAGCTGGTTTTTCAGCTTCTTTTGGTACCTCTACTTTTTTTGCAACCTGTTTTACATCACAAGTGCAACCACAAAGTTTACGGAATGTATCATCACTTATAATGCGCGACACATTTGCACCACTGTTTAAAATTCTATTGTTCTTACAGACAGGACATTGTACATAATATAAAGTTTTTCCATCTAAAGGAAACGTTTGTATAATAAGATCCATGTTAACTCCTTTCATATCTATGAAGATAATCATCGGAATATGAGTGTGTAATAAGGACACTATATCCTTACATCATACTTTATGATTGGTTTTAAAATAAAAACTCGTTACGTGTTGGTAACGAGTTCTCCAATCTCCACTTATATGCGCTGTTGTCAATTATATCTGGAGGAGGTAGAGGGATTCGAACCCCCGCGCGACTCTCGCCGCCTGTCGGTTTTCAAGACCGATCCCTTCAGCCAGACTTGGGTATACCTCCATATTGACATCAAATATAATATCAAAAGAAAAACAGTTAGTCAACCCTACTATAATAAATTATGAGGAAAGGGGAATTTTACTTCCCCTCTCCTTTATGACACTGCTGACAACGTCCATAATTACCAATCACTCATACCGATGAATGTTTTAACTTATTTAATAACTGTTTTTCCTCCCATATAAGGGCGAAGAACTTCTGGAATTATAATTGTACCATCTTCTTGTTGGTAGTTCTCTAAAATAGCTGCCACTGTACGTCCAATTGCAAGACCAGATCCATTTAGTGTATGAACATGTTCCGGTTTACCATTTGGCTCACGACGGAAACGGATATTCGCGCGTCTCGCTTGGAATGCCTCAAAATTACTACAAGAAGAAATTTCACGATATGTACCATAGCTTGGAATCCATACTTCAATATCGTATTTCTTCGCTGCTGTAAATCCTAAATCTCCTGTACACATGCTCATAACGCGATATGGCAACTCTAATAATTGTAACACGCGCTCTGCATCATTTGTTAATTTTTCTAACTCTTCGTAAGAATCTTCTGGTTTCACGAACTTCACAAGTTCAACTTTATTAAATTGATGTTGGCGAATTAAACCACGTGTATCACGACCAGCTGAACCTGCTTCAGAACGGAAGCATGAGCTAAACGCAGCATATCGTATCGGCAATTGCTCTTTACTCACAATCTCATCACGATGCATATTCGTTACAGGTACTTCAGCTGTTGGGATTAGGAAATAATCTTCACTTTCAATACGGAATGCATCTTCTTCAAACTTCGGAAGTTGTCCTGTTCCTGTCATACTTGCACGGTTTACCATATAAGGAGGCAATACTTCCTCATATCCATGCTCATCAGTATGAAGGTCAAGCATAAAGCTAATCAAAGCACGTTCTAATCTTGCACCAGCACCTTTGTAAAATACAAATCGGCTTCCTGTTACTTTCCCAGCACGTTCAAAATCTAAAATCCCTAAATCAGTAGCAAGGTCCCAATGTGGTTTTGGCTCATAAGTAAATTCTTTCACTTCTCCCCAAGTACGTGCTACTACGTTATCATCCTCTGTTTCACCTATTGGAGCAGATTCATGAGGGATATTTGGGATAGATAGCATTAATCTTTCTAAATCTTCTTCAACTGTACGAAGCTCATTATCAAGATCTTTTACTTTTTCCCCAACTTCACGCATTTCTAGAATTAGAGCTTCCGCATCTTTCTTTTCACGCTTTAATACTGAAATTTGTTGAGATACTTCGTTACGTTTACTTTTTAATTCTTCTGTTTGAACAAGTAGCTCTCTTCTTCTCGTATCAAGTTCTTCAAAGCGACCAAAATCCGTTAAATCTTCGCCTCTATGCTGTAATTTTGCTTTTACTTCTTCAAAATTCGTACGTAAAAATTTAATATCAAGCATTATATACTCCTCCTTTTATTTTATAAAACACAAAAAACTCCCGTCCCTATACAAAGGGACGGGAGTTAACCCGCGTTGCCACCCTAGTTGAAAGCATTACCGCTTTCCTCTCAAGTAGAAATAACGGCTCTTCACCGGGAATGTTTACTAATCAAAAGATATTCCACATTCCATTCCAGGATGGATTCACAAACTGTTTCTATCGATTTCCACCAACCATCGACTCTCTATAAGAAACAACATTTGTTACTACTTCCTATCAACACGCTTATTTTATAAAATTGTTATCATCAATTTACTATAATCTTATACAAGTTGCAAGTTACTTATACAACTTTTTTCATTTTCGCTTCTTTTACCATTTCTACAAAGTATGCTGTTACACGATGATCATCCGTTAATTCCGGATGGAAAGAAGCAGCTAAAAACGGCCCTTGCCTTACCGCTACCATTCGCTCGCCATGCATAGAAAGTACTTCAACATCATCAGCTACATTTACAACATACGGAGCACGGATAAATACACCAACAAAGTCTTCTCCCACACCTTTCATTGAAAGTGCAGCTTCAAAACTATCTTTTTGGCGTCCGAACGCATTGCGCTCAACCGTAATATCCATAACACCAATATGTGCTTCTTCATAGCCAATAAGTGTTTTCGCAAGAAGAATCATTCCTGCACATGTACCAAACATTGGTTTACCAGACTTCGCAAATGTACGAAGAGGCTCCATGAAAGCATACTTATCAATAAGACGGCGCATTGTTGTACTTTCACCGCCTGGTAAAATAAGACCATCAATCTCTTCAAGTTGCTCTACACGCTTTACAACAACAGCTTCTGCACCACTTGCCTCAACTGATTTTACATGCTCACGAACTGCACCTTGAAGACCTAGTACACCGATTTTCACCATTTTAAAGATCTCCTTTAATTACCATCCACGCTCTTGCATGCGTTGTTCTGGTAATAACGTTGAAATTTCGATACCTTTCATTGCATTACCTAATCCTTTAGAAAGGCTTGCAATTAGTTCGTAATCTTCATAATGAGTCGTTGCTTCAACGATTGCACGTGCAAATTTCTCTGGGTTCTCTGATTTGAAGATACCAGATCCAACAAATACACCATCAGCACCAAGTTGCATCATTAACGCTGCATCTGCTGGTGTTGCTACACCACCTGCTGCAAAGTTTACAACTGGCAGGCGACCAAGGCGTTTAATTTCAAGTAGTACTTCATAAGGAGCACCAGTATTTTTTGCATATGTCATTAACTCATCTTCACGTAGACTTGCAACTTGACGGATTTCTGCATTGACTTGGCGCATATGACGCACTGCCTCTACAATGTTTCCTGTTCCAGGTTCACCTTTTGTACGAAGCATAGCTGCACCTTCTGCAATACGACGTGCAGCTTCTCCGATATCGCGGCAACCACATACAAACGGAACTGTGTAATCACGTTTATTTAAATGGTATACTTCATCAGCAGGAGTCAATACTTCACTCTCATCGATATAGTCTACCCCTAATGATTCTAATACACGTGCTTCTACAAGGTGACCGATACGACATTTTGCCATAACCGGAATTGATACAGCACCCATAACTTCTTCAACAATTGTTGGATCTGCCATACGAGAAACGCCACCTGCTGCACGAATATCTGCAGGTACACGCTCTAATGCCATAACAGCAACTGCACCTGCCTCTTCTGCAATCCTTGCTTGCTCGGCGTTAACTACGTCCATAATAACGCCGCCTTTTTGCATTTCTGCCATTCCACGTTTTACACGTTCTGTCCCTGTTACATTTGTCATGTACAAAAACCCCCCTAGGTGAATTGCTTTCCCCCGTTAAAGAAGAAAATTAAGAATACTCTTACATTCTACCACTAACTATCTGATGCTTGTCCACTACTTTTTCATAAAGTCGGTATGAAAAATAGGAATAAGAAAAAGCTCCTACAATGAGGAGCTTTTAAAACCAACCTTTTACTGTATCAACAGCACTATTCCACATACCACTAAAGAAAGAACCAATTCCGCGCATAGAACGTGTGAACCAGCCTGCCTCTTCTACTTCAGATTTTGTTATAAGGTCTACTTGTAATGATTTTCCTGATAAAAATCCAGGAGCATTACTATCTTTAGACGTTACAACCATTTGGCCAAGTGTAACTCCCTTTTTCATAGGTGCCTCTTGTCCCTTATTTCCTTCTTTAAATTCTGTTTTATAAACGTCTTTACTTCCCTTTGGCACCGGAAGTGAAACAGCTTGCTTCGTTTGAACTGCTACATCTTTATCTTTCGCATTTTCAACTCTTACTGTTTCTTTTCCTTTAACCGAAGAACCTTTTTCATACATTTTCTTCATTTCAAAGTTAGCAAAGCCATAATCATATAATTTCTTTGTCTCATCAAATCTTGCCGTGTGAGATTTTGTTTTAATAACTACAGAAATGAAACGCATACCATTTCTTTCAATCGTACCAGTGAAACAATCTCCTGCTTCTGGAGTTGATCCTGTTTTCAGACCATCTACGCCTTCGTATTCCTTAATTAACCCTTTTAACATCCAGTTCCAGTTAGGCATTTCGATCCGATCCGGAGTACCTTCACGGAATACTTTTTTTGAAATTTTTGCTATGTCTAATGTTTTAGGGAAATCTTGAATAAGACGTTGTGCTAAAATTGCTACATCTCTCGCAGACATTTTATTTTCTTCATCTGGAGTTGTCCCTTCAGGATGGTGTCCTTTTAAATCTTTGTTCGTTAAGCCCGTAGAATTTACAAACTTATAATTTTTTAATCCTAACTCTTTCGATTTATCATTCATCATTTTTACAAAGTCTACTTCTTTTCCAGCAACTGCTTCAGCTAACGCTATCGTTGCACCATTAGCAGAATAAATTGCCATTGCTTCGTATAGCTCTTTTACTGTATAAGATTCACCATTTCGTAGAGGCACGTTCGATAATGAACGATCTTGCGAAATGTTATAAGCATATTCGGAAACCTTAACTTTTTGATCCCATTTTAGTTTCCCTTTCGCAATAGCCTCGTTCACTAGGTATTCACTCATCATTTTTGTCATACTAGCAATTGATAATAACTCATCTGCATTTTTTTGATATAAAATCTTCCCAGAATTCGCTTCTACTAAAATTGCCGCACCTGCTTCAATGTTTAAAGCGGCTCCTGTTTCTGCTGATGCATTGCTATATGGTACAAGCATGCTACAAGCTATTGTAAGCACTGTTACCAACGCAATGAATCTTTTGCAAAACATACCTTTCACTTTTGCTACCCCCAATATCTATGTACTCACATAACCGTTATTCTAACATAATCAAAAAAAAATAGACAGAGATATCAAATCTCTGTCTATTTGTATATAAGACATTATAATGAGTAGTTTGGAGCCTCTTTTGTAATCTGTACGTGATGAGGATGGCTTTCACGTAAACCTGCACCTGACATACGAATGAACTGTGCATTCTCACGTAAGAATTCTAAATTCTGCGCTCCGCAATATCCCATACCTGCACGTAATCCACCAACTAATTGATGAACTGTATCTGCTAAAGGTCCTTTATATGGTACGCGTCCTTCAATACCTTCAGGAACAAGTTTTTTGTTTCCTTCTTGGAAGTAACGATCTTTACTTCCTTTTTCCATCGCTCCAACAGAACCCATACCACGATATACTTTAAATTGGCGACCTTGGTAAATTTCAGTTTCTCCAGGGCTTTCAGCAACGCCAGCAAACATACTACCTAGCATAACAACGTGTGCTCCTGCTGCTAAAGCTTTAACCATATCACCAGAGTACTTAACACCGCCATCAGCAATAACTGGAATACCGTGTTTACGAGCTTCTGTTGCACAATCATAAACTGCTGTTAATTGTGGTACACCAACACCAGCTACAACACGCGTTGTACAAATAGAACCTGGTCCAATACCAACTTTAACTACGTTTGCACCAGCCTCAATTAATGCTTTCGTTGCTTCAGCTGTAGCAACATTTCCAGCGATAATATTTAGTGCTGGATATTTCGCACGAACTTCTTTTACCTTTTCAATAACACCTTTAGAATGCCCATGAGCTGTATCAAGTACAATTGCATCTACGCTAGCTTTTACTAATGCATCGATACGAAGCATAGCATCAGCCGTTACACCAACAGCTGCTCCAACTAATAAGCGTCCTTGCTTATCTTTAGCAGAGTTTGGGAATTCAATTACTTTTTCAATATCTTTTATTGTAATAAGCCCTTGTAATACACCGTTATTATCAACAAGAGGGAGCTTTTCAATTTTATACTTTTGTAGGATCTTTTCAGCTTCTTCCAGTGTAGTACCAACTGGAGCTGTAATTAACTGTTCTTTTGTCATTACGTCAGAAATTTTGATTGAGTAGTCTTGGATGAAACGCATATCACGGTTTGTAATAATACCAACTAATTTTCGCTCATCTAAATTATTTACAACTGGTACACCTGAGATACGATATTTTCCCATAAGATGTTCTGCATCATATACTTGATGTTCTGGAGTTAAGAAGAAAGGATCTGAAATAACGCCGCTTTCAGAGCGCTTTACTTTATCAACTTGCTCTGCCTGTTGTTCAATAGACATATTCTTATGAATAATTCCTAAACCGCCTTGGCGAGCCATTGCAATAGCCATGTCAGCTTCTGTTACTGTATCCATTCCTGCACTAATTAACGGGATGTTTAACTGTAAGCTTTCAGATAAAACTGTTTTAACACTTACTTCTCTTGGTAATATATCTGACCTCGCTGGTACAAGTAATACATCATCAAAAGTCAAACCTTCTTTAACAAATTTAGATTCCCACATAATTGTTCCCCCCATGATACCAGAAATTATTATTAGTAGCTTATCAATTGGTTAAAATACTGTCAAGGACGTATATATATGTTAGAATTTTTAGACAATAAAAGGAGCGTAATATATGCATCAAACACATTGTACTTGGCAGCAATTAAGTTTCTTCTTTTCATCTCAAAATGTACAACGTTATCTTGCCCGTTGTTATGAAAAATCCTCGATTCAGGATGCCGAAAAAAAAAGTTTTGAAAATTGTTATCCATTTATTTATTACTTAGAACACGGTAAAAATTATTATGAATTATATAAAACAGCACCATTTTCCATTCAGCCAATGCTGTTATTTTATGGAATGGGGCAACTTTTTAAAGCTTGTTTATTAACTATTAATCCAAACTATCCAGAATCAACAACCGTTTTAGCACATGGAGTGACAACCCGTAAACGAAAAAAACAAGGATATCAATTTTTAGAAGATGAGGTGAAAATACAGAAAAACGGACTATTTACTCACGCTGCAGAACAACTGTTTCACATGAAACACTTGGAAACAGAAAAGTTTAATATGTTAGAGCTAATGGGAAAAATCCCTGAGTTACAACATTTATTTCGCTATAGTCAAAAAGGAACAACATTATATAAAATCGATTCAACAAATAAAAATGAGCTCTCCTTTTCAGTCAACATACTAGATCGACTACATATGACTAAAGAGAGATTTTCTCGTTACATCGAAACAGCTTGTAAGCATTTATCAATACAACACGTACCTGAGAAAAATAATGAATTAAATGTGTTTTTTTCAGCACCTATTCAATCATGGAATCCTATGTATAGCACACCTTTATACTACGAGTATCTTGCTGACACTTATTATTTACCACTTACGAACGACCCTAGAAACTCTAAGCCAGTGTTGCCTGAGCTCCTTGTTCATTATTTATTGCTCTATAATTTAAGCATGATTTCGAGGTATGAAACAGATTGGTGGTATGACTTACTTGGAAGCTATGGATCTGAAGATTATCCATTTATTTATCAGTTTCTCAATATTTCTGCTCAAAAAATCCCTTACTATATTTCAGCATTTTTATTAACGGAATCCAACCTATTTCATGGGAAATAAAAAAAACACAAGTCAAAAGACTTGTGTTTTTATCTTGCTTGGCGACGTCCTACTCTCACAGGGACAAGGTCCCAACTACCATCGGCGCTAGAGAGCTTAACTTCCGTGTTCGGTATGGGAACGGGTGTGACCTCTCTGCCATCATCACCAAACTATGAAGGTATATTCCTTCAAAACTAGATAACATTTGCTTCATATTATATGGTTAAGTCCTCGATCTATTAGTATTCGTCAGCTCCACATGTCACCATGCTTCCACCTCGAACCTATCAACCTGATCATCTTTCAGGGATCTTACTAGCTTACGCTATGGGAAATCTCATCTTGAGGGGGGCTTCATGCTTAGATGCTTTCAGCACTTATCCCTTCCGCACATAGCTACCCAGCTATGCCCTTGGCAGAACAACTGGTACACCAGCGGTGCGTCCATCCCGGTCCTCTCGTACTAAGGACAGCTCCTCTCAAATTTCCTGCGCCCACGACGGATAGGGACCGAACTGTCTCACGACGTTCTGAACCCAGCTCGCGTACCGCTTTAATGGGCGAACAGCCCAACCCTTGGGACCGACTACAGCCCCAGGATGCGATGAGCCGACATCGAGGTGCCAAACCTCCCCGTCGATGTGGACTCTTGGGGGAGATAAGCCTGTTATCCCCGGGGTAGCTTTTATCCGTTGAGCGATGGCCCTTCCATGCGGAACCACCGGATCACTAAGCCCGACTTTCGTCCCTGCTCGACTTGTAGGTCTCGCAGTCAAGCTCCCTTATGCCTTTGCACTCTACGAATGATTTCCAACCATTCTGAGGGAACCTTTGGGCGCCTCCGTTACACTTTAGGAGGCGACCGCCCCAGTCAAACTGCCCACCTGACACTGTCTCCCGGGTCGATGAGACCCGTAGGTTAGAATTTCAATACAGTCAGGGCGGTATCCCACCAGCGCCTCCACCGAAGCTAGCGCTCCGGTTTCAATGGCTCCCGCCTATCCTGTACAAACTGTACCAAAATTCAATATCAGGCTACAGTAAAGCTCCACGGGGTCTTTCCGTCCTGTCGCGGGTAACCTGCATCTTCACAGGTACTATAATTTCACCGAGTCTCTGGTTGAGACAGTGCCCAAATCGTTACACCTTTCGTGCGGGTCGGAACTTACCCGACAAGGAATTTCGCTACCTTAGGACCGTTATAGTTACGGCCGCCGTTTACTGGGGCTTCAGTTCAGAGCTTCGCTTACGCTAACCCCTCTCCTTAACCTTCCAGCACCGGGCAGGTGTCAGCCCCTATACTTCGCCTTACGGCTTCGCAGAGACCTGTGTTTTTGCTAAACAGTCGCTTGGGCCTATTCACTGCGGCTTTCCGTTAAGAAAGCACCCCTTCTCCCGAAGTTACGGGGTCATTTTGCCGAGTTCCTTAACCAGAGTTCTCTCGCACACCTTAGGATTCTCTCCTCGCCTACCTGTGTCG
>NZ_JBBOZP010000001.1:0-7500 GCF_038008665.1 Bacillus sp. FSL R10-2201 | reverse complement strand
GTTAAACGTTGCAAACGCATATCTAAAATCGCTTGCGCTTGTTTCTCACTTAAGCCGAAACGTTCCATTAAACCTTGTTTTGCAATATCAGCTGTTTTTGAACTACGGATTAAAGTAATAACTTCATCAAGATGATCTAAAGCAATTCGTAAGCCTTCTAAAATATGAGCACGCGCTTCTGCTTTCTCTAATTCATAAGCAGTACGTCTACGAATCACTACCTTTTGATGCTCTAAATAATAATATAGATTTTGTTTTAAATTTAAGACTTGTGGCTCTCCATTTACAAGAGACAACATATTAATACCGAAACTTGTTTGGAGTGCTGTATGTTTATATAGATTATTTAATAGTACATTGGCATTGGCATCACGACGTACTTCCATAACAATACGCATACCATTTCGATCTGATTCATCACGTAAATCTGTAATACCTTCAATTTTCTTATCACGAACTAGTTCTGCGATCTTTTCAATTAATCGCGCCTTATTAACTTGATAAGGTAGTTCTGTTACGATAATAGTTTGTTTACCATTTGCTTTCTCTTCAATTTCAACTTTAGCACGAAGTATAATAGAACCGCGACCTGTTTCGTAAGCTCTTCGAATTCCACTTCGCCCTAAGATTAAACCTGAAGTTGGGAAGTCTGGCCCAGGAATATATTCCATTAATTCCGCGATAGTGATATCAGGGTTATGACTTAATGCCAACACACCATCAATTACTTCTCCAAGTTGATGCGGTGGAATGTTTGTTGCCATACCAACCGCAATACCCGTCGTACCATTGACTAATAAGTTAGGGAAACGCGCTGGTAATACAACTGGCTCTCTTTCAGAACCATCGTAGTTATCTTGATAATCAATTGTATTCTTTGTAATATCGCGTATTAATTCCATAGAAATCTTAGACATTCTTGCTTCTGTATAACGCATTGCTGCCGCTGAATCTCCATCAACAGAACCGAAATTACCATGTCCATCAACAAGCATGTAACGTTGACTAAAATCTTGTGCCATACGTACCATTGTTTCATAAACAGCTGAATCACCGTGCGGGTGATACTTACCAATTACTTCGCCGACAATACGCGCCGACTTCTTATATGCTTTATCAGCTGTAATTCCTAAATCATTCATCGCATATAAAACCCTACGATGAACTGGTTTTAATCCATCACGAACATCTGGTAATGCACGAGACACGATAACACTCATTGCGTAATCTAAAAATGAGGTACGCATTTCATGACTAATATTAATTTCTCGAATTCGTGCTTGTTGTTGATTGTCTGACATCAACGAGCACCTCCTCTTACATTTCCGTTACACATACATTGATTTATATGTAGAAGACAGGAATACTTAGATTCCTGTCATTACTCACTTAAATATCAAGGTTTTTCACGTATTTTGCATTTTCTTGGATAAAGTTACGACGCGGCTCTACTTTATCACCCATCAAAATTTCAAATGTTTCATCCGCTTCAATTGCATCTTGAAGGGAAACTTGAAGTAACGAACGTACTTCTGGGTCCATTGTCGTCTCCCACAGCTGAGTTGGATTCATTTCCCCTAGACCTTTATAACGCTGAATCCCGGGCTTAGGTTGAGCTGGTAATTCAGCTAGTATTTTTTCAAGTTCTTTATTGTTATAAGCATATTGAATTTTTTTACCTTGTTGTACTTTAAACAACGGTGGCTGTGCGATATATATATATCCACACTCAATGATTTGACGCATATAACGATAGAAGAACGTTAATAATAGGGTACGAATATGTGCACCATCAACATCGGCATCTGTCATAATAATAACTTTATGATAGCGAGCTTTTTCAATAGCAAAATCCCCACCAATATTTGTACCAATTGCTGTAATAATTGTACGAACTTCATCATTTGATAAAATCTTATCTAAACGTGCCTTTTCAACGTTAATAATTTTACCCTTCAGTGGTAAAATCGCTTGAAAATGACGATCGCGTCCTTGTTTTGCAGATCCGCCCGCAGAGTCACCCTCCACGATATAAATTTCGCTAATTGCTGGATCTTTAGAAGAACAATCAGCTAGCTTCCCTGGTAAACTTGAAACTTCTAGAGCACTCTTTCGGCGCGTTAGTTCACGAGCCTTTTTAGCCGCTACACGTGCACGCGCTGCCATAGTCCCTTTATCTATAATTTTACGTGCAACATTAGGGTTTTCTAGTAAGAACTTTTCAAACGCCTCTGAGAATACAGACTCTGTAATCGTTCTCGCTTCACTATTTCCAAGTTTCGTCTTTGTTTGTCCTTCAAATTGTGGATTTGGATGCTTAATTGACACGATTGCTGTTAAGCCTTCACGAACATCTTCACCAGTTAAATTACTATCCGCATCTTTTAAAATATTATTTTTACGACCATAATCGTTAATTACACGTGTTAGAGCAGTCTTAAAACCTACCTCATGTGTACCGCCTTCATACGTATGAATATTATTTGTAAATGAATAAATATGATTTGTATAGCCTTCGTTATATTGAAGAGCAACCTCAACCTGAATCCCATCTTTTGAACCGTCAACATATACAGGTTCTTCATGAATCGGTTGTTTTGAACGATTTAAATGTTCAACATATGATTTAATTCCACCTTCATAATGGAATTCTTTCTTTTGCTTATGTTCACGCTTATCTTCAATTGTTAATTTAATATTACGATTTAAAAACGCCAACTCACGCATACGAGTCGCTAATGTATCAAATTCGTATTCTGTCGTCTCTGTAAAAATTTCTGAATCTGGCTTAAAGCGTGTGATCGTTCCTGTACGATCAGTTTCACCTATTACTTTTAAATCCGCAGCCGGGACCCCGCGTTCATATTTTTGATAGTGTATTTTTCCATCTCGATGTACAAATACCTCTAATTCTGTTGATAAAGCATTTACAACAGATGCACCTACACCATGCAAACCACCAGAAACTTTATAACCACCACCGCCAAATTTACCACCGGCATGGAGTACCGTCATAATAACTTCTACAGCAGGACGTCCCATTTTTTCTTGTATACCAACAGGGATACCACGACCATCATCTGTTACAACAATACTATTATCTTCTTCAATACTGACATTAATTTCATCACAATATCCTGCTAAAGCTTCATCAATACTGTTATCAACAATTTCCCACACGAGGTGATGAAGACCTTTTCCACTTGTAGAACCAATATACATACCAGGACGCTTTCGAACTGCCTCCAGTCCTTCTAACACCTGAATCTGACTTTCATCATATGCATTTTCCTGCATTTGCTTTTGTTCCATTGACACAAAGATCACCTACTTTTCCATTTAAACAGAAATTATTTTCTGTCTATTTCACAATCTACCGTGCCGTTCGTTACATGAATTGTTTTCGCTTCTTTCAATGTTTCGTGTTCAATTCCCTCGACACTCGTCGTTGTCACAAAGGTTTGTACTTTTCCTTGAATTGTATTTAGCAGATGCGATTGACGATAATCATCTAATTCTGATAACACATCATCTAGTAAAAGAATTGGATATTCCTTAACCTCTGAGTATATCAATTCAATTTCAGCCAATTTTAGGGATAGTGCGGTTGTTCGTTGTTGTCCTTGTGAACCAAAGACTTGAACATTTTTACTATTAACGAAGAATTGTAAATCATCACGATGAGGACCAAGTAAAGTTGTACCCCGAAAAATTTCACGTTGTTTCACAGATTGAAAACTTTCATAGTATACTTCCTTTATTTTCGACAAATCCATTGATTCTGATACATCTACACTTGGTTTATAAACGATTTCTAACTCCTCTAATCCCCTGCTAATTCCGCGATGAATTGGAGCAGCCCATTCTTGTAGTAAATGCAAAAACTCAAAACGTTTTCGCAAAATTTTTGCACCATGCTCAATAAGTTGAAGTGTAAATACATCCAACATCGTTTCCTCATTTTTACTATTCCCTTGCATCTTCTTAAGTAAATGATTTCGTTGCGTGAGTACCTTTTGATATTGACTTAATTCATACAAATAGACCGGAGCTATTTGTCCAAGTTCCATATCCAAAAAGCGTCTTCGTACTTGAGGGCTTCCTTTTACAAGATTTAAATCTTCTGGGGCAAACATAACAACATTCATTTCACCAATATACTGGCTCAATTTTTGTTGTTCTAACTGATTTAACTTTGCCTTTTTACCTTTTTTTGAAATATTTAATTCTAAGGATACTGAACTATTTCGCCTTTGTAATCTACCTTTTATATTACCATAATCCTCATCCCAACGAATGAGTTCACGATCGTTCGAAGTTCTATGAGATTTCGCCATCGCCAATACATAAATAGCTTCCATCAGATTCGTTTTCCCTTGCGCATTTTCACCAATAATTACATTGACTTTATCCTCAAAGGAAAGCTCTAAATGCTCATAATTGCGATAGTTTTTTAATTGTATTTCTGTAATAAACAAAGGGATCCCCCTTTATGCCTGAACTTGGAAAGTTCCGCTTCCCGGAATTTCAACAATATCATTTGCATATAACTTTCGGCCTCTTCTATTTTCAAGTTCTTGATTCACGTATACTTCATATTCTTGTAAGAACCATTTCACAGCGCCACCTGTATCAATTACATCAGCTAACTTTAAAAATTGTCCTAGTGTAATGTATTCTGTTGAAATCTTAATAAGTTTCATAAAATCGCTCACTTTCTGAAAGTGTTCATTCTTTCATTGTACTAAATAAACTAGCATTAGGAAAGTAATACCCCACAAATCAAATAAGGGTCACTAGTACCTTTACACTAGCAACCCTTAATCCTTACTTAGTAAGTACGGACTGGTAAAATTAATTGGATAATGGAATTATCATTTACTGTGCGAATTAAAAACGGTCTCATTGCTCCAGTAAAACTAACTTTAATTTCTGTACTATCTAAAGCCTTTAATGCGTCCATCATATATTTTGCACTAAAAGATATTTTTAATTCTTCTCCATCTACATTTTCACATTGAACCTCTTCTACTACTTTTCCGATTTCTGGTGCATTCGAAGAAATCTCTAACATCTGTTGTTCTAATGTCGATAATTTAACAACGTTGTTACGACCATCTCTTGCTAACAGCGACGCACGATCAATCGCTTGTAAAAATTCTTTTGTATTTACAAATATATCAGTTTTACTTTCAGCTGGAATTAAACGCGTTGTATCTGGATAATTTCCTTCTAATAATCTTGAGAAGAATAATAAATGTTTTGTACGGAATAATACTTGATACTCCGTAATAACGATATCTACCATTTCTTCGGATTCATCTAGAATTTTACTTAATTCACTTAAGCTCTTACCAGGAATAACGACATTCGCTTGAAATTCATCGGCAATATTATACCCTTCGATTTTTGCTTTACGAAGTGCTAGTCTGTGACTATCTGTTGCAATGCAAGTTAGCTCGCTGTTATATACCTTCCAGTTTACACCTGTCAAGATCGGTCTTGTTTCAGAACTTGAAACTGCAAATACTGTTTGACGAATCATGTGCTTTAGTAAATCTGTTGGAATCTTAAATACATGATGTTCTTCGATTTGTGGTAATAACGGATATTCAGCAGCATCTAAACCATTTAAGTTGAACTCTGATTTTCCAGATTTTATTTTTGTCATAAAATGATTTTCCACAGAAATTTCGACAGTTTCTTTAGGTAATTTTTTTACGATCTCACTAAAATATTTTGCTTGTAAAATAATACTTCCTGATTGTTTAATTTCCACAATTTCTTTTCCAGCATCTTCGACTGGGATAAATGATTCGATAGAGATGTCTGCATCACTACCTGTTAAAGTAACTCCTTCTTCAGTTGCTACAACTTTAATCCCTGTAAGAATTGGAATTGTTGTACGAGAAGAAACTGCCTTCATTACATCTTGTACACTTCTTACAAGATAGTCTTTTTGTATTGTAAAACGCATAACGAAAAACCTCCGGTAAGTATAAGATTTTATTTATTTAATAAAGATAAAAAAGTAGTAGTAATAGTAATAGGGCTTGTGGATATGTGGATAACCCTGTTTAAAGATGTAAAAACAGTCTATCTACATGTGGATAGACTGTGCGTAAAATAAGCTAAGTTATTCACACTATTCAGCTACTACTATTTTAAAATATCCTTAACTTCTTCAACGTGTTTTTGTAATTGAGTATCCGTTTTTAATAGCTTCGAAATTTTTTCGTGAGCATGGATTACTGTTGTATGATCGCGGCCACCAAATTCTTCACCTATTTTTGGCAAAGATGAGTCCGTAAGTTCACGTGATAAATACATCGCAATTTGGCGAGGGAATGCAACGGATTTTGTCCGTTTTTTTGCTTTGAAATCTTCTAATTTTACTTGATAGACGCCCCCAACAGCCTTTTGAATATCAGAAATAGAAATAATTCTAGGTATAGAGTTTGGAATAATATTTTTAAGCGCTTCAGCCGCTAAATCAGCATTCATATCTTTATTAATTAAAGATGAATAAGCTACAACTCGAATAAGTGCACCCTCTAGTTCACGAATATTTGAATCGATTTGATTTGCGATATAAAGCATAACTTCATTTGGTATATCAAGACCTTCTGCTTTTGCTTTTTTACGTAAAATTGCGATTCTAGTTTCTAAATCTGGTGGCGTAATGTCCGTAATTAACCCCCATTCAAAGCGAGAACGAAGGCGATCTTCTAAAGTTGGGATTTCTTTTGGTGGTCTATCGCTTGAAATCACAATTTGTTTACTTTCTTCATGTAACGCATTAAATGTATGGAAAAACTCTTCCTGTGTTTGTTCTTTTCCAGCAAGAAATTGAATATCATCTATCAATAAGACATCTACATTACGATATTTATTACGAAAATCGACAGCTTTATTATCACGAATTGAATTAATAAATTCATTTGTAAATTTTTCAGATGATAAATATACAACTTTTGCATTTGGGTTGTGTTCAATTACATAATGCCCAATTGCGTGCATTAAATGTGTTTTTCCAAGTCCAACGCCCCCGTAAATAAAGAGCGGATTATAGGCTTTAGCTGGTGCTTCAGCTACAGCTAAAGAAGCAGCATGTGCAAAACGATTACCAGAGCCAATAACAAATGTATCAAATGTATATTTTGGGTTTAACATACTCTGTGGTAAGTGATTAGACTCATCATGTGCGTGTTTTTGCTTAACAGAAGGGAGATCTATATCCTCTTCTGCCTGACTTTGGGGAATGATAAAACGAATAGCTAGTTTTGCCCCTGTTAAATCATAAAGTGTTTCGGAGATTAGTTCCGAATAATGAGATTCTAGCCAGTCACGAGCGAATTCATTTGGAGCTGTAATAGTTAATACATCTTTTTTTAAGTTATGAGCAGTTGTTGATTTTAACCAGGTTTCATAACTTGGCTTGCTTACCTTTTTTTCTAATTCTTTTAAGGCACTATTCCATAAATCAGAGATATTTTCCAA